>NZ_BAAAOS010000017.1:0-240239 GCF_039530625.1 Kribbella sancticallisti | reverse complement strand
GTCGACGACGTCTACCGGGGCCGCGTGTTCTCCCTCTACGACATGATCTTCAACGTCGGGCAGGTCTCCGCCGCCGCCCTCGGCGCCGTCATCCTGCCCGACGACGGAAAGTCCTACCCGGTCCTCACGTTCGTGGTGCTCGGCTTCCTCCTGACCGCCTTCGCGTACTCCCACTTCTCCGCCAAGGAACCGCTGCCGGCCTAGAACACTAGGTTCCGCGCAGGGCGGTGATCGGTTGGATGGCCGAGGCCTTCCAGGCGGGGTAGGTGCCAGCTATGAGGCCGATGAGCGCACCCAGCAGCGGAGCTCCGAAGGTCAGCCGGTTGTCGAGGATCGGCGTCCAGTCGCGCATCCACGAGACGCCTACGGTCAGCAGAACGCCGACCGCAGTACCTAGTAGGCCGCCGAGGAAGCCGACGATCACGCTTTCGACCAGGAACTGCGCCGCGACGTGCCGGCGAGCCGCTCCGAGAGCGCGGCGCAGGCCGATCTCCGAGATGCGTTCCAGCACGGAGAGCAGGGTCACGTTGGCGATGCCGAGACCGCCGACCAGCAGCGCGACCGCTCCGAGGAGGAGGAACAGCGCGTTCAGGTCGGACTCCACGCCCTTGCGTACTCCGCCCTGCGTCGGTGGCGCGTCCACCGTCAAAGCGCTCGGGTTGTTCGGTGCGATCGCGATCGGCGCCTGCTTGGCGATCAACTGGGCGGCACCGACCGCGGTACGGATCTCGAGCGCGTCCGGTGCGGTCAGGTCGTAGGCGAGCTTGGCGGTGCCGTTCGGCATGATCACCGCGTCCAGCAGTTCGGCCTTGCCGCTGACCGACTCGAGGATGCCGATCACGGTGTACGCCTGGTCGCCGATGAAGACGGCCGGCTGGGAGTCGACCCGGTTGATCCCGAGCCGCTCCGCCGCGTGCTTGCCCAGGACGACGACCCGGTCCGCGCGCCGATCATGGCCGGCGTCGAAGAACCGGCCGGTGCGCAGGCTTCCCCGGACCGCGTCGAAGAGGCCGGGTGATCCCGCCATCACCTGGAGGGCGTGGCCGTTCTTCTGGCCCTCCAGCCCGCTGACGCTCCGGACCAGGTCGTCGCCGACGTCGAGTTGGCTCACGGTGCCGGCCGCGTCGACGCCGTTGAGGCGGGCGATGCGGTCGGGTGCGTCCCAGGGCAGTTGTGCCGCGGCTTCGCCCTCGCCCTTGTCGTCCGGTGCGACGACGACGCGGGTGGCGGCGGCGAGGTCGAACCGTTGGGTGATCTGCCCGGCTGCTGTCTGCCCTAGTCCTACCGTTCCTACCAAGGCTGCGATTCCGAGCACTGTGCCGAGCGTGGTCAGCACCAACCGCGTAGGCCGAGCCGCCACGCCGGCCAGCGCCTCATCCAGCAAATCCCGTACTGCGGGCCCGGTGGCAAGCCGCCGCTTGCGCCCGCGGCGCTCCCGGCCGGGCGCCGCGTCCGCCGACGCCCGCCACCGCCGACGGCGGCGCAGTCCGGCGGGTGGAGCGGCGGGGCCAGCGGTGGGTGAGGCTGGCCGCCTGCCGGAGCCGGAGGCTCGGCGGACCACACCGGCGAGGGCGAGGCGAGCCCGGCGAAGGAGCCGGGTGGGGCGGGAAGTGGACGGCCCGCCGGCGGGATCCGGGGGGCCTGCTTGGGGGGTTACCACTGGAGGGTCCCATCGACGATGCGGACCTGGCGTTGGGCCCGGCGGCTGACGTGGTCGTCGTGGGTGATCACCGCGAGCGTCATGCCCTCGTGGTGCAACTCGTCGAACACTTCGAGGATCGCCTCCGCATTGGCACTGTCCAGGTTTCCGGTCGGCTCGTCCGCGAGCAGCAGACTCGGTTCAGCGACCAGCGCCCGGGCGATCGCCACCCGCTGCCGTTCACCACCCGAGAGCGTGGACGGCCCGAAGTCCATCCGGTGAGCCAGCCCAACCCGCTCCAGCGCCACCCGGGCTCGCGCCATCCGCTCGCGCCGCGGCACACCGACGTACACCATCGAGAGCGCGACGTTCTCCAGCACCGTGCGGTGATCGAGCAGGTGGAACGACTGGAAGACGAACCCGATCCGCTCACCCCGCAGTACTGCGCGGCGCCGCTCGCGCAGGCTGAGCGTGTCGACGCCGTCCAGCCGATAGATCCCGCCGGTCGGGTTGTCGAGCAGCCCGAGCAGATGCAACAAGGTCGACTTGCCGGAGCCGGACGGGCCGACGATGGACAGGTACTCGCCCTGTCCGATGGTCAGATCGACCTCCCGGATCGCCTGCACCTCGGGCGGCCCGGGGAAGAAGCGCCGCACCCCGATCATCTCCACCACCGGTGCCGGCAGCGCCACCGCCGTCGCGGTCATCGTCCGACCACCACTTGGTCGCCCTCGGTCAACTGGGCGTCGCCGGACGGCGTCACCTGGGCGTATCCGTCCGCCGACAGCCCGACCGTGACCGGGATCAGCTCGACCTTGCCGTCCCGCAGTACCTCAACGCGGGAACCGCCGTCGGAACCGGCCGACAACGCGGCGACCGGGACGGCGAGCACCTTGCCACTGGTGCTCTTGACCGGGATGGTGACCTTCACGTTCGCCTCGCGCAGGCGTTCCAACTGGGCGGCGGTGAGCGACTTCGGCGCGACCACCACGTCGAACTGGTCCGCGGTGCGGGTGATCCGGCGGACCGTGGCGGGCACGAGGGTGCCGTCGCCGAGGTCGAGGCTGGCCGGCATCCCGGCCTTGAGCCGTTCCTTGGTGGCGGCATCGACCTTCACCGTGACCACCAGCGAGGCACCGCTGGCCGACATCACCACGCCGTTCACAGTGCCGCCGCGCTCGACCTTCACGTCGTCCACCCGGCGGGGCAGCGTCTTGATGAAGACCACCTCGGCCACTGGCAACGGCGTACCGGCCTTGAACTGGGCCTCGTTCAGAGCTTCTTGAGCGTCGGCCAGATTCTCCTCGGCGTCGTCGACCGCGCCCTGCTGGACCGAGGTGTCACCCTTGCCTGGGCCGGCCTTGGCCTGCTTGAGGGCAGCTTGTGCCTGCCGAAGCGCGTTCTTGGCCGCGTCAACGCCCTTGTCGGCGCCCTCCACGGCTTGGCTGAGCTGCTCATCGGGCTCGGGCGCCTCGTATCCCGCCGCTTCGTAGAGCTCCTCGACCGCGCGCGCAGTACTGCTGTCGTACTTCGTGTCGACGGTGCCCGGGTCGTAGCCGAGCCGGTCGAGGGTCTGCTCCAACTGCAGCACGTCCGGGCCCTTGGAGCCCGGCGCCAGCGAGCGATACATCGGCAGTACTCCGGCCAGGCCGATCACCGGGCGACCGGCGATCTCCAGCAGCACCTTGCCCTCCTGGATCGTCGACCCGACCTTCGGCACCTTCCCCGTCACCACGGCCGGCGTCTTCAGGCTGCTGGTCTCGATCCGCACGTTCACCGCTCCGTCGAACGAGGTGTCGCCGCGAGCGACGACCTTGCTGGACAACGCCTTCTTCTCCACCGGCACGGTGATCTGGGAGGCCTTCGGCGGCGCTGTCTTGGCGGCTGCGTCCTCCGGCGACATCAACCGGCTGCCCGCGGCGGCGCCCACGCCCAGCGAGAGCGTGGCCACCGCGGACACCCCGACCAACACCCTCCGACGGGACTTGGGTGAAGCGGTCATCGCTCCGACACCGCGTCGCGGTACTGCTCGAGCTGAGTCTTGTTCGCGGTCACGAACTCCTTCTCCTGCTCGTACTGCGCCTTCTTGTACGGCTCGTCGTACACCTTCGACTTGCAGCCCTGGTCGGCCTTGGCCAGCTCGATCTCCTCCTTGCGCAGGTCGGCGAGCTTCTGGGCGTCGACCTTGTCGAACGACGGCGGTCCGGTGATGACCGCCGGCCCGCCCGGGTTGCCCTTCCCCTTGCCCGCACCGGTCAGCTCTTCCAGCTTCTTGCCGATCTTGTCCCGCGGCTCGGCAACCTTCTTGAAGCCGGCGTGCCCGGCATCGGCGAGGCAGTCCGCCCAGGCCGAGGTGGCGTCGACCACCCGCTGGTCGGCGTCGATCCGCTTGCGCAGCGCCTCCAGGTCCTTGAACAGGGACTCGAACTTCTTGAAGTCGTCCAGCTTGTTCTCGCCCTTGCCGAACACCTCCTCGGCCGCCTTGCCGCGGCAGCCCATGTCGGTCACCTCGTTGTTGCCCTTGCCGTCGGCCGGCACCGCCACCACGTTGCCGTCGCCGGTCGCGTGCGGACCGTTCAGCGCCTTGTCGTAGGCCTTCTTGGCGGTCGCCGACAGCGCGTTGCGGATCTTGGTGTTGGGGTTGTCGTCGTCCTCGCCGCCCGGCTTGGACCAGTCGATCGTGCTGATGCCGTAGCCGTACTGCTCGGCGAACTTGTCCGGCGGCAGGTTGAAGGCGTCGTCGAACTTGGACTTCGGGTTCGACTCCGGCGGCACCGCGACGTACTGGAAGCCGGCCGCCTGCATGCACTTGGCGGTCGCGTCCTCGACCTTGCGCTGCTTGGCCAGTTGCTCCTCGGAGGACTCCTGACCGCCGCCGATCCGGGTCGCCCGCATCATCCCGCCGCCGGCGCTGCTCATGAACCCTTCGCCCATGTACTCCGCGAGCGGGCTCTTTCCGTCGCTCTCGGTCGGTTCCTTGTCCGCCGCCGGACTGTTGACGATCCCGCAGCCGGCCAGCGCCAGAACGGCGACCAGCGCGAGTGGTCCGACGCGGGGCACTGGTGCTTTGCGTGAGTTCTTCATGCCGTGGAGCGTGGCGGGCGGGCCGTGAAGAACCTGTGAAGGACCGATCAGCACCCGATGCTCTCAGCCGATCTTCATCGAAATCTCATCAAGATCGTGGACAGTGAGGGGCATGCCAGCCCGGATTCTCGTCGCCGAAGACGACCGGAAGCAGGCGGAGCTGATCCGACGCTATCTCGAGCGAGAGGGCCATCTGACCGTCGTCGTGCACGACGGCCGGGCCGCCATCGACGAGGCCCGCCGGCGCAGCCCCGACCTGCTGGTGCTCGACGTGATGATGCCGAAGGTCGACGGCCTCGACGTCTGCCGCGTACTGCGGGCCGACGGTGCCGTTGGTCGGGATGTCCCGATCATCATGCTCACCGCGCGGTCCACCGAGGACGACCTGCTGCTCGGCCTCGACCTGGGCGCCGACGACTACCTGACCAAGCCGTACAACCCGCGCGAACTCGTCGCCCGGGTCCGCACCGTACTGCGCCGGACCCGGAGCCGGGCCGAGGGCGAGGTGTACCGGGTCGGCGGGCTCGAGATCGACCCGGTCCGGCACGAGGTACGGCTGGAGGACGAACTCGT
The DNA here is from genome assembly GCF_039530625.1 of Kribbella sancticallisti. Classification (NCBI taxonomy): domain Bacteria; kingdom Bacillati; phylum Actinomycetota; class Actinomycetes; order Propionibacteriales; family Kribbellaceae; genus Kribbella; species Kribbella sancticallisti. Next base: position 234,943 of record NZ_BAAAOS010000017.1, on the reverse strand, counting down.
CGAGGTCACCCCGGCCGAGTTCAAGATCCTCGCCTGCCTGGCCGCCTCCCCCGGCCGCGCGTTCTCCCGGCAGCAGTTGCTGGAGCACGCCTTCGGGTTCGACCACTACGTGTTCGACCGGACGATCGACGTGCACGTGATGAACCTGCGCAAGAAGATCGAGCCCGCGCCGGCCAGCCCGGCGTACCTGAAGACCGTGTACGGCGTCGGCTACAAGCTCGCGGACAAGGTGGTGGCTTCCGATGCGTCGTAGCGTCCTGGTCAGATTTCTCGGGCTCTCGCTGGCGGTGGCCCTGGGCGCGGTGATCGCCACCGCCGTGATCGCCACCTACAGCACCTCGGAGAAGCTCCAGGGCGAGCTCGACGCGAACACCTCCCAGCTCCAGGTCGACGGCGACATCTACGGCCGCCTCACCGAGTACGCCGCCGACCACGCCACCTGGGCGGGCGTCGACAAACTGGTCAGGTCGATGGCCGACGAGTCCGGCCGGCGGATCGCCCTGACCGAGACGGACGGCACGGTGATCGCCGACTCGGCCCGGATGCTCGGCGCCGGTCCGGAGCTGCCCTCGGTGCCGGCGGCAACAATCAACGCCAAGCAGCAGGGCAACGGGATGTTCGTGAGCGCGGTCAGCAAGCTCGACGTGGTGGAGGCCCCGCCCTGGAAGACAGCGAGGGCCGGGGTCGCGATCGGCAGCCGGTACGGCGGATCCCAGGAGTGGGGTCTGACCGACGAGGAGAAGCGGCAGCGGGATGCGCTGGCGGACAAGGCCGCGGCCTGCTGGCAGGCGCAGGACAAGAAGGCGACGGTCGTCACCGGTGTCGGCGGCGCTCCCCAGGTGTCCGTCGAGATCGGCGAGACAGCCGACGGAACCACCGTGATGGGGTACCCCAAGGCGACCACGCTCCAGTCGGATCCGTGTTTGCCCGCGGGCCTCTACGCGCCGAGCGCGAAGGCGAAGAAGGTCAACGACGACGAGGTCCGCCGGGCGACCGACTGCCTCGACGCGGCTGGGGAGAAGTACGACCTCAGCCAGGTCGCCGGTCTCCAGGTCGTCACTCCGGTCGACAAGACGGCGTTGACGAATACTTTCACCGACTGCGTGGCGACGGCCCGCACCGAGGCGTTCGCACCGTACGTCGCTCCCGAGGCGCGGCTCTATCTCGGCGCCAAGAACAGCTTCAACGTCTTCTCCGGCGAAGGCCTGGCCCGTACTGCGGCCACAGCGCTCGGCGTGCTCCTGATCGCGGCTCTGGTCATGGTGTTCGCCGGGCGGCGCCTGGTCCGGCCGATCCTTGCTCTCACCGGGGCGGCCCAGCGGATGACGAACGGGGATCACGCAGCCCGAGTCCCGGTGACCGGGCGGGACGAGGTGGCCCGGCTCGGGCATGCCTTCAACGCGATGGCCGAGTCGATCCAGCACCACGACCACCAGCGCAAGGCGATGGTCAGCGACGTCGCGCACGAACTCCGTACTCCGCTCGCGAACATCAAGGGCTACCTGGTCGCCTCCGAGGACGGCGTGGTTCCGCTCGACCGGGAGCTGGTGACGTCGCTGCTGGAGGAGGCCGGGCTACTCGAACGACTGGTGGTGGATCTGCAGGACCTGGCTCTGGCGGATGCGGGCAAGTTGCGGGTGCATCCGGAGTTGCGGGATCTCTCCGACCTGGCTCAGCAGGTCGTCGCGGCCCACCGGCCTGCCGCTGAAGCCGCCGGAGTCGCCCTGATCGCCGAGGCTCCAGGGCCGGCGCCGGCCGTCGTGGACCACGCCCGGATCCGGCAGGCGCTGGGCAACCTGGTCTCCAACGCCATCCGGTTCACCGCGGCCGAGGGAAAGGTGGTGGTCGGCGTACGGCGGGTTGGTGACGGGTACAACCTGACCGTCGTCGACAACGGCACCGGGATCGCGGCCGAGCATCTACCGCACCTCTTCGACCGCTTCTACCGGGTCGAGCACTCCCGCAGCCGGACCACCGGCGGCAGCGGACTCGGCCTGGCGATCACCAAGCACCTGGTCGAAGCCCACGACGGCACCATCACCGTCACCAGCCGGCCGTCGCACGGCTCGACCTTCACCATCCACCTCCCCAGCCGTCCGCCGGGGGCAGCAGACCGCCTCTAGACTGCGGTCGTGGCGAGGAGTCGGAAGGCCAAGGTTGCCGATGTGCACGAGGTCGCGTCGGGCATGCCTCACGTCACGGTCGAGCAGGGTGGCGGGGAGAACAAGGTCTACCAGGTCGGTGGCAAGTCGTTCGTCTTCTTCCGGACGCCGCGACCCGACGCCTTCGACCCCGACACCGGCGAGCGCTACGACGACGTCATCGTCATCTGGGTGCCGGCCGAGGAGGACAAGCTCGCCCTGGTCTCGGACGAGAGCAACCCGTTCTTCACCACTCCGCACTTCGCCGGGCATCTGTCGGTCCTCGTCCGCGCCAGCCGGCTCGGCGAGCTCAGCTGTGCGGAGCTGACCGAGGTGATCCAGGACGCCTGGCTCTCCCGGGCCTCCAAGCGCCGAGCCGCCACCTGGCTCGAAGAACACCGCCTGGCCTGAACACTCTGTCTGATCAGCTAGTCAGGCTCCAACTGCTCAGCAGCCGCAGGGCTTCCGCGGTGGCAGAGCCCGGCTCGACGTTGTAGACGCACAGGATCTGGTCCGGGTCGTCGGGCAGTTGGAGCGCCTCGTAGGAGAAGTGGAGCTCCCCGACCTCCGGGTGGTGGTAGAGCTTGCTGCCGTGGGTGCGGCGCAGTACGTGGTGGTTGTTCCACCAGGTGCTGAACTCCGGCGACTGCAAGGTGAGCTCGCCCACGAGGTCGGCCAGCCGCCGGTCGTTGGGGTAGCGGCCCGCGTCCAGGCGGAGCATGGCGACGGTCTCGGCGGCGATTCGTTCCCAGTCGCCGACACGCTCACGGGCCTCGGGGTCCAGGAGGTAGTAGCGGGCAAGGTTTCGCTTCGTGGCGGGGAGCGCGTCGAAGTCGGTCACGACAGCGCGCGCCAGGCGGTTCGCGGCCAGCACGTCCGTACGCCGCCCAACGATGAAGGCAGGGACCTGTTCCAGGGTCTGGAGCATCAGGTACAGGCCGGGGCGGACCCGCTGCGGCGCGACCGGAGTACGACGGGCTGGTGTGGGCCGGGCGAGCAGATCGGTGAGGTGCTCGCGTTCACCGAGATTGAGCTGGAGTGCACGGCAAAGGGCCTCGACGACTTCAGGTGAAGGACTACCACCGCGGCCCTGCTCCAGCCGGGTGTAGTACTCCGTACTCACGCCGGCCAGGCGCCCGACCTCGTCACGGCGTAGTCCAGGCACCCTCCGGGAGCGGCCGTCTTCTGGCAACCCGGCCTGGTCCGGCGTGATCCGGGCGCGCCGGGTGCGCAGGAAGTCGGCAAGCTCGCTACTGCGGTCCATAGACCCAGTGTGAGTCAGCCAGGTACCGCTTGCCGCACTGCTGGGTGGCCCTCTCAGTACCTGCCTGCGCGGGGCCCGCTCGAGGCCCCCGAACGGCGCTCCGGACTGATGTTCTGGAGTGGCGGCTGAGAGCCGCGATCCCCCAACTTCGGAAGGTGTTTCCATGTCCAAGTCCCTCACCGGCCGCGTGGCCGTCATCACCGGCGCCTCCAGCGGTATCGGCGAAGCCACGGCCGAGCACTTGGCCGCGCTGGGCGCGAGCGTCGCAGTACTGGCGCGGCGGACCGACCGGCTGAACGAGCTGGTCGCCCGGATCGAGAAGGATGGCGGTACCGCCCTGGCGATCGCCGTCGACGTGACGGATGCCGCCGCGGTGCGGTCGGCCGCAGACCGGGTGGCGGCCGAGCTCGGCGGCGCCGACCTGCTCTTCAACAACGCGGGCGTGATGCTGGCCGGCCCGATCGAGGAGCTGGCCACGGACCAGTGGCAGCGTCAGATCGACCTCAACATCACCGGCCTGATGAACGCCATCGGTGCCTTCACCCCGCAGTTGGCCGCCGCGGCCGCCGAGCGCGGTGTCGCCGACCTGATCAACACCTCGTCGATCGGGGCGCAGAACATCTACCCGAACTTCGCGGTGTACTGCGGAACGAAGGCCTACGTCACGCACCTGTCCCGGCAGATGCGCGCCGAGCTCGGCCCGAAGAACGTCCGGGTCTCGGCGCTGGAGCCAGGCTTCGTCAGCACCGAACTGCAGAGCCACGTCACCGACGAGGCCACGGTCGAGTGGCTGGCGGGAGCCAGGGAGGCGCTGGAGTGGCTCGCCCCGCAGGACATCGCCGAGACCGTCGGCTTCCTGGCCACCCTGCCGCCGCGGGCGAACCTCCAGCAGATCACCATCATGCCGACGGGTCAGACCAGCTGACGCTCAGAGGGCGACGGTCGCCAGCACGTTGCCGGCCTCGTCGTAGCTGATGATGCTGCCGTCGGCGTGCTGGGTCGCCTCGGTGTTCAGCCAGGACAGAGCGAACCAGCCGTCGGTCACCTTCACGTCATGGACCGGGCCGTCTCCGTCCGGATCGATCCGGATCCTGGCGATGTTCGGCGCCACCCGGCCCATGCCGTGGTACCAGGCGCCCCGGCACGGAACCCCCGGGCAGATCGCGCCACCCCGGACCAACGCCTCGGGAGCCTGCCGGACGAAGCCGTCGATCGTGTCGATCCTCGGTCCCAGACCGAGCGGAGCCGCGTGATCGCCGAAGGTCGGACCGAGTTCGCACGCGACGACCTTGCGACCCGACGGCGACACCGCCACCAGGTTGACCGATTCTCCGGCCGCCGTCGCCGACGCCACCACCCGCCACTTCGTCAGGTCGGTCCAGAACACGATCGAGCAGTTGCGCAACTGCTCGGTCGTGCCGGCCGGCAGCGGATCCCGCCGAGCGGCCGCGACCAGCTTCTCCGAGGGCTTGTCGCCGCCCGGAATCGTGCAGGCGAGGAAGCGATCCCCCGTCCGCAGCACGTACGGCGCTGTGTCTCCCGACGACCACTGGCCCTTCGGCAGCGTCCGCCTGATCCCTGGATAGCGCAGTTCGCACCGCCGGCTCACCTCGGCCATGGTCAACTGCTGGCCGGCACCCTCCTCGCCGCGAGGGATACCCGGGACCGGGCTGAAGAGCTGCGCGCTCTGGTCCGTCGCCGGAGTGTCGGCGACGTCCGGCCGATCGTTCGCGATGCCGACATTCGGCAGCAGGGCGGCGGCGATCGCGACGGCGGCGATGCCGGTCACCACCGCGCCGAACGAGAACAGCCGCCGTTTGCGCCGGCTCCGGCGACCGCGGGCCAGCAGCGCTGACGAGTCGATCGGAGCCAGCGGATCGGTGCCCGCCAGCCGGTGCAGCTCGGCGCCGAGATCCTGGAGGTCTTCCATCTCGTTCCCCTTCACCGGATCCGGCCGATCTGCCGGGCCCGGTCAATCGCGTGCCGGAGAGTCTCGAGGCCGCGGGACACCTGGCTCTTCACCGTTCCCGGCGAGCAGCCGAGGGCCTCGGCCGTCTGCTCGACGGAGAGATCCTCGTAGTACCGGAGCACCACGCAGGCGCGCTGACGCGGCCCGAGCTGACTCAGCGCGGCGAGGACTTCGTCACGGTCGGCGTGGTCGGCCGCATGGTCGCCCGACCGGGCTCGATCCGGGAGCAGGTCACCGGTCGGCACCTCACGGCGCCAAGGACGCCGACCGGTGTCGACGGCCGCGTTGACGACGACGCGGCGTGCGTAGGCGAGCGGGTTCCCCGCCCGCGTCACCCGGGGCCAGACCAGGTACAGCTTGTAGAGGGCGTCCTGGACCACGTCGTCGGCGCGATGCCAGTCGCCGCACACCAGGAACGCGGTCCGCCGCAGCGACGCACTCGCCGCCTCGACGAACTCGACATACTCCTGGTCCCGGTCCACCATCGCGCCCCCACTCTCCCTTGTCCTCCTCAATACGGAAGCGGCGACGGCCGGGGTTGCGTCCGGCAAGGAGTGAAGTGGACCTCTCGCTGCGACACTGAGTGCTGTGAGCTACCCACCGTCCGGTCCGCAGGATCCTCGACCGCAGGATCAGCCCGGCCAGAACTCCGGCCGGCAGTCGCAGCCATACCATCCGCAGGGATATCAACCGGGCAACTACGCTCCGGGCGGACAGGCTGCGCCGCCCTATGGTCAGCCGCCCCGAAAGAACCGGGCCGGGCTGATCATCATCTTGATGCTGGTCCTTCTGCTCGCCGTGCTGGGTGTGGGCGGTGTGCTCGCCTTCGGGCTGGTCTCGGGTGACGGCGAAGCGGCCCCTGATCCCGGACCGGCCACGTCGGTCGCGCCCCCGGCGAGCAGTCCGACGCCGGAGCGGTCCATTCCCGCGCCGCTGCCGACCCGGACGGTGAAGCCGCCGACGGCCAAGCCACCGGTCACCCCGTCCGTTCGGCCGCCGGTCAAGCCGGCCGAGAGCGCGGTGGAGCTCGCCAGGCGCTTCGTCGCCCAACTCAACGCGAACAACTCCGCCGCGGCGACAGCACTCGGCTGCGCGAGCGCGAAGCAAGTGCTGCCGCTCCTGATCAAGCAGTGGATCGAGCCGCCGACGAAGCTCACCGTCGGCGAGCCGTTCGGTCAGCAGCCGACGTTCGGCATTCCCCTCGCGGGCACCACCAAGGGATCAGCCGTCGGTGGCCTGATGGTCGTGCAGAAGCTCAGCGACGAACCACTCTGCGTCCGGGCCTTCACGATCAGCCCGAAGTGATCAGCGTCTTCACCCGGTCGATGCCAAGGGCAAGGAAGAGCGTGGGCAGCCGCGGCCCGCGCTCCTTCCCGACCAGGAGTTGGTAGAGCAGCGTGAAGAACACCTTCTGGTCGGCGGCCACCTCGGGCGTCGGTCCGGAGTCAAGGCTCAACCCCAGCGCCAGCTTCGGTACGCCGTACACGAGGCTGGTCACCTTCTCCAGGGTCATGCCGGACCTGAGGTTCTCCCGCAGGAGGGTGAGCCAGGTCCGCTCGGTCTCGGTGAGCTCGGCCAGGCGTGCAGTGTCGGGGGTGTCGCGGACCTTCGTGCGGTCCTGCTCGTCGACGTACCGCTCGATCCAGGTGGTGGCGAGGTCGAGCCGCGGCTGCAACTGGTCGATCGAGTCGTGCGGATAACCCACCTCGGCGACGATCCGGGCGATCTGCTCGGTCGAACCGGCGGTGATGTCCGCGACGGATGAGAGGATCCGGAACGGCACGACCACCTCGGGCGTCCGCAGTACGCCGACCGCACGCTCGTACGCGGCTTGCTGCGCCTCGTTCCGCTCCTTGCGCGCCAGGCTGTCCCATTCGTCGTACAGGCGGACGACTTCGGGACCGAGGTCGATCGTGAACGCCTGGTTCGGCCTGCGCCTGGCGTAGAGCCACCGCACTATCGGCGCTTCCAGCACGGCGAGCGCGTCGGCCGGCGTCGGCACGCGTCCCGCGGACCCGGACATCTTGGCCATTCCCTGCACCCCGACGAACGAATATCCCAGGTACGACGGAGCCGCGCCGCCGAACACGTCCCTGGCCAGTTCTGCGCCGACCGTGAACGACGAGCCGGGCGTCGAATGATCGACACCGGCGGCCTCGAAGTCGACCGCCTCGTAGACCCAGCGCATCGGCCAGTCCACCTTCCAGACCAGCTTCCCGGCGCCGTGCTCGGTGTCGACCCGCACGCTCCCCGCGTGACCGCACGCGCAGCCGTACTCCGCGATCGTCGTCTCGTCGTCGTAGCTCCGCACGGTGGTGGAGTCACGACCGCACTGCCGGCAGTAGAACTTGTACGGAAAGGTGGCCTGGCTGCTGCCTTCCTTGGTGCGATACCGGTTGAGGACCTCGTCGATCCTGGTCCGGTTCCTGATCGCGGTGAGAATCTCTTCCCGGTAGGCGCCGGACTCGTACCTCTCACTCCGGCCACCCCGCAGGCACCTTGCGCAGCCGGTCGAAGTCGTCCCAGGACAGCAGGTGCCGCACCGGCTTCCCCACCCGCCGGAGCTCCTCAGCCACGAAATGCGGAACCAGAATCTCCCGCAGATTGCCTAGGTGCACGGGCCCCGACGGGCTGATCCCCGAGGCGCACGTCACCACCTCGGACCGCACCTGATGCTCCAACGCCGCCTCGGCGGCCCGTCGCACCCAGTCACTCACCATGCCGGGCGACGCTACTTCAGGTGACGGCGCGGACGCGCGGCATTTATCCCGTCACCCGTCGGCCAGGCGACCCAGCATGCCGATCAGCGAGCGACGCTCGGCGGCGGTCAGCTCGCCGAGCAAGTCGTCTTCCATCGCGCGAATGTCGGCACGTGCCGCGGAAAGTCGCTCCCGGCCCGCCGTCGTGAGGCGGACCTGGCGGTTCCGGCGATCTGCCGGGTCGGGCTCGCGGACGATCAGTCCGTCCTCTTCGAGCTGGTCGAGCAGCCTGATCAACCGGGACTTGTCGTACCCGATCGCGGTGGCGAGGGTCAGCTGGTTGGCGGCCGGCTGGTCAGCCAGGTGCGACAGCACGCTGTAACCCCACATCGAGAGCTCGTGCCGGCCCAGCAGCGGTCCCTCGGCGGCCATCAGCCGCCGGATGATCCGCCCGAACAGCGATCCCAGATCTTCGCGCTCCATGCCTCGGATGATAAGAGTTGAACAACCATAAGCAGGTACATATGATCTATATATGCCTACCAATTCGTTGCATCAAGCCAAGACCCGCTCCGTCTCGATCGCCGCGTCGCCGCAGGCCGTCTTCGACCTCGTCACCGATCCGGCCGCCCTTCCGCGCTGGGCTCCCGGTGTTGCTCGTTCCGTCCGGGTGGACGGCGACGACTGGATCCTCGAGAACGCCCAGGGCGAAACGCGCGTCACCCTGCGCACCTCGCCTGACCACGGCACCGTCGACCTGCTGATCGCCGAGAACCAGGGCGTGTTCACCCGCGTCCTGCCGAACGGGGAAGGCAGTGAGTATCAGTTCACGATGCTGCTGCCCGCGGACCTGCCCGACGAAGCGGTCGCGGAGCAGATGACCATCGTCGAAGCGGAGTTGGAGGCCGTCCGCACGCTCTGCGAAGCGGTCAGGGAGCCAGCGCCCGAGCAGTCTCGAGGAGATCAGCGCCAGTAGGGAGCGTGGCGATGATCGGAGTGTCCAGCCCGTTCTCCACGTACTGGTTGATCCGGGCGCGGCAGTCGGCGGCCGTGCCGTGGACGATCAAGTCGTCGATCACCTCGACGGGCACCGCTGCCATCGCCGCGTTGCGGTCGCCGGCCGCCCAGGCGTCGCGCATCTCCTTCATCGCCTCGCCGCGGCCGAGCCAGTCATGGAAGGCGGCGTAGCCGGGCACGGTCAGGTAGGTGGCGATCAGGAACCGGCCGATGTTGCGCGCCATCTCCGCGTCCTCGGTCACGCAGACGAAGATCCGGGCGGCGAGTTCCTTCTCGTCGCCGAGTTCGGCCCTGACCTGGCGGACGTCCGAAGCAGCCAACCAGTTGGTTATAGCGCCGTCAGCCTCCCGCGCGGCCAGCCGCAGCATCTGCGGACGCAGCGCCGCCAGCATGATGGAGGGAGCCACCTCCGGCGCCTTCTCCAACCGGAACCGCTTGATGGTGAAGCTGTCGAACTCACCGTCCACCTTGTCGCCCGCGAACGCCGCGCGCAGGAACCGCAGTACGTCGCGGGTGCGGGCCAGCGGCGGGTCGTACGCGATCCCGTTCCAGCCGGTCACGATCGTCTCGGACGACGCCCCGATCCCCAGCACGAACCGCCCTGGCGCCAGCTCTGCCAGCGCGGCCGCACTCATCGCCAACGCGGCCGGCCCCCGCGTATGAACCGGTACTACGGCCGTCCCCAGCCGCAACTGCTCGTCCCACTCGGACGCGAGCACCAACGGCGTGAACGCGTCAGCGCCCGCGACCTCCGCCGACCACAGATCGGTGTAGCCCAGCGAAGCCAGCTCGGAGACGAGCGGGCGGTGATCCCGCAGCGGGACCCCGGTCAGTGGAACGGTCAGACCCCAGCGCATTCAGATCATCCTCTTCAGCAGCGGCAGCGGTGCGTACCTGAGAACCCTTGCCATCGGCACCCAAGGCCAGGCCGGCACATGGGCCTTGGCCTTCTCGGCCTCGATCGCCGACACCATCGCCCGGACGCCGGGCACGGTGTCCACGATCAACGGCGTGTTCGCGACATGTTCGTTCAGCTCGGACTTGATGTAGCCGGGCAGGATCGCGCTCACCTTGATCGGCTTGCCGAGCAGCTCCACCTGCAGGCCTTCCGCGAGCGTCGCCACCGCCGCCTTCGTCGCGGCGTACGTCGTGACGGCCTTCGGGAGGCCGCGCACTCCGGCGACCGAGGAGACCAGCACCAGATGCCCGGCGTTCTTCGCCCGGAACAGCTCCATCGCGGCCTCGGCCTGGGCCAGCACCGCGACGAAGTTCGTCTGCGCGGTCTGCAGGTTCGCGTCGAACCGGCCGGTGCCGAGCGGCGCGCCCTTGCCGATGCCCGCGTTCACGATGATCCGGTCCAGCCCGCCCAGTTCGGCATCCAGCGACCGGAACACCTCGAACACCTCGGCGTGATCGTTCACGTCGAGCCGGCGGATCACCACCGTCACCGAAGGATGAGCCGCGGCCAGTTCGTCCTGCAGCGCCTTCAGCCGGTCCTCGCGGCGCGCGGTCAAGGCGAGGTTGTGGCCCTTCGCGGCGAACTGCCGGGCCATCTCCTCGCCCAGTCCCGAGCTCGCCCCGGTGATCAGGATGTTGCGTCGCATCAGGTCGCCCTATCTGTAGGAGAGCAGTTCGCTGCCGTCGAGATGGCCGTGCTCGTTGAAGCTGATCAGCGTCAGCCCGCTGCGTCCAGAGACCAGCTTGGTGATCGCGGTGTTGACCGTCACCGGGTTGAGCCGCAGCCACAGGTCATCGCCACCGCTGAGGAGCCGCCCGACCACGGCCGTGATCGGACCACCCGAGGTGAACACGATCGCGGACTCCCCCCTTGGCCAGGCGATCCGCAGTACGGCGTACTGCGTCGTCCGAGCGGGCGCAGAACGCGGCGAAGGGCTCGGGGTACCCAGCGCCGTCGCTGCGGGCCCATCGCTCGGTCGCCGCGCCGAACATCTCCTGGAACGCGCGCGCAGGATGCCCGGTCCTGGCGAGATCGGCGAGCAGCACCGCGCGCCGTTTGTAGGCCGGCTTGTACGCCACGATCACCTGGTCGTGGTCGAACTCGTTGAACCCTTCGTCGACCTCCACCGGTACGTCGAGCCCGGCCGCGCGCAAGGCGATCTCGGAGGTCTGGGCGTGCCGCCGCATCGCTCCGGTGACGACGAGATCCGGCTTCAGGCCGCGCGTGGCCAGCGCTTCCCCGAGCCGGACGGACTGTTGCTCACCTTGCGGCGAGAGGCGGTCGTAGTCGCTGCGGCCGAACGACGCCTGCGCGTGCCGGATCAGGTAGATGGTCGGCACTCAACGACTCATGATTCTGCGGCAGCGCCGCTCCAGGAGGTTGACCGGCAACCAGAGGTTCTTGAACCGTGGGTTCCGGGTCTGCTTGTGGTGGTAGCGGTAGTAGATCTGCTGGGCGATCACCGCGAGCCGGAACAGGCCGAACACCTCGTAGAACGCCCAGTTCGCGGGTTCGAGGCCGGTCTTCGCGCAGTAGTAGCGGACGATCTCGTCCCGGCCGATCATGCCCGGTACGTCGGAGGGCTGCATCCTGAACCGCCGGAACGCCCAGTCGTCGTCGGCCTGCACCCAGTACGCGAGCGCGCTGCCGAGATCCATCAGCGGATCGCCGAGCGTCGCCAACTCCCAGTCGAGCACGCCGATGATCTTCAGCGGGTCGTCGGGGGCGAGCACCACGTTGTCGAGCCGGAAGTCGTTGTGGATCACGCAGATCCGTACGTCGGTCGGCCGGTTCTCCTCGAGCCAGGCCATCACCTTCTCGTAGCTCGGCACGTTCCAGGTCTTCACCTTGCGGTAGCGGCCGGTCCAGCCGGAGACCTGGCGCTCGACGTACCCTTCGCCGCGGCCGAGATCCGCGAGTCCTGCTGCCTCCGGGTCCACCTGGTGCAGGTCGACGAGCGTGTCGATCAAGGTGTAGCCGAGTTGCTTCGTCTGCTCAGGTGTCAGCTCGACGCCGAGCTCGGACCGCCGCGGGATGGTGCCGGCGATCCGCTCCATCACGTAGAACTCCGACCCGAGTACCGCGTCGTCCTTGCAGTGGGCAACCATCCTCGGCACGTGCGGGAAGACCGGCGCCAGGCCCTGCTGGATCCGGTACTCCCGGCCCATGTCGTGTGCGCCCTTGGCTTTGGTCCCCACCGGAGGGCGCCGCAGGATCAGGTCTCGGTCGGCGTAGCGCAGCAGATAGGTGAGGTTGGACGCACCGCCGGAGAACTGACGGACCTCAGGCAGGCCTTCCGGCAAGACGGTAGACGCCCTAAGCCAGGTGTCGACCGCGGGCACGTCGAAGGCGTCCTCGTCCCGAACCGGTCGTGCGCCTTCCACCGCTGTTTGGTCTACTCCCATCACCGCTCTCCGGCAGCAGCCTCGGCGCTCGGCTGGGGTGCTTCGGCGCGGTCGCGGGCCCGGGCGGCGATCTTGCGCATCTGCCGGTCGTAGAGCGGCCGGGCGAAGCGCTTGGTTCGCCAAGCCAGCAGGGCGGGCCGGTCGGGGATGATCAGGAACTGCTGCTTCTTGATCCCGGCGATCACGTTCGCGGCGATCTCGTCCGCGGTCCGGGGAGACTTCTCGATCAGCCGGCGGGCGCTCGCGCCCATCTCGGTGTCGTCGCCCTGGATCGAGTCCGCCAGGTTGGTCCGGAAGAACGACGGGCAGACGACGGACACGGTCACGCCGTACGGGTGCAGTTCGTGCGACAGCGTCTCGGACAGCGCGACCACGCCGGCCTTGACCGTGTTGTACGAACTCATCATCGGCGGGTGCACCAGCCCGGCCGCCGACGCCGTGTTCACGATGTGCCCTGAGCGCTGCTTCTTGAACACCGGGGTGAACGCGCGGCAGCCGCGGACCACCCCCATCAGGTTGATGTCGACGACCCGGTCCCACTCGTCCAGGGACTCGACGTCGATCCGGCCGCCGGTGGCGATCCCGGCGTTGTTCACCAGGATGTCCAGCCCGCCCCAGTTCTCCTCGCACCACGCGACCGCCGCGTCCCAGTCCGCCGCATCGCGCACGTTCAACTGCCGGTACTGCGCTCCGTCGGGCGCGGCCGACTCCGCCGCCACGTCGGTACTGAGCACTTGGTGGCCCTCAGCAACGAATCGGGCGACGAGGGCGGCGCCGAGTCCGCTGGCTCCACCGGTGACGAGAACCCTGCTCACTGCGACTCCTTCGGCTGATCCCGCGGTTGGTACTTCGCGAGCTCGATCTTCGCGACCACTCCACGATGCACCTCGTCGGGCCCGTCGGCCAGACGCAGCGCCCGGGCACTCGTCCAGGCCGCGGCCAGCGGGTAGTCGTCGGACAGCCCGCCGCCACCGTGCAACTGGATCGCCATGTCGATCACGTCCTGCGCCATCCGCGGCACCGCCACCTTGATCTGGCTGACCTCGCTGAGCGCGCCCGCGAGCCCCTTCGTGTCCAGCAGGTACGCCGTCTGCAGGACCAGCAGGCGGGCCTGGTTGATCGCGATCCGGGCGTCGGCGATCCGCTCGCGGTTGCCGCCGAGGTTGACCAGCGGCTTGCCGAAGGCGGTCCGGCTGGTACCGCGCTGGAGGGCGAGCTCGAGCGACCTCTCCGCGAGCCCGATCAGCCGCATGCAGTGGTGCACCCGGCCCGGTCCGAGCCGGCCCTGCGCGATCTCGAAGGCGCGACCCGGACCGACCAGGATGTTGGCGACCGGGACCCGGACGTCGGTGAAGGAGACCTCGCCGTGGCCGTGCGGTTCGTCGTACCGGCTCATCGCGGGGAGCAGGCGCTCGACCTTCACGCCGGGGGTGTCCCGCGATACGAGGACCATCGTGTGCCGGGCGTAGCGGTGGGCTTCGGGATCGGTGAGGCCCATGAAGATGAGCAGTTCGCAGTCCGGGTGACCGACGCCGGTGCTCCACCACTTGCGGCCATTGATCACCACCTCGTCGCCCTCGACGATCGCGGTCGCTGCCATGTTCGTGGCGTCGGAGGAGGCGACGTCGGGCTCGGTCATGCAGAACGCCGAGCGGATCGCGCCGTCCAGCAACGGCTCGAGCCACCGCTGCTTCTGCTCGGCGGTGCCGTAGCGGAGCAGGACCTCCATGTTGCCGGTGTCGGGCGCGTTGCAGTTGAACACGTACGGCGCGAGGAAGGACCGGCCGGTGAGCTCGGCGATCGGGGCGTAGTCGAGGTTGCTCAGCCCTTCGCCGTACGCCTCGTTGCCGGGCTCGGCGGGCGGGAGGAACAGATTCCACAGCCCTTGCTTGCGAGCCTTCGCCTGCAGTTCCTTGAAGGCGGCCTGCGGCTGCCACGGGTCTTCGGAAGCGCGGATCGCGGCGTGCAGGTCCGCTTCGACCGGCTCGATCTCGGTCCGGACGAACTCGTCGACCTTGCCGATCAACTCCTGCGCCCTGGCGGACGGCTCGAAACCCATCAGCTGCTCCTCGACCTCGGCTGAGCATTGACGGTAGCGCACTTACTGAGCAATGCTCAATAGTGTGAATGCTCTGGATGCGGAGGGCGAGGCCGGTGCGCCGAACGGGCGTCGGCGGCGGCTCACCGCGGACGATCGCCGCCGGCAACTGGTCGGCATCGGGTTGATGATGCTGCGGACCCAGCCGATCCACGACCTGTCGATCGACGCCGTGGCGGCCGAGGCGGGGATCTCTCGCGGGCTGCTGTTCCACTACTTCCCGACCAAGCGCGATTTCTACATCGCGGTGGTCAGCGCGGCCGGTCGCCGCCTGCTGCGGGTCACCAAGCCCGACCCGTCCCTCCCGGCCGACGAGCAACTCCGCCAGATGCTGCTGTCGTTCGTCGCCTTCGTCACCCGCCGCCGCGACTCCTACATCTCCTTCGTCCGCGGCGCCGCCGGCGGCGACATCTACGTCGTCGAGATCTACGCCGAGACCCGCGCCGCCCTCACCACCCGAGTCCTCAATCTCCTGGACCTTCCCCCGGAGACCGACCAGCCCGCCTCACGCGACCGCCTGACCATCCACGCTTGGCTCGCCTACGTCGAGGACCTGACGCTCGAGTGGTCCAGCCTCCCCCCGGCCGACCGCCCGTCAACAGCCGAACAACTCGTAGACCAGTCAGTCGCCGCCCTGCACGCACTCCGCACACTCTGAAGTCAGTGGTTGGGGCCGGCTGTCGAGGCGCGCGGGATGAGTTCGGTGGCTAGTTCCACGTGGAGGGCCTCGAGCTCGTGGCGGTCGAGGAGGCGGATGAGGAGGCTTACGGCCATGCGGCCCATCTCCTGCAGGGGCTGACGGACCGTGGTGAGGGCCGGGAAGGTGGCCCGGCTGAGGTCGATGTCGTCGAAGCCGGCGACGGACAGGTCGCGCGGTACTACGAGGCCGCGGTCGGCTGCGGCTTGGAGGGCGCCGACCGCGGCCTTGTCGTTGAAGGCGACCAAGGCTGTCGGCGGGTGGGCCAGGTCGAGTAGCTGACCGGCCGCCCGGCGGCCTTGGTCGATGGTGGGCTCGACCGGGCGGACGAGGGCCGGGTCCGGCAGGATTCCGACGTCGGCGAGCGCGGCGGCATGGCCGCTGAGGCGGGCGTCGCTGGCGAGCCACTCGCTGGGGCCGCCGATCACGCCGATCCGGGTGTGGCCGAGCTCGACCAGATGCGCGGTCACCTGGCGGGCGCCGGAGAAGTGGGCGGCCGATACCGCGGCGATGTCGCGCGGCAGCGGAGTACGGGGGTCGACGACGACGAAGGGGAAGCGGCGCGAGCGCAGTTGGATCAGTTCGTCGCTCGTCTCCGGCGGCAGGATCAGGATCGCGCCGGCCAGATCGCGCTGCGCGGGGAGCCGGGCGAGGACCTGGTCGTGCTGTGTCGCCTCGCCCGCGTTGAGGACGAGTTGACGTCCGTGCCGGTCGAGCGTCTCGGCGATCGAGGAGACGATCAGGCCGAAGTAGTCGGTCAGCACGTACGGGCAGCGCAGGTAGACGGCTCCACCGACGGGTTTCGGCGAGCCGCCCCGCGGGCTCGGCGCGCGGCCCCCGAGGCGCTGGACGGCCTGCTCGACCAGTTCACGGGTCTGCGGCGCGACGCTTCCGCTCTGGTTCAGCACCCGGGAAACAGTCGCGATCGAAACCCCGGTCTCCGCCGCGATGTCCCGCACGGTGACCCGGCTAGGCATTTGTTACATCGCTCTGTTTCATATCTCGCACTCTAGTTCACCTTGACAGGCCACGGTAGGCGTCGTTTCCTGAGGTCCGGATGTTGCGGACTTGTTTCATTTGTTTCATCGGGGTTGACCGAAGGAGTGCGATGAGGAGACAGGCGATCGGGGCGGCGTTGGCCGGTTCCGCGCTGCTGGTGAGCGGAGTGTTGAGCGGCACCGGCGCGCAGGCCGAACCGGCCGGCAAGTCCACGACGAAGGCGCGGGTCTGGGTGACCACTCCCGACCGGGCCGAACTGCTGCACGAGCGAGCGCCCGTCGCCTTCCAGAAGGGGCAGAGCGCGGAGACGACGATCACGGTCGACCCCGGCACGAAGTACCAGACGATGGATGGCTTCGGCGCCTCGATCACGGACTCGTCCGCGAGCGTGCTCTATCGGCTGACGCCCGCCGAGCGGGACAAGACGATGTGGTCGCTGTTCGACCCGGCTCAGGGCATCGGCGTCAGCTTCCTGCGCCAGGTGGTCGGCTCGTCGGACTTCACCGCGGCCCCGCAGCACTACACGTACGACGACAGGCCGGCCGGGCAGACCGACTTCCCGCTGAGGCACTTCAGCATCGCCCACGACCAGGCCCAGATCCTGCCGCTGTTGCGCCGCGCCAAGCAGCTGAACCCGTCCCTCAAGGTGATGGCGACGCCGTGGAGCCCGCCCGCCTGGATGAAGACCGGCGACTCCCTGGTCGGTGGCCGGCTCAAGGACGACCCGGCCGTCTACAACGCCTACGCGCGCTACCTGGTGAAGTTCGTGAAGGCGTACGAGGCGGCCGGAGTACCGGTGGACTTCCTGTCGGTGCAGAACGAGCCGCAGAACCGCAAGCCGAGCGGCTACCCCGGCACGGACATGCCGGTGCGGCAGCAGGCCGCGGTGATCTCCCAGCTCGGCCCGATGTTGCGCGCGGCCAGCCCGCGGACGAAGATCCTCGGCTACGACCACAACTGGTCGACCCACCCCGGCGACATCGGCACGACGCCGCCCGGTGAGGACCCGGAGACCGACTACCCGTACCAACTGCTCGACAGCCCCGCCGGCAAGTGGATCGCCGGTACTGCGTACCACTGCTACTCCGGGAACCCCAGTGCGCAGACCGCGCTCCACAACACCTTCCCGGACAAGGGCATCTGGTTCACCGAGTGCTCCGGCTCGCACGGGCCCAACGACACCCCGGCGCAGATCTTCCGCGGCACGCTGACCTGGCACGCCCGCACACTGATGCTCGGTACGACGCGCAACTGGGCCAAGTCCGTCGTGAACTGGAACATCGCGCTGGACGACAAGGGCGGTCCGTTCAACGGCGGCTGCGAGACCTGCACCGGGCTCGTCACGGTCCAGCCGGACAACAGCGTCACCACCGACGCGGAGTACTACACGATCGGGCACCTGTCGAAGTTCGTGAAGTCCGGCGCGGTCCGGATCGCCAGTACGTCGTACGGGACGACCGGGTGGAACGGGCAGCTCATGTCATCGGCGTTCCGCAACCAGGACGGCTCGACCGCGCTGCTGGTGCACAACGAGAACGACGACCCGAGGAGCTTCGCGGTAGCGGTCGGGGACGAGTACTTCGAGTACACGCTGCCCGGTGGCGCCATCGCAACGTTCACCTGGCCGCGTTCGCGCTCGCTGGAAGGAAACCTGTCACCCGTGTCGCTGACGGGTGGCACGGCGAGCGCAGTACCGGCTGCTGATGCGGCGCTTGCCTTCGACGCGGACGGTTCTACGGTGTGGCAGTCCAAGGCCGCGCAGGCTTCGGGGCAGTACGTGCAGGTCGACCTCGGTACGGCGAAGCAGTTCCGCCGCGTCGCGATCGACAGCGGCGGCAACGCGGGCGACTATGCGAAGAGTTGGCAGGTGTCGACCAGCTTCGACGGCACCAGCTGGCATCCGCTGGCGAGCGGCACGGGCGCCGGGCAGCTCACCAACGTCGACGTGAAGCCCACGCGCGCACGCTTCGTCCGCATCTCGTCGACCGGTACCAGCGACCACTGGTGGACCGTGGCCGACGTACGCCTCTACAACTGACGTTCGATCCAGGCGGCGACCGCACCGGCCGTTTGGTTGTCTCTGGCAATGATCTGTAGTCCGACCGGGAGCCCGGCCGTCGGTAGAGGGATGCTGACGGCCGGGAAGCCGGTGACGTTGGTGAGGCGGGTGTGGCGCATCAACTGCGCTCTGACAGCCGCCTCGTCGACCAGTGATTCGAGCAACGGGGCCACTACCGGGACTGTCGGCAGCAGCACGCCATCCACTGTCTGCAAGAGGTCGCCGAAAGCAATGGTGAGGTCAGCGGCCTCGGCCTGTGCCTGGACGTAGCGCCAGGCGGGGACCTCGGCAGCGTCGCGCAGCCGTTGCTGGACGTCGGGTTGATAGGTGGCGATAGCCCGGCCCGCATGGTTCGCCACAGCCTCCGGTCCCTGCAGGTCCACTGCCGTCTTGAGTGTCGCGGCCCAGTCAGGGAGCTCCACAGGAGTTGTCTCGAACAACTCCATCGCCTGGGACCAGGCCTTGCCGACCTCTTCGTCGTAGTCGAGGTACTCCGGGTTCGACGCCAGTCCGAGCCGTGGGCGGTCGACTGTCGCAGTTGTACCGCCGGTTAGTGCGTTCACGGCGTAGACGGCGTCAGCCACGGTGCGGGTGAGCACGCCGACGTGGTCCTGGCTCTGGGACAGCGGGAACACGCCATCGACCGGCAGAGTGTCCCGTGCGGGCTTGTAGCCGACTACACCGCACAGTGCCGCCGGAATCCGCACCGAACCTGCAGTGTCCGTGCCGATCGCCAGCGGCACCACGCCGGCCGCCACAGCAGCGCCTGCGCCCGAGCTGGATCCGCCAGTCATCCGGGATCGGTCATGCGGGTTGCGGCAAGGTCCAACGCGGTTAGACGTACCCGTGCAGCCGTAGGCGAACTCGTGGCTGTGGCTGAGCCCGATGATCACCGCTCCGGCGGCTCTCAGTCGGCTGACCACCTCGGCGTCCCGGCCGGCGATCCCGTCCATCGCAGCGGATCCGCAGCGATACGGCATCCCCTCGACCTCGATGATCTCCTTCACCAGCACCGGTACTCCGGCCAGCGGTCCGTGCCTGGCCTGCTTGGCGGCTCGCCGGGCACCCTCGGCATCGAGGTGCACGACGGCGTTCAGCCCGGACGTCTCCTCCGCACGCCGCAGCGCCTGCTCGACCAGCTCGACCGGGTCCAGCTCACCCGCACGGACTTGGGCCGCGATCTGCTCCAGGGACCTCACGCCCCCATCAGATCACCTCGACTGTGGAGCTGCCGCGCGCAGTACGAACCTGGTAGTTGGTGCTCACCGCAGCAGCACCGTTCTGCGGGTGAGGTCAGCCATGCAGAAATGCTGAGAGGTATAACGAATCAGGGAAGACCTCAGCGCGATCAATGGGTGACGGTAAGTAGACCTCACTGCCCTCCGCGGGCCCAGTGAGGAAAGCGAAACAGCAGCGTCACCGCCGATTGCTACCGTCCGGACCATGACCGATGCGCTGGAACTGATGGAGGGCGTCGAACTCCGCCCGGCCGCGCGGACCGACCCGGCCGTGGTCGCGCTGACGACCGCCCAGCAGGCCGAACTCGCCGCGATCTACGGCGAGGACCAGCCCTTGGTCGCCCTCCACCCCGACATCGAGTTCATCGTCCTCCTCGTCGACGGCACCCCCGCCGGCTGCGTCGGCCTGCAACCGATCGGCCCCGGCCTAGGCGAGATCAAACGCATGTACGTCGAACCGTCCTCCCGCGGCTGGGGCCTTTCCCGCCTACTCCTAGCCCACCTGGAGACCCAGGCCCGCGCCCAGGGCCTGACCACCCTCCGCCTGGAAACCGGCACCCAGCAACACGAAGCCATATCCCTCTACACCCGCCACGGCTACACTCCCACCCCGCCCTACCCACCCTTCGAACACGAACCAGCCTCCCTCTGCTTCGCCAAGCAGTTGGGCTAGAGGGCGCTGGAGTAGAGATCCTCGAGCCCGACAGTCAGGACCTCTGAGCCGAGATCTTCCTCGAAACCAGCGCCGCTGTAGCAGGCAAGAATCGTGTCTGCGGTGTCGTAGTCCTTGGAAAGCAACTGGCGTGCCCGCGCGAGCCGATCGAGATGACGCCGCCCCATCACCTCGCCCCACTTGACCTCACCGAGAGACAGGATCTTCCGGCGGCGGCCTGGCTCAGCCGGGGCCAGCACGACCACGCCGACCTCGATCTGGCTCCTGTTGTAGTGATCCGCCACGACGCCCGCACCGATCTCACCCGGGAGCTCCCCGAAGAGTTCGACCGGCGCTGCCGTGGCGTACTCCCGGCAGATCTGCTCGAAGTGTGGACCGACCACCTGCGAAAAGAATCGCGCTCTGGCAGCCTTCCAGACGTTCGCCGCCCGGCCACTCTCGAGCAGACCCCACTGCGGTCGCATGACCACCTGATAGAAGACCACCAGGGGTTCGGCCACTTGGTAGCCCGAGCGACCTGACCTGAACACGTCCTGCTGCCGGCGAAGAAGTCCACTGTCTTCCAGAACCGCCAGATGATGACCGATGTCGGTCGCTTTCCGGCCGACGTAGTTGGCGATCCCGCCTCTCGTACTGTTGCCTGAAGCCACGGCGGCGAGCACGGAGTGGTACAGGGCACTGTCCCGGACGTCCATCTCCTCCTGCAGGAGATACCTCGCCTCCCTGAACAGCGGACTTGCCGGGCTCAGCGCCGTTCGCAGTACCCAGTCGTCGAAGTCCTCCATCGACCGAGGGCTGTCGTCATTGACGAATCTCCGGTACGCAGGGGTGCCCCCGACCACGGAGTGCAGAAGCACGGCAAGACGCGGATCAACTGCTCCCCAGAACTCGGCGGCCAGCAGGTAGTCGAACGGCCGGACCACCAGCTCCAGGGTGGCCCGGCCTCGCAGCGGAGCCGTTCCGGCCAGGAGTCCCCCCATCACCGACATCACCGATCCACAGAGCAGCAGCCTGGTCTGCCGCCCGGCGGATGCCGCCTGGTCGATCTCTCGTTGCAGGATCGAGGGCAGTGCGGGCGACACCGCGCTCAGGTACGGGAACTCGTCGATGACGAACGGGCCGGGCGATCCGTCGATCGAGAAGAGGAAGCGGATGGCGGCGTCCCAGCTGTCGAACCGCGGCGGCGACGGCGCGCGCAGGTGCTCACCGATCGCGGTCGCGAAGAGCGCGAGTGATTCGGTCTCCATCGCCTGGGTCGCGCCGAAGTACAGACCTTTCGTCTGCTGTGCCAGCGCCTCGACGAGATAGGTCTTGCCCTGCCGGCGGCGCCCGCTGACCACACCCAGCTGAGGATGCTCGGACGAGGCCGTCGCGAACCGCTCCAGGTGGGCCCACTCCTGATTGCGAGCGAAGATGCGAGCAGGTTTCCTCATGACATAGAACTATACTTATAATAAATACAGTTCTACAACGTTGGGAAGCTAGTGGGGGAGGTTGAGGACGAGGTTGGGGCCGTCTCGGTGGAAGCCGAGTTTGGTGAGGTAGGGGGTTGAGTCGCGCATGCGGGGTGGGGCCATTACCTGGTGGAAGCCGTGGTCGGTGAAGACGTCGCTGCGGCGGTAGACGAACTCGCCGGGGGTGAAGTCGCGGTATTCCGGGAGCACGTAGTCCAGGTCGATCTGGGCGCGGCCCTCGCCGGCGTCGTGGGCCAGGACGACGCCGACCGTGCGCTCGCCGTGCTGGACCAGGAACGCGTACGGGCTCGCGGCCGAGGTGAAGCCGGGGTTGAACTTCGAGATGTCCTTGTGGTGCGCGGTCAGCACGTGGCCGAGGTACGCGTCGGTCGAGTTGACCTCGAGCACGGCGTACTCCGCGTCGTCGTGCCGGTGCCGGAGCAGCCGCCACAACTGCACCACGTTGATGACGGCCAGGACAGCGTTCATCCCGACCATCGGCCAGACCGGGATGGCGAGGTTGAAGCCGACCAGGACGACGCAACCGACCAGGTTCAGCAGCCGCAGTCGCAGGATCCGGGTCTGCAACAGCGACACCACAACCAGCGCCGATCCGCCCCACCCGATGATGCTCAAGAGGTCCACGCCGTGAGATTAGACCAGGCACCACGCTGGACTGGTTCGTCCAGACTGGCCGTGTGTGACCGACTTCGTGCTGCTCAACGGCGAACCACTGGAGTTCCAGCGGATTTAGCCGTCGCCGCCGCCTCCGCCGCCTTCCATGCCGCCGCCGTAGTCCCCGATTCCGCCGAGGTCGCCGGTGTAGGCGCCGCCGCTGTTCCAGTCGCCCCAGGTTGTCGCACCGGTCTGGCTTTCGAAGGTTGCGATCGCGATGTAGGACGCGCCGGCACCGCTGGCGAAGTAGCCGGCGCCGTACGGCGCGACTGCGGCGCCTGCCTCCCAGTAGGGCACTCGGCGTGAGTGGAAGCGGACGTAGCGCACCTCTGGCTCGTCCCCCGCCTTCAGCCGGGCAGCATCCTGGGCACAAGCCGGCACCTTGCGCGTGCCGTGCCCGGCCTGGGTCCAGAGCACGTCCGTGGTCGACGGGCCGTGCTGCGGATTGAAGAAGCAAGGCACTCTGCGTTCGGGAACCGGCTCACCGGCCACTCGGGCGCGGACACAGATGATCGCGTACCGGCCCGTCGCCAGGGTGTCCGTCACCGTGCTGATCGAGTCGGCGGACTTGATCCCACGCACCGTTCGCTGAGCAGCCTCGTAGGCGTCCAGCCCGCGCTGGTAGTCCAGCCGGGTCTCCGCATCCAGTTCGCGACCGTCCACCGCCTCGCCGAGTCTGCTCAGCTCCTCGCCGAGCAGGGTGACGTCCTCGTCGGCGAGCCGCTTGATCTCCTCGAGTTCCTCGGTGTCACCGCGCTTGGCGGCTCTCCGGTCCCACCAGTACCGCCCACCGAGCGCGATCCCACCGCCGCTCAGCACCGCCAGAAGCCACAACATCTCCTGACGGTACCGCCGCGGAACCGCGCCGGGGAGCGCTCAGGAACGGCTGTTCCACCAAGCCAGCAGCTTCTCCCGGGCCTGCTCCTCGCCGAGCGGGCCCTCGTCTATCCGGAGCTCCATCAGGTAGTTGTAGGCCTGCCCCACGTCACGGCCGGGACCGATGCCGAGGATCTGCATGATCTGGTTGCCGTCCAGGTCCGGCCGGAGCGCGTCCAGCTCCTCCTGCTCCTGCAGCCGGGCGATACGAGTCTCCAGATCGTCGTACGCCGAACGCAGCGAGTCCGCCTTCCGCTTGTTGCGGGTGGTGCAGTCGGCCCGGGTGAGTACGTGCAGCCGGGTCAGCAGCTCGCCGGCGTCGCGGACGTACCGGCGTACGGCGGAGTCGGTCCACTCGCCGGTGCCGTAGCCGTGGAAGCGCAGGTGGAGCTCCACGAGCTTGCCGACCTGGTCGATCTGCTCGTTGCTGAACCGCAGCGCCTTCATCCGCTTCTTCGCCAGCTTCGCCCCGACCACGTCGTGGTGGTGGAACGTCACCTTGCCCGCGCCCTCGAACTTGCGCGTCTTCGGCTTGCCGATGTCGTGGATCAGCGCGGCGAACCGGGTGACGAAGTCAGGACCGTCCACCGTCAGCCGCGGCTCCAGGTCGATCGCCTGCTCCAGCACGGTCAGTGAGTGCTCGTACACGTCCTTGTGCCGGTGGTGCTCGTCCAGCTCCAGCCGCAACGCGGGCAGCTCGGGCAGCACGTGGTCGGCCAGGCCGGTCCCGACCAGCAGGTCCAGCCCGACCCGCGGGTGGTCCGAGCAGACCAGCTTGATCAGCTCGTCCCGGACCCGTTCGGCGGACACGATGGTGATCCGATCGGCCATCGCCGTCATCGCCGCGACCACCGCCGGGTCCGGGGTGAAGTTCAGCTGCGCCGCGAACCGGGCCGCGCGCATCATCCGCAGCGGGTCGTCGGAGAACGAGTCCTCGGGCGATCCCGGCGTCCGGATCACCTTGTTCGCGACGTCCTCGAGGCCGCCGTACGGGTCGACGAAGCGGTGCGACGGGAGCAGCACCGCCATCGCGTTCATGGCGAAGTCGCGCCGGGCCAGATCGCCCTCCAGGCTGTCGCCGTACGCGACGTCCGGTTTGCGCGAGGTGGGATCGTAGGACTCCGACCTGTACGTGGTGATCTCGAGAATCCAGTCACCCTTCCGACAACCGATGGTGCCGAACGCCTTGCCGATATCCCAGACGTGGTCCGCCCAGCCGGCCAGCAGCCGCTCCACCACCTCCGGGTGGGCGGAGGTGGCGAAGTCGAGGTCCTTGCTCCCCCGACCCAGCAGAATGTCCCGGACAGGACCCCCGACCAGGGCGATCTCGTGCCCGGCGGCAGCGAACCGGCTGCCGAGCTCGTCGACCACCGGCGCGATCCGCAGCAGCGACTGGACACCTTGTCGCTGCACCGCGGACAACGATCCGGAAGAGGCTGAGCGGTCGGGAGTAGGGGACACAGGGAACTAGTGTGCCGCTGAGGGGATTGCTCGAGTGACGGGGGTGTCCAGGATGGTGCATCGCAAGGCGGCGGAGCTGCCTCGATGCGGGGTTCATCGCGGCTGCTTCGCCAACGCCGCGAGGTGCCGTCCTGGGCGGCCCCGGCGCCGAGTAATCCCGTCAGCGGCACACTAGGTTACGGTGACGGCGTGTTGAGACGGCGACTGAGGCTCTCCGCGGCTGCGGCGACGGGCCTGCTGCTCGCTGCGGCGTCAGCGGTTTCCGGCCCTTCCGCGGCGGTCGCGGCACCCGCTGCCGAGGATCCGGCGGTGGACGTCAGCATCGATTCGTTCAGCCCGGCGGCCCCGGCCCCGGGCCAGGCCGTGACGATCACCGGGCGTGTCACCAACACCAGTACGACGACCTTCGCCAACCCGCAGGCCGGCGCCTGCATCAACCGCGAGCGGCTGACCACCCGCGCCCAGCTCTCGACCATCGACATCGAGGCGGACGAAGCACTCGACAACCGCAACGACTGCGTCGGCCTGACCACCTCCGAGTCGACCACCTTCCAGTTGCTCGGACCGCCGCTGGCGCCGAAGGCGTCGGTGCCCTTCAAGCTGGTCGTGCCCTGGAACGAGTGGAAGATCGGCAAGAACACCGGCGTCTACACGGTCGGCGTGCGGTTCCGTGGTGACGTCACCGAAAGGGACCGCACCACCGGCGGCCTGAGCCTGACCCTGATGCCGGTGATCGACGCCGGCAAGGCGCGCAAGGTGAGCACCGCGCTGGTGCTGCCGCTGCGGCACCGCCCGACGCTGCTGAAGGACGCCGTCTTCGCCAACGACTCGCTGGCGGAGTCGATGGCGCCCACCGGTCAGCTGGGTCGGCTGCTCCAACTGGGCCGGCAGCGGAAGGTCACCTGGCTCGTCGACCCCGCGATGCTCGAGGAGGCGCGGCTGATCCAGACCGGCAAGTACCAGGTCCAGGACCCCGACGGCCGGACGAAGCCCGGCACCGGACAGAAGGTCGTCTCCACCTGGCTGCGGGAGTTCGAGCTCAGCCACCAGCCCGGCAAGAACCAACTGGTGATGCTTCCCTGGGGTGACCCGGACGTCGCCGGTCTGTTCGCCGCCGGCGACCCGCTGAAGGGCCTGGTCGCCAACTCGCGGTCGTTCACCGAGCAATACGTCGTGGGCGGCCCCCATCCGAACTTCACCCCGGGCCTCTGGCTGGAGAACGGCGCGGCGAACAGCGCCAACCTGGCCCGGGCCTCGACCGGCTACGCGGGCGACTGGGACCTCGACGTCACCCTGGTGAACAGCTCGGCCTGGTCCCCGGCCGACCGGCCGAACCTGCTCGCGTCGCCGCGGTTCAACGTGGCGACGCCGCAGGACCCGGTCAAGTCCGTCGAGACGATCGTCTCGGACGACAGCCTGATCGCAGCCGGTCCGGATCCGGCGACGGCCGACCGGCCGGTGCAGATCCAGCAGCGCTTCGCGGCCGAGACCGCCCTGACGGCCGCCGGCCGGAGCCGCGCGACGGTCGTGGTCGTACCGCCGCGCGGCTGGGACGACGAGGGGACGAAGACAGCCGCGCTGGTCCAGAGCATGGCCCTGCCGTGGATCACGCCGGTCGATCTCCAGCAGGTCAAGACCCTGAGAGCGCTGCCGGCCAAGCCGATCACCCAGAAGCCGGCCGCGGCGCTGCCCGACGGACAGCTCGACCAGCTGAAGAACCTGAGCCAGGCGACCGCGACGTACCGGTCGTTGCTCGCCGACCCGAACCCGGCCGACCAGGACCTGAAGAAGTCGTTGCTCCGGCTGAGCTCGTCCAGCTGGGCCGGGTTCCCCGACGAGGCGCAGCGGTACGGCACCTACGAGCAGGCCGCGATGGCGAACCAGCTCGCCAAGGTTCACCTGGTCAACTCGGCCGTCGACAGCGGCCGGCGCAAAGAGATCAAGGTCAACCTCTCGGGCAGCAAGGGCACCTTCCCGCTCACCGTCGAGAACGAACTGCCGTACTCCGTCCGGGTCCGCATCGAGGTCACCTCGGCGAACCGGACCGACCTGCGGATCGCCCGGCTGGAGACCCGGCTGCTGGCCGCCCGGCAGAAGGCGACCTTCCAGATCAACGCGAGCGCCGAGCAGAACGGCCTGATCAAGGCCAACGCCCAGGTGGTCTCCGCCGAAGGGCTCCCGATCGGCAAGTCGCAGGAGTTGCTGATCGAGGCGGCGCAGTACGGCAGCGTCGGGTGGGTCCTGGTCGGCGCCGCCTGCGCCCTGCTCTTCGGTACTTCGGCCGTCCGCATCTACCGGCGGGTCCGCTCCGAGCGGCGCAACCCGTCGACGCCCGAAGCCGGCGCCGACCCGCTGCACCCGGCACCGCTGGAACCCCGGGACCTGGCCGCGTCCGACTCCGCCGACCCGGTCCAGGCCGGGGCCGGGGCCGAGACCGAGGCCGGGGTCGAGCCGAACCCGCTGGAGCCGGTCGAGCCGCTGCGGGTCACCCCGGACCGGGGCGCCGGCGTACCGGAGAACGGGCACACCGAGCCCGGCGAGAGCCTGAAAGAAGGAGTCGGTACGAAGGATGGCTGACCGCACCCTGCGCTCCGCGGCGGTGATGGCAGCCGGAACGGTGCTGTCACGCCTGCTCGGATTCGTCCGGATCGCCCTGCTCGCGGCCGCCATCGGCACCGCCCTGCGCGGCGACATCTTCACCGCCGCGAACACCATCCCGAACAGCCTCTACATCCTGCTGGCCGGCGGTGTCTTCAACACCGTGCTGGTGCCGCAACTCGTCCGGGCGATCAAGAACCACGACGACGGCGGCCGCGACTTCACCAACCGGCTGCTCACCTTCGGCTTCGTCGTCCTGGCCCTGGTCACCGTGCTCTGCGTGCTGCTCGCGCCGCTGATCGCGCAGCTCTACCTGCCGAAGGAGCTGCAGGACCCGTCCCGCGCCGCCGAGAAGGCGTCGATGGTGATGTTCGTCCGGCTCTGTCTGCCGCAGATCTTCTTCTACGGCGCGTTCGTGCTGGTCGGCCAGGTGCTGAACGCCCGCCGCCGGTTCGGCCCGATGATGTGGGCGCCGATCGCGAACAACGTGGTCGCCTGCGCCTCGATCGTGATCTTCCTGCTGGTCTACCGGGCCGGGGACAACCCGCCCACCTTCAGCCACGGCGAGGAGTTGCTGCTCGGCCTCGGCCACACCGTGGGGATCGCGGTGCAACTGCTGGTGCTGCTGCCGTACCTGAAGGCCAGCGGCCACACCTATATGCCCAAGTTCGGCCTGCGCGGTACCGGGCTCGGGCACACCGCCAGGCTCGGCATCTGGACCGTGCTGTTCGTCGCGGTGAACCAGGTGACCCTGGTGGTCGTCACGCAGCTCGCCATCGCGGGTAGCGCCTCGGAAGATCCCGGCGCCAAGGCCGGTCTGTTCGCCTACAGCACGGCGATGCTCATCATCCTGGTGCCGCACGGCATCGTGACGGTGTCGCTCGCGACGGCGGCGCTGCCGCAGATGTCGTCGCTGGCGTCCGAGGGCGACGTGACGGAGGTGGCCCGCCTGTCGGCGCGGTCGATCCGGCAGACGCTGGCGATCGTCGTACCGGCGGCGGCCGCGATGGTCGCGTTCGCGTATCCGATCGTGACCGTGATCGCCGGCTACGGGTCCGGCAAGAACAACCTGACGCTGATGGCGTACACGCTGATGGCGCTCGCGCTGGGAATCATCCCGTTCACCGTGCAGTACTTCCAGCTGCGCACCTTCTACGCGTTCGAGGACACCAGGACGCCGTTCTTCCTGCAGTGCGTGATCGCGACGACGAACATCGCCGCCGCGATCATCGGCGTCCGGGTGATCCTGGACGAGGAGCACCTGCGGTTCAGCGGCGTGATGCTGGGTGGCGCCTTCGCGCTGTCCTACCTGGTCGCCGTACTGCTGTCCCGGCGGGTCCTGGCCCGGAAGGTGCCGCGGGTCCGCGGCGCGGGGATCGGCCTGCCGCTGCTCGCGATGGTGATCGCCGCGGTGATCGGCGCCGCCTTCGGCCGGGGTGCGCTGCTGCTGCTCGACTCGGCGGTCGACTGGAAGGGCCCGCTCGCCGCGATCCTGCAACTGGCGGTCGCCGCGATCGTGATGCTCCCGGTCTACGTCGGCGTCGCCCGGGTACTGCGAATTCACGAGGTCATCGACGTCGTGTCCATGGTCACATCGAAGCTGCCGGGGCGGCCCCGGCGGTCCTGATCGGGCCGCTTGTGCACTCGTGCACCACTTCTGGGCTGACGGGGGCACTAGCATGGGGCCTGCGATCGGACCGCCAACCGCTCGCAGCCGGGTCCTGCGCGACTGGATCCGGAGCGGAGACGCAGGACGACCAGTGCATCGAGGAGGGCGAGAGACACCGTGTCGAACCAGACCGTCAGTCCTGGTGCCCTGCTCGCAGGCCGCTACCGGATCGCCGAGTTGCTCGCGGAGATCGACGGTGCGCGGGTCTGGCGGGCAGTGGACGAAGTGCTCAGCCGGGCAGTGGTCGTGGACGTCCTGCCGGTCGGCGACCCGCGGACGAACCTGCTCTTCGACGCCGCCCGGCGCGCTGCCGCCGCGGCCGACCCGCGCTTCCTGCGGGTCCTCGACTGCGACATGCACGAGGGCGTCACCTACTGCGTGCGGGAATGGGCCGGAGGCCGTCCGCTCGAGCGCATGCTCGGCGCCGGACCGCTGACCGGCCAGCAGGCCGGCTGGCTGGCCCGCGAGGTTTCCGAGGCCCTGGAGAACCTGCACCGCACCGGCCACTCGCACGGCTCGATCAGCCCGTCCACCGTCGTCGTGACGGACGCCGGCGCGATCAAGGTCGTCGGCCTCGCCACCGAAGCGGCCCTGCGCGGCACTGGCCCCGGTAGTCCGGAAGCTGACGTCCGCGCGCTCGGGGAGTTGCTGTACGCCTCCCTGACCGGCCGGTGGCCCGGTCCCGCTCCAGCGTGGGGGCTCCAGCCCGCACCGGTCGAGCACGGCCGGCTGCTGAGTCCTCGCCAGGTCCGCGCCGGGGTGCCACGCTCGCTGGACGACATCTCCGACCGGCTGCTCGGCAACCCTCCGCGCCACCACGCCGCACCGATCACCAGCGCCGCGGGTCTGTCGGCCGCTCTGTCCGGCGTGATCGGCAGCTCGCACGAGCCGCCGAGCCAGATGGACGAGACGGTGGCCGTCGCCCGGCAGAACGGCAGCGTCGACGACGCCACCCAGGTCGCGCCCGCGCTGCAGGTGCCACCCGCGCTCGATCCGACGCCGCCGGCGCCGCAGTACCCGCCGAACGGGCAGACGGCCCCGCAAGCGGCGTACTCGGTCGCTCCGCCGACGGAGCCGATCCGCCGGCAGGCGCCGAACCAGAACGGCAACGGCCGGCGCAAGCCGCCGGTCGACGAGCCGAGGCCGCGGGGCAGTTGGGGCGGCCGGATCCTGATCCTGCTCGCCATCCTGGCGCTGCTGTCGGTGATCGGCATCGCGCAGTTCCTGGTGAAGGGCGCGATCAACAACGACCAGGGCTCCGACGACACCGGCGCGAGCAACCCGCCGCAGACGAGCGGTCCGCCGCCGGTGACGAACGAACCGGTCAAGATCGTCGCCGCGAAGGACTTCGATCCTGAGCCGGACGGCAACGGCGAGGAGCACCCTGAAGAGGTTCCGAACACCTTCGACGGCAAGGCCGGCACCACCTGGACGACGATGTCGTACAAGCGGCGGCCTGACCTCGGTGGTACCAAGGACGGCGTCGGCATCGTCTACGACCTCGGCGCGCCGACGAACGTGTCGCTGGTGACGGTCAACCTGGTCGGTGACAAGACCAGCCTCGAGCTGATGGTGCCGAAGGGCGACACCGGCAAGTCGCCGGCCGCGGTCAGCGGCTGGACCTCCGTCGCCTCGCTCAAGGATCAGGGTGAGAAGGCGGAGCTGAAGCCGGCCGAGCCGACCCAGACACGGTACGTACTGGTCTGGCTGACCAGCCTGCCGAAGGAAGGCAGCGGCTTCCGCGGCGAGATCTCGGAGGTCACGGTCCAGAAATGACCTCCCTTGACTCGAGCCCCACGCCACCGTCCCGGTCGGGTGTCACCAGGATCGGGCCGGCGGGCGACGGGGCGGCCCGACCGCCCGGGTACGACGCGATGGACGACCACGAACTGCTCCGGCTGCACGTGGCCGGCAACCCGGACACCTTCGGCATCCTGGTCAAGCGGCACCGCGACCGGATGTGGGCGGTCGCGATCCGCACCCTGGGCGAGCCCGAGGAGGCGGCCGACGCGCTGCAGGAGGCGTTCATCTCGGCCTTCCGCCGGGCCGACTCGTTCCGCGGCGACGCCAAGGTGACGACCTGGCTGCACCGGATCGTCGTGAACGCGTGCCTGGACCGGATCCGCCGCCGCCAGGTGCGGCAGGCCGACCCACTGCCGGAGGACGAGGACCGCGCGGCCGAGTTGGCCGGACCCGCCGAGGACGACCCGGCCGAGGTCCGCGAGCGCCGGCTCGACGTCCTGAACGCGCTGAAGCAGATCAATCCCGACCAGCGCAGCGCGCTCGTGCTGGTCGACATGGAGGGCTACTCGATCGAGGAGGCGGCCGCGATCCTCGGCTGCGCGCCCGGCACGGTGAAGAGCCGGTGTGCCCGCGGCCGGGCCCGGTTGCTGCCGCTGCTGCGGCACTGGCAGACCACCCGCGGCGGCTCCGACGTACCGGCGAAGACCGCCGCTGAATCGGTGGGAACCGAATGACCGGGCCGTCCGTCGAAGCGTGGTCGCCATCCTGCGACCTCGCGATCGTCTACCGGAGCACCTCACCGATGACCACACTGCGCACCTCCCGTGAGGAGGCGAGTTCCCGATGACCGAGTCAGGTCTGCCGACCAGTGAGCATCTCGAGCACCTGGACACCGACACCATCGCCGACCTGATCGAGAACCTGCTGCCCGCGCCCGAGGCGCATCGCGCTCGTGAACATGTGAAAGCCTGTCCGGACTGCCAGCAGACCTACGACGCGCTGCTGCAGCTGACCGAGGACCTCGCCGACGAGGGCCGGGCCGACATCCCGATCCCGACCGACGTCGCCGACCACCTCGACGCCGTGATCGTCTCCGAGTCCGTACTGCGTTCCTCCACCGTCGGCGTGCACTCCCTGGTCCAGTTGCGGGAGCAGCCGCGCCGGCACCTGCCGAAGCTGGTGCTCGCCGCGGCCGGCGTGCTCGTGGTCGCCGCGGCCGGCGTGGGTGTCGTCGTCAGCACGGCGGACCACAGCGACGAGGGCGCCGCCGGGATCAACCCGACGATCGTCCCGACCGACGTGCCGAGCCTGACCACCGAACAGGTCGGACCGAGCGTGCAGAAGTGGCTGGAGAACGCCGGCGGATCGGTGCTGAACGGGGACGCGTCCGAGATCGACTGCGCCCGGATCTTCGCCTCCGGCCGGCCGAACCCGCAGCTGCGACTGGTCCAGCCCGCGAAGGTGGACGGCAAGCGATCCACCGTGATCGGGCTGCAGGGCGGGTCGCCGCAGGACATCCAGATCTCCGTCGTCACCGGCTGTAACACCTCCGGTGGCGTCGCTGCGCCGTTCTACGACACCTCCATCACCTTGCGTAACCGCTGAGCCCGCTCGGTGAGCCACCGGCATGGCGCGTACGGGCGGTGGGTACGGTATTCACACTTCCCCCGCCCCACCGCCCCGGTCAGGAGGGAATGGTCGGCCTCTAGGATCCGTTGAGTACGACGTAACCACCGTCTCGACGACACCGAGGAACGCCTGAATGAGCGACGCAGAAGTCCGTAACGTCATCGTCATCGGCTCCGGCCCGGCCGGCTACACGGCCGCGGTGTACGCGGCGCGCGCCCAACTGGCGCCGCTCGTCTTCGAAGGTTCCGTCACCGCGGGTGGTGCGTTGATGACCACCACCGAGGTCGAGAACTACCCGGGCTTCGCCAACGGGATCATGGGCCCGATGCTGATGGACGAGATGCGTACCCAGGCCGAGCGGTTCGGCGCCGAACTGGTCCCGGACGACATCGTCAAGGTCGACCTGACCGGCGAGATCAAGGTCGTCACCGACTCGGGCGGCACCGAGCACCGCGCCAAGACCGTGATCCTGGCGATGGGCTCCGGCTACCGCAAGCTGGGGCTGCCGCACGAGGAGCGGATGTCCGGGCACGGCGTGTCCTGGTGTGCGACCTGTGACGGTTTCTTCTTCCGTCAGCACGAGATCGCCGTCGTGGGTGGTGGCGACACCGCCATCGAGGAGGCGACCTTCCTGACCCGGTTCGCCGACAAGGTGACCATCGTGCACCGCCGCGACGAACTGCGCGCCTCGAAGATCATGGCCGAGCGGGCGTTCACCAACGACAAGATCGAGTTCGCCTGGAACAGCGAGGTGGCCGAGATCCACGGTGACGACAAGCTGACCGGGATCACCCTGCGGGACACCGTCACCGGTGATACCCGCGAGCTGCCCGTCACCGGCCTGTTCATCGCGATCGGTCACGACCCGCGGTCCGAGCTGGTCAAGGGCCAGGTGCACCTGGACGAGGACGGCTACGTGCTGGTCCAGACCGGCGGCACCCACACCAACCTGCCGGGCGTGTTCGCGGCCGGCGACCTGGTCGACCACACCTACCGTCAGGCCATCACGGCCGCCGGGACCGGCTGTTCGGCCGCCCTGGACGCCGAGCGCTACCTCGCGACCCTGGAGCACAACGCCGCCGGCGCTGCTGCGGCGGCCGCCACCGAGCCCGTCTCCGTCTGACCTCACACTCAAACTGAAGGAGTTACGCCCGTGGGCGAGAAGATGAACGCCGTCACCGACGCCGAGTTCGACGCGACCGTGCTGAAGAGCGACAAGCCGGTCCTGGTCGACTTCTGGGCCGAGTGGTGTGGCCCGTGTCGCCAGGTCTCCCCCATCCTGGAGGAGCTGGCCGGTGAGCACAGCGACAAGCTCACCTTCCTCAAGATGAACGTCGACGAGAACCCGGTCACCCCGAGCAACTATCGTGTTACCGGTATCCCTACCATCAACGTCTACGTGAACGGTGAACTGGCCAAGTCCATCGTCGGCGCCAAGCCCAAGGCCGCGCTGCTGAAGGAGCTGTCCGACTTCACTGCCTGAGTGTCCCGGTCAGGACATTCATTTCCGCCGCACGGCAAGGAGCATTGATGGCTAGCCCGACGTCTTCTGGCCCCCACGGCCTGTATCGAGTCGGCGACAGCGGTGAGGCCGTTGCCGAGATCATCGGGAAGCTGCAGCGGTTAGGCCTGCTGCAGCCGGGCGATCACTACGTCTACGACGAAGCGACCGCCCATGCCGTGCGGGGGTTCCAGCAGCAACGCGGGCTGATGATCGACGGCATCGTGGGCCCGCAGACGTACCGGGCTCTCGACGACGCCCGTTGGCGGCTGGGCGACCGGCTGCTGACGTACGTCGTGTCGCACCCGCTCACCGGGGACGACGTGCAGGCCCTGCAGGCCAAGCTGCAGGAACTCGGTTTCGCCGTGGCGCGGGTGGACGGCATCTTCGCCGCCGACACCCAGCGCGCGGTGACCGAGTTCCAGCGCAACATGGGCCTGCCTGCCGACGGCACCTGCGGCCCCTCCACCTTCAAGGCGCTGCAGCGGATCCGCCCGATGGCCACCGGCGGCCGGCCGGACGCGCTGCGCGCCTCGGAGGCCGTTCGCGCCGCCGGGCCGCGGCTGTCGGGGAAGACCGTGGTGATCGATCCGGGTCACGGCGGCTTCGACTACGGCTGGGAGGGGTTCGGCCTGCGCGAGTCCGATGTGGCCTACGATCTGGCCTCGCGGATCGAGGGCCGCCTGGGCGCGACCGGAGTACGGGCTTATCTGTCCCGGGGGCGCGACCAGGGGCCGGATGAGTTGGCCCGGGCCGCGTTCGCCAACGAGACGGACGCGAACCTGTGCGTCTCCCTGCACACCGACGGGTCGATGAACCCGGACGCGCAGGGCGTCGCGACGTACTACTACGGAACGGATCTGCACGGCGCGTCCTCCAGCGTGGGTGAGCAGTTCGCCGGGCTGGTGCAGCGCGAGATCGTCGCGCGCACGGACCTGTTGAACTGCCGCACCCACCAGAAGACCTGGGACCTGCTGCGCCGGACGAAGATGCCCGCCGTACGGCTCGAGATCGGCTACGTGACGAACCCGCACGACGCGTCCCGGCTGGCCGACCCGGCCTTCCGCGACGTGATCGCCGAGGCGATCGTGGTCGCGATCCAGCGCGTCTACCTGCCGCCGGAGCAGGACGCCGCGACCGGCATGCTCCGCTTCGGCCAACTGACCGTCTAGTCGACCGGGTCGTCGCGTTCCAGCGCGACGGCCGGCAGCAGCCGGTCGAGCCAGCGGGGCAACCACCAGGCGCTGTCGCCCATCAGTCGCAGGATCGCCGGCACCATCACGCAGCGGATCAGCACGGCATCCAGCAGTACTGCGACCGCCAGGCCGAGGCCGAACTGCTTCAGCATCCGATCCGGGCTGAGCAGGAAGGCACCGAAGACCACGATCATGATGGCGGCGGCTGCCGTGATGACGCTGCCGGTGTTCGCCAGTCCCTCCCGGACGGCTTCTCTCGCATCGCCGGTCCGCCGCCACTCCTCGTGGATCCGGGAGATCAGGAACACCTCGTAGTCCATCGACAGCCCGAACACGATCGCGAAGATCATCACCGGCACGAACGCCTCGATCGGGCCTTGCTGGGCGCCGAACCAGCCCTGCTGGAAGACCAGCGTGATGACGCCGAGCGAGGCCCCGATGCTGAAGAGGTTGAGCACGGCCGCCTTCAGCGGGATCAGCACCGAGCGGAACACCGCCATCAGCAGCAGGGCGGAGAGACCGACCACGACCAGGACGAAGATCGGCAGCCGGTTGCTGACCGCTCCGGCGAAGTCGTCGGCCGCGGCGGTGGACCCGCCGACCAGGTAGGTCGCATTGGTCTTCGCGGACAACTGCGGCAGGGTGTCGTCCCGCAGCCGCTGGACCAGGTCGCTGGTCGCCGCATCCTGCGGAGCCGACGTGGGGAACGCCATCACGGTCGCGACCTTGCCGTCGGCCAGCAACTGCGGCGGTGTGACCGCCGCGATGCCCGGATCCGCGGCCAGCGTGCGGTTCAGCGCCTCGGCGGCGGCCTCATCGCCTTGTGAGACGACGATCAGCGGACCGTTGAAGCCGGGCCCGAATCCCTGTGCCAGCAGGTCGTAGGCCTTGCGGCTGGTCTTGGCCGGATCGTCCGTCCCGGAGTCCGCGAAGCCGAGACGGAGATCGAGGGCGGGAAGGCAGAGTGCGACGAGCGCCACCGTCCCGAGTACGAGCGGAACCCACGGGCCGCGCTGCACCCGCGCCGCCAGCTTCCGCCAGCCGTCGCCCGGGTGTCGGCGCGACTTGGCGGCGTGCTTGCGAACGCTGCGCTCGATCCTCTTGCCGAACAGGGTGAGCAGCGCCGGCAGCAGAGTGATGGCGGCCAGCATCGTCATCAGCACGGTCACCGTGACGCCGAGGGCGAGACCCTGCAGCGAGCCGAGTCCGAGTGCCAGCAGACCGAGCAGAGCGATCACCACAGTGCAGCCGGCGAAGAGAACCGACCTGCCTGCGGTGTCCAGGGCGATCCGGCCCGCCCTGGGCCGATCTGCTCCCTTGAGGAGTTCGCTGCGGTAGCGCGAGAAGATCAGCAGTGCGTAGTCGATCCCGACGCCGAGCCCGACCAGCATCATCACGGGGGCGGTGTAGTCGGGGATCGTGAACAGGTGCGAGGCCAGGACCAACAGTCCGAGCGTGCTGCCGACCGCGAAGACCGCCGTCAGCAAAGGAAGACTGGCCGCCAGCAGCGAGCCGAACAGGAACACCAGGATCACCAACGCCGCCAGGATGCCCGCGCCTTCGGCGGCCCCGCCCTCGCTCTCCGCGGCGGTGCGGACCAGATCGCCACCGAGCTCGACCTGGAGGCCATCCGTCGCGCTCTCCTGCGCCTTGTGGATGATCGCGCGGACGTCTTCGACCGGCATGTCCGCTGCCGCCACGTCGAGATTCACGGTCGCGTACGCCGTATCGCCGTCCGTCGACACGGAGCCTTGCGCGGTGAACGGGTCCGCCACTGCTGCGACGTGCGGTAGTTTCCCGACCTCGCCGAGCATCTGGCTGATCCTGGTCCGCGTCTCCGGCCGGCCGAGTCCGTCCTCGTCGTGCAGGACGATCTGGATCGACTCGGTGGATCCCTGCGGCTGGTGCTCGCGGAACACGTCGATCACCCGCTGCGAGTCCGTCCCCGGCAGCGAGTTGTCATTCTTGTAGGCGTCGCCGATCACTGTGGAGCCCACCGTCACCGCGACGAGCGCGAGCAACCAGAGGAAGACCGCGATCCCCGCGTTGCGCATCGCCCACCCGGAGACCCGGTGCAGCAGCCCACCGCGCCCTTGATCGCCTCGCGGACCGTCTCCTGGCCGCCGTACCGACGTGTCGACCGTCATTGCGGTCCCTCCCTGCTTCATCTGGCTACATGTAGCGTTTCTACATGTTGGCTATCGACGGTAACAGGTGTATGGGTAGACTGCCTACATGAAGGCAGACGCGCTGCGGGGACACCTGGACCCGATGATCCTGGCGGTGGTCGAGGCAGCACCCCTGCACGGCTACGCGATCATGGAAGCGCTGCTGGAGCGCAGCGGCGGCGAACTGGATCTGCCCACCGGCACGCTCTATCCGGCCCTGCGCAGGCTCGAGCGAGCCGGCTATCTGGCCAGTGAATGGAGCACGGTCGGCGGCCGCAAACGCCGTACGTACCAACTCACGTCAGCGGGCCACAAGATGCTCGCCACCGGCAAGACCGAATGGCAGACCTTCCGCGCCGTGGTCGAAGGCGTACTACGCCCCGACACCCCCTGAGCTGATCAGGCCAGCCGGAGGCAGCGGTGCGCCGAGCGGCTCACCAGCAACAGCGGCGCGACCACGAACACGGCCACCGCGAGCAGACCCTGCGGACCGGAGCCGTCCGCGACCCGGCTGGCCGACGCGAGCACGATCGCGGTACCGCTCACCAGCGCACAACTGAGCAACGCGAACCGCGCCGTCGACCTGGTCGCCCGCTCCCGGACGGCGGGACACCGAAGACCGATGCTGGAGGCAACCAGCGCGAGCACCGAGCCGATCATCGACAGCGTTCCCACCAGCATCACCAGATCGTTGAGGAAGGCAACAAAAGAGTCCGGGGACGGCGGATGCTGGTTCCAGCTCCAGAGGCCTTCCTTCCAGACGATCGGCTGCGCGAGCATCACCGAGACCAGCAGCACCGCGGTACGCCGTCCCTGCGCGATCCCGAGCTCGGCCCGGTACCCCGGGACCACGTCCGCCAGGTCGCCGAAATCCGCGACCGCGCGTTCCGCCGCCTCGGCCGCGCTCATCCCTTGCGCCTCGAACGCCTCGGTGGCGTCCACCAGGCTGTCCCGGGCCTCCGCCAGCAGGTCCGCCTTCCGCCGGCGCGGGCCGTACAGGGCTCGGCTCAACCCCGCGAGGTACACCTCGACCGGGTCCTGGGTGGCGACGCTTCCAGAGCTGGGCACGGCTACCAGTATGGGGAAGAACCCCGCCGAACCACGTCCGGGGGACCACTGAACGATCCCTGGTTGTCCGTCAGGGACTCGTGGTGGCGGGTCGCTTGGCCTTGGCCCTGGACCGGCGCCGCAGTACGAAGAAGCCGATGTAGGAGATCACCAGCAGGGCGAAGCCGACCTTCTCCGCCGTCGGGGTGCCACCCTCGGGCCAGATCGTGCCGTCCAGGTAGTGGTTGATGTAGCCGGTGGAGTACGGCTCCTCGCCGCCTTTGCGGAGGAAGTACTTCTCCACTCCGCTCAGCGGGCAGTCGAAGTCGAGGAGCACGATGGTGATGCTCCACACGCCCACGGCGAGATGAGCCCAGATCACCTTGGGCCAGCGCCAGGCCAGGAAACCGCCGCCCACGAAGAAGAGCAGGAACGCGGCGTGCAGCACCATCACGACATCGGCGAGGAAGCGATACAGCACGCCGGCCACCTTTCGTCGTCAGAGCGGTTTGCGGGTGAGCGCGTCCCTGACCGTGACCGGAGCGGGCGGCGCGGGCTCGGGACGGATCGCGCCCATCAGTCGCTCCACCGCCGCCTCCATCTCACTTCGCCACGTCACCGCCGACCGGAGGTCGAGCCGCAGCCGCGGATGGCGCGGATGGTCCCGCACCACCGCGAACCCGACCGCCTGCAGGAAGTCGGTCGGCCAGACGCACCCCGGACCGTCCCAGCGTGAGTCACCGAAGGCCTCCACGGCCCGGAAACCACGCTTGAGGACGTCCTTGGCGACAGCCTGGACCAGGATCTTGCCCAGTCCCAGGCCCAGGTAACGCGGCTGGATCCGGCCGATCGCCAGTACGACGGCGTCCGGGCTGACCGGAGCGGTCGGAAACGCCTGGATCCTCGGCAGGTACGCGGCCGGCGCGTAGAGGGCGTAACCAGCCGCCTCGTCGTCGACGTACAGGACGACGCCGGCGGTACCCCAGTCGAGCAGCAACTGGGAGAGCCAGGCCTCCTTCTCCAGCCCGATGTCCCCGGTCCGAGCGGCACGCCTCGCGGCGACCGGGTCGAGCTCCCAGAAGACACAGGAACGGCATGGCGCCGGCAGCTCGTCGAGATTGGCGAGCGTGAGCGGTTCCAGCCGTCGCGCCATCAGGGCATCCGCTGGGTCACCGAGCGGAAGCCGGTGCGGGTGCCGGCTTGCGCGCGTCGGGGGTCTCGGCCGCCTCGGGGGCGACGTACCGCTGCTGCACCTTGGCCGCGGGCTGCCGCCGGAACAGCTCACCGGCGAACCCGGCCAGTACGCCGAGCAGTAGCCCGCCGAACGTCCATCCGAACGCCTTGCCCACGCTCATGCCGTCCCCTGCCTTCCGCAGCACTCCGAGTCGTGCCGGGGCGGCGGCCCGTCACGGGCCGTCTCAGCTGCCAGTCGGCAGCATGGTCGAACCTGCCCCTATAAGGCATGGTAGTGAGAGGTGACGCCGATCGGCAGTCCGGGCTCGCGAACACGCTCGGCTACTTCGGCGTAGCCTTGATGTCTTGCCCGTCAAGGCATGCCCCTCGTCCTCCGTCCAAGGAGCCGCTCCGTGAGTGCTGACCTGCCCGACGTCCGGCAGACCCGTCTCGACAACTACGTCGACCGGTACGCAGCACGGACCAAGGGCATGACCGCATCGGAGATCCGGGCCCTGTTCTCGGTGGCCAGCCGCCCCGAGGTGGTGTCGCTCGCGGGCGGCATGCCGAACATCGCCGGGCTGCCGCTCGACGTGGTCGGCGGCGCGGTCCGGGACCTGGTGGTCGAGAACGGCTCCGTCGCGATGCAGTACGGCTCCGGCCAGGGTGATCCGGTCCTCCGGGAGCAGATCTGCGACGTGATGCGGCTGGAGGGCATCGACGCGCATCCCGACGACGTCGTGGTGACGGTGGGTAGCCAGCAGGCGGTGGATCTGGTCACCCGGGTGTTCTGCGATCCCGGCGATGTGGTGATCTGCGAGGCCCCGTCGTACGTCGGTGCGCTGGGCGTTTTCCGCGCGTACCAGTGTGAGGTCGTTCACGTCGCGATGGACAACGACGGCGTCCAGCCCGAGGCGCTGGAGCAGGCGATCGCCGCGGTCCGGGCGGCCGGCAAGAAGATCAAGTTCTTCTACACGATCCCGAACTTCCACAATCCCGCCGGTGTCTCGCTCTCGGCCGAGCGTCGGCGCAAGGTGCTGGAGATCTGCCAGCGGGCGGACCTGCTGGTGCTCGAGGACAACCCGTACGGCCTGCTCGGCTTCGAGGGCGACCCGTACCGGGCGCTGCGCGCCGATGATCGCGAAGGCGTGATCTACCTCGGCTCGTTCTCGAAGACGTTCGCCCCGGGATTCCGGGTCGGCTGGGCGGTCGCGCCGCACGCAGTACGGGAGAAGTTGGTGCTGGCGCAGGAGTCGGCCACGCTGTGTCCGCCGGTGTTCAGCCAACTGGCGGTCTCGTCGTACCTGAGTCGGCACGACTGGCTCGGCCAGGTGAAACAGTTCCAGGAGATGTACCGCGAGCGCCGCGACGCGATGCTCGCGGCGCTCTCCGAAAAGATGCCTGCAGCAACGACCTGGACCCGGCCTGGTGGCGGTTTCTACGTCTGGCTGACGCTGCCGGAAGGTCTGGACGCCAAGGCGATGCTGCCCCGGGCGGTCACCGCGCGGGTCGCATACGTCCCCGGAACCGCCTTCTTCTCCGACGGTTTCGGCTCCCAGTGCATGCGGTTGTCCTACTGTCATCCGACCCCGGCGCGGATCACCGAAGGCGTCGCCAGGCTCGCCGCCGTGATCAACGAGGAGCTCGAGCTCCGAGAGACCTTCGGCCCGCTGAAACCGGGGGCCGGCCGCGACTACGACGCTCCGGGTCCGGAGCTGAGCTAGGGCGCTCCACCCGGGGCGCCTCGGTGCCGGGCCGGTTCTGCTGGGCTCACGCTCGGGCGGACCGGCACTAGCGGTACCTTTCAAATGGGCCTCGGGACCGGCGCCCCGCCGGAGTCGCCCACGAGTGATCGGGAATGTTCTATGAGTGATCTGGGTCGAGTGCTGGTACTGGCCGGCGGACTGTCGCACGAACGGGACGTCTCGCTGCGCTCCGGCCGCCGCGTCGCCGACGCCCTGCGCAGCGTCGGGGTGGAGGTCGAGCAACGCGATGTCGACGCCAGCCTGGTCGAGCGCTTGCGCAACGATCCACCCGACGCGGTCTTCCCGGTGCTGCACGGCGTCACCGGCGAGGACGGCGCCCTCCGCCAGGTCCTCGACCTGTACGGCGTGCCGTACGTCGGCGCCGATGCGGCCGCTTGCCGGACCGCCTTCGACAAGCCGGTCGCCGCGACCATGGTCAGCTCTGCGGGACTGCGCACGCCGGCTTCCGTAGTACTGGGGCATGACACGTTCCGCGAGCTCGGTGCGGCCGCGTTGATGGAGTCCGTGATCGGTCAGATCGGTCTGCCGCTGGTGGTGAAGCCGGCTCGGGGTGGCTCGGCGCTGGGTGCGTCGATCGTACGCTCCGCTGACGAGCTGCCTTCGGCGATGGTGAATTGCTACGCGTACGGGCCGGTGGCGCTGATCGAGCGGTATGTCGATGGGACTGAGGTTGCCGTCACGGTTGTGGATACCGGTGATGGGCCGCGTGCGTTGCCGGCGGTGGAGATCCAGCCTGACTCGGGGTTCTACGACTACGAAGCCCGCTACACGGCGGGGGCCACGCAGTTCGTAGTACCGGCTCGGTTGGAGAGTTCAGTGGCTGCGACCTGTGCCGAGGCTGCGGTCACGGCGCACAAGGCTTTGGGGCTGCGCGATCTGTCTCGCTCGGACCTGGTGGTCGACGCTGACGGCGTGCCGTGGTTCCTCGAGGTGAACGTTGCTCCTGGCATGACCGAGACTTCGCTGGTCCCGCTCGCCGCTGAGGCTGCCGGGATCGAGCTTGGCGTTCTCTGCCGCGATCTGCTGGCCGCGGCCGCTGCGCGTTGAGGTCCTGATGCCCGTCGCGCCACCCACTGAGCCCGTGACCACCGACCCCGCAGCCGCCGCCCCTCCGGTGCGACCGCTCTGGCGGACGATCCTCACTCCGCGCTGGTCGGGGCTCTTGGTGCTGGCGCTGGCGATCGCTGCGGTGATGAGTGTGCTCGGTGTCTGGCAATTGGACGTCTACCAGTCGAAGACAGCCGCAGCGACCGCCAAGCGGGCGCAGGGTGAGCCTGTCACTCTGCAGTCGCTGTTCTCGATCGACAACGGCCTCCCCTCGAAGGCAGTAGGCCGCAAGATCACCGCTTCCGGCACCTGGGGACCTGCCGCGGACCAACTCTTCATCTCCGACCGCCGCCAGGGCGACCGCGACGGCTTCTGGGTTGTCACCCCGCTGATCCTCGACTCCAGCGGAGCAGCCGACGGTTCGACCGGCGCGGTGATGATCATCCGCGGCTGGGTCCCAACAGTCGAAGACCCCGCGTCGAAGGCCCCAACCGGCCACGTAGACCTAAGCGGCGCGGTAATCGCCTCCGAAGCCCAAGACGCCTCCGGTGACGCCGCCAAGGGTCGGGTCCTCCAGTCCCTCCGGATCCCCACCATCGTCCACCTGGTCGACTACCGCATCTACGACGCCTTCGTGATCTTGTCCTCCATCGACAAGTCCACCCCCGCTCCTGGCTCCGCCACCCCCGGGCAACCTTCCCAGCCCGCCTCCACCACAGCCGACCCAGCTCCCGCCCTGGTTCAGCCCCCAAGCCCACCCACCGACCACGCCGGCCTCCGCAACGTCGCCTACGCCTTCCAATGGTGGATCTTCGCCGCCTTCACCCTCTGGATGTGGGGCCGAATGGTCCTAGACGCCCACCGAGACAAGGCAACCCCCCAGCCCGCCGCCCTCGCGGACCAAGCCGACTAGCCCTCCACCCCCGTTGGCCCGAGCGACTACCCCCTGCTGACGCGAGCGACCTGTCTTCACCCCCGCGGACCCGAGCGACTTGTCTTCACCCCCGCCGACCCGGCGACCTGTCTTCCACCTCCGTGGACCAAGCGTCCAGCCCTCCCACCCCGCCGGGCCCAAGCGGCCCCCCGTGGCTGTCCGACGTCGCTTCATTTCGCACTTGTCCTCCGCCCCCGTGCAGCCAAGCACCCAGCCCTCCACCCCAGCGGACCCAAGCACCCAGGCCTCCGCCACCGGAACCAAGCGACCAGCCCTCCGACCCCCTGAAGCCAAGCGGTACCGTTTCAGCGTGACCTCCCCCGCTGACCCCGCCGCTTCCGCCAGCACCACCTCGCCACTCACCCCGGCGATCCAGGGCGCGCTCACCCGCTACCGCGTGATCGCCTACATCGTCGGCGTCATGCTCCTTCTCCTGCTCTTCCTAGCCATGCCCCTGAAGTACTTCGCGGACAACCCAGCGGTGATGAACGTAATCGGCCCCCTCCACGGCTTCCTCTACGTCATCTACCTCCTAGGCGCCTTCGACCTCTCCCGCCGAGTCCACTGGTCCCTCGCCCGCCTAGTCCTGATAGCCCTAGCCGGCACCATCCCCTTCCTCTCCTTCTACGCCGAACGCAAAGTCACCAAAGACCTAACCCACCCATAGCCCCACCCCGCCCCGCCCCCGGACCCCGACCCCACGGCGACCTAGGTCTTCACGACCACCCTCGGCCCTCAGCCCTCGGCCCTCAGCCGCTCGGTCCCCGGTCCCACGCGGCCCCTCGCCCTGACTGCCACATCGATCGCGGCCAGGCAATCTCATACGTTTCGCGGCGCAGCTCGGCTTCACAGCTACTAGGGCGTGTGGATCAAGTCAGATCTGATCCAGGTCAGCGATGAGCGGACCGTTGCAAGTCTCAGCGTCGGTGGCGGGGCGTAATCTCGGCCCGGTGGCAGTGAACAAGACAGGACGACCTCGCGTCGTGATGATGTGCGGGCCAGGTGG
Source organism: Kribbella sancticallisti (assembly GCF_039530625.1). NCBI lineage: Bacteria > Bacillati > Actinomycetota > Actinomycetes > Propionibacteriales > Kribbellaceae > Kribbella > Kribbella sancticallisti. The sequence goes on along the minus strand of NZ_BAAAOS010000017.1, from coordinate 190,783 downwards.
TGCCGGCAAGACCACCTACGCCAAGGGCTTGGAGCGCGAGGGCTGGATGCGTTTGTCGTTCGAGGTGGAGTTCTGGGATCGCGGAATGACGACGATGCCTTCCGCCGAAGTGGTCGCCGAGGTGGCTGCAGATCTGAAGGCGCGCTTGCTGCGCCATGTCGCGGCGGGGAACGATGTCGTGCTCGACTTCGGATTCTGGTTCCGGCGACAACGCGATGAGTTCCGCGCACTGCTCGCACCGCAGGGCATCGTGCCGGAGACTGTTTACGTCGCGACGAGTCTTGAGACCATCCTGAGCCGGGTCGGCGAACGACACGGCAGGCGACCGGACGATTGGCCGCTCACCGAGCAGACGGCGACGGAGTACTTCGAGCGGTTCGAGCCGCCGACGCCCGAGGAGGGACCGCTCGAGGTGGTCCGCTAGGCCGTGTGAATCACGTCGGTCTTGATCCAGATCAGCGTGGCGGCGAGGGTGATCGCGGCGCGGTAGGCGCGGGCGGTCTTGTCTGAGCGCATCGCAATGCCTCGCCATTGCTTGAGCTTGTTGAAGCACCGCTCGACGACGTTGCGGCCTTTGTAGCGCTCCTTCTGCTCGTCGCCGAACTCGATCGGTCTGCCCGGCTTCTTCCGGCGGTGCCCGATCTGGTCATCGCGTTCGGGGATCGTCGCGGCGATCTTTCGCTCCCGCAGCCAAGCCCGGTTCTTCTTCGACGGGTAGCCCTTGTCCGCGATCACACGATCGGGACGCTGACGCGGTCGGCCGACCGGTCGCGGCACCCGTATCTGATCGAGCGTGGCGGCCACATCGTCGTGTCGTTGGTGTTCCCGCTGGTGATCACCCAGCTCAACGGGCGCCCGCGGCCGTCGCAGACGAGATGGACCTTGCTCGTCAACCCGCCCCGCGAGCGGCCGATTCCGTGATCAAGCGGCTCTTCTCGCAGATTCTTGTGATTCGACAGAGCCCCCTGTGTCGCGGGCGAGGGTCGCACCGTGCTGATGCACGCGCGCGATGGTCGAGTCGATCGACACCAACCAGTCGAGCTTCCCGGCCGCGTCGGACTGCTTCTGCACCTCGGCGAGAAGCTTCTCCCAGGTGCCGTCCTCAGCCCAGCGCGCGAAGCGCTTATAGATGGAGTTCCACCTCCCGAACCGCTCTGGCACGTCCCGCCAGGTCGCGCCTGTGCGGTACTTCCAGGCCATGCCTTCGACCGCGAGACGATGATCCGTCCACGGTCGCGAACGCCCCACCGGCACCGGCATCAACGGCTCCAGAACAGCCCACACCTCATCTGAGATCTCCTGACGCGTCACACCATCGAGACTCGCCGACCACGAGCCCAGACCTCTTGATCAACACGCCCTAGGACCTGCACCGCCCGCTGAGCGCACTCGCCACCCACCCGCGCGCCTCCACGCACCCGGTCCCGCACGCACCGGCGCCCGCCCGCAGCCCGGTCACCCTCCGGCCGTGCCCGTCCGTCTGCCGTCGGCCCCGCCTGCTGAGCGCACCCGCCGCCCGCCCGCACAACTCAGCGCCCCCTGCAGGGGTCACCCCCCACCCCGACCCGCCCCGACGCGGCGCCGCTGAGGCCCACGGGCGACCCGGTCCGCCGCTGTAGCCGGCCCGCGCCCTCCGCGCCCTCCGCGCTCTCCGCCGCGCCCTCGCCTCAACGCAGGCAGCGCTCACCCACCCGCCGGCGGCGCCCCGCGGCCTCCGGCCGCCGCACCTGTTGTGAACCGCCGCGCGAACACCTACGCCCCAGCGACGGCACCTCCCTACCCCGCCCACCCAGCCACCAAAATTGCCTCGCCACCCCACCGAAGCTGATCTAGCTTGCTCCGCATGACCACCCCGCTGCAGAGCATCACCGAGGCCAACCGCGCCAGCTGGAACCAAATCGCCCCCGCCCGGCACGGCCAACCCGCCGATTTCTTCAAATCCGGTGGCCTCGTCCTAGAAGACTTCGAGCAAGAACTAGCCGGCGACGTACGAGGCAAGCGCATCCTCCAACTCGCCTGCTCCTGCGGCGACGAAGTCCTCTCCTGGGCGAACCTCGGCGCCACCGCAACCGGCATCGACATCTCCGAAGTGGCCATCCAGTTAGCCCAGCAAAAGGCCACCGCAGCAGGCATCGACGCCGACTTCCGCCAAGCCGACATGTATGACCTACCGCCCGACCTCACCAACCTCGACCTCATCTACCTCAGTTGGGGCGCAATCTGCTGGGCACCAGACCTCAACCTCCTGGCCCAATCCCTCACCACCTGCCTAAGCTCCGGCGGCTCCATCCTCATCGCCGACCACCACCCCATCTGGGAAGTCCTGGCAGTCCGCAACGAGAACCACCTAACCGTCACCGCCGACTACTTCGGCCGCACCATCCCCCGCCCCCACATCGACGACGCCAAACTCCCCGTAGGCGCCCGGGGCACCGACGACCCACCACCCTTCACCGCCTTCATCTGGCCAACCAGCGACGTAGTCATGGCACTCCTCACCGCAGGCCTCCGCCTAGACACCTTCACCGAATCCCCCGCTCCCGACCTCTACCCCACCCTCGGCCCCACCGCCTCCCACCTCCCCGCCTACTACGTCATCAAGGCCACCAAACCCTGACTCACCCCACGATGTTTCACATGAAACATCGCACCGCACATCGCCAAATCCCTTTGTCGACAAATTCCGCAGATGGGTTGATGCAGTCGCGACGAGCGGCCGACGCACTGGCAACTGACAAGTGGCGACGCGTATAAGAGCTCCCAAACCCTGTACTGGCATACGAGCCGGCGCGCACCTTTCCCGCAAGACCTGCGGCACCACACGCCCAGAACCGGCAATCGCTCTGGCGCCGGAGCCACCGACGCTCCACAGCGAAGTCCGCTAGGCGTCGGGCCGGCGAGCAGCCGGGCGGGACTGCTGGACCGGACTGCTGGACCGCCGACGGCCGCCTGCCGCCTGCCGCCTGCAAGTAGATCGACCGACCGCAGGCGGCCAAGCCGACTACCGCCAGCTTGAAGCAGACAGACGCGGCCGCGTCGGCTGCCGCCGGCTGCGGGCAGCCATAGGCGGCCGTGCGGATGCCCGCTTCGTACAGGTCGAGGCGCCTCCCGTATGTCGCCAGCTTCGGGCCGATGCGTCTGATGCAGGCGAGTAGCTGCAGGCCGCCCCGGCCAGGACCGCCGCAGCAAGTGGCTCGGAGGCAGCGATAATCGTCGACCCACAGATGCGTCTAGCCCGAAGCACCAGAACTCGTCGAGCACTGGCTGGCTCCGCGAGCTTCGTGCACGCGGCTGCCCAGCCCTCGGCCTGGATGCGTCGAACGGTCGACCGGCACTGACGTTCCCACGTCGATCACACGCCTTCTCCTCCGCCGAGTTGGCCTCTAGCTGGAAGGGCGCGCGGACCCGGGGGCAGACAGCACAGGACGGAGCGGCCAGGTCCGGCCTGAGACCGCGCCAACTGCTCTGACTGCGCCTCAACTGCGGCCTTGGCCACTCGGTGCAGCCAACCGGATGCGTCGCACTGTCGGCTCTGCCCCTCACCGAGGTGGCCGATCTGCAGCTTCACCAGGCCTCGGCCGAGCCGGTCGCGGCCGGCGGAGAGGTAAGGAGGAACGGCGCGTACGGCTTGTGGGTGTACGGCTTGGACTCGATCGAGCGGACGGTGAAGGAGGAGTTCCGCAGCGCCGCGGCCAGCGCGGCCGTCCTGCAGCGGTTCGGTCTGGAGATCGACCGCGTCGTTCTGCGGTCTCGTCAACGGAACGGCAGGAGCGAGTTTGGCTGGGGCGGCTGGGCCTCATCCGCTCTTGGGCTCGTCGGTGCAGTTGGAGCCACCTAGCCTCTGCTCTGTCGCCTCACCGAGCTAGCTGACCTGTGGCCTCACCTGGCAGGACTGTCGCCTCACCTGGCAGGTCGGTGGCTCCACCGGGCAGGCCGGGAGTGGCGGGCCTTGATCGGGTCAGGTCAAGCCGACTGCACGCCTCGACCGCGGGTTGGGCTCGTCGGTTTCGGAGGTGCTGTGCAAGTTGCTCGGTCACCTCGCCCGTGAGTCCCTGGCTGTAGTGGTCACCGCAGAGGTCGTCGTCGTCCGTGCCGCCGAACACGGTGTCGTCACCGTCCTGGCCCCAGATCCCGTCGTCACCGGCTTCGCCGTACAGGGTGTCGTTGCCGAAGGCCCCGGCGCGTCGACCGCGAAAGCGGATGGGGGTTTGCCGGGCAGGTCGAGCAGCTCGCCGTGCGCGCGTCAGGCTGGGGGCTTGTTGGGGTCCATTAGGCCGACGATTCGTTCTAGATCGTCGATGGAGGCGAACTCGACGGTGATCTTGCCCTTGGTTTTGCCGAGGTCGACCTTTACTCGGGTTTCGAAGCGGTCGGAGAGGCGGTCTGCCAGGTCGACCAGGCGTGGGGCGACTGGCTTGTTGCGGCGGCGGGCGGGGGTGGGGTCGTCGGCGGACATGTCGCCCATCGCGACGATCTCCTCGACTGTGCGGACGGAGAGTCCTTCGGCGACGATGCGCTGCGCAAGGCGCTCGATTGCGTCGCCGCTCGGGAGACCTAGGAGGGCGCGGGCATGTCCTGCGGAGAGGACTCCAGCGGCAACCCGGCGCTGGACTGAGGCAGGGAGCTTCAGGAGGCGCAACGTGTTGGAGATCTGCGGACGGGAGCGACCGATGCGCGTGGCGAGGACTTCCTGGGTGCAGCCGAAATCGTCGAGCATCTGCTGGTAGGCGGCCGCTTCTTCCAGTGGATTCAGCTGGCTTCGGTGGAGGTTCTCCAGGAGGGCGTCGCGGAGCATGACGTCGTCGGAGGTCTCGCGGACGATCGCCGGGATGGTGGTTAGCCCGGCCAACTGGGTGGCGCGCCAGCGGCGTTCGCCCATCACCAGTTCGAAGTCGTCCTCGCTGAGCCGGCGGACCACGATCGGCTGCAGCAGGCCGATCTCCTTCACTGAATGGACCAGCTCCTCCATCGCGTCCTCGTCGAAGACGCTGCGGGGCTGCTTGGGGTTGGGGCTGATCTTCTCGACGTCGATCTCGGCGAACTCGGCGCCGGGCACAGTCGCCAGTTCAGGCTCGGCCTTGGCGGGCGGCGCACCCGGAATGGAGTTGGACTTGCTTCCCAGTGTGTTGCTGGTGCCGGGAGCAGGCGTGCTGGGAATCAGCGCACCGAGTCCGCGTCCGAGTCGGGTGTTCATCCGCCGCTCCCTCGAGTTCGACTACCTGGTTCGTTCGACTTCTAGTTCTACCGTCTGGTGCCGCCGACACAGCGCATTCCGGGCAACTGCGCAACCGTAGCCTGTCCCCCGCGAATCTCGGAGATCCGGTCCCCTTCCGCCGAAGTAGCCCGGCCCGTCTCCGAGATCCACGCATCAATTCGCTCGGTCCGTTTCACGTGAAACGCCCACGCTTCGAGCAGCCGTTTCACGTGAAACACGCGTCTCCGTGTCATGAGTCTCCTTCGGGAGTTCGACAGTGGGACTGCCGTCCGGGCCGATGTCACAGGGATCTGCGCGATCCGAGGTCCCCGCCAGACACAAGCCGGGAGACGGCAGCAGCCGGCAAGGAGCGGGTCCAACAGACAGGGTGCGGACTACACGCCCGCCGTGGGGTGGCCGAACTGCCGCTGACTGGTGGGAGAGGACAGCTTCCTCTGGACCGCGCCGAGCTGCCGTCCTCGGGTGACGAGCCACCGTCCGACGGCGCCGCCGACGACAAAGTTGCTGGCGATCACCGTTTGCGGCTCACGCCAGAGTCGCCGGGATCGCCGGGGTCGCCGACGTGTTGGGGCCGGTTGAGCCACCAGGGGTAGGCGGGCCGAAGCGGCGTTGGTGAACTGCCCGCGCGTGGGCATAGGCGGGGAGAGGCGCAGGTGGAGTACCTGCGCAAGCGGAGCGCTGTGTCGGCGGCGCAGTGGGTTGGTGGGTTGGCGGTTGGCCCAGGCCGCCTGAGGCGGTGGAGTGGCCCGGCGGTGGAGTGGCTGGTGCGGCCGGATGGTGGGGTCGTGGGACGGCCGGTGGGCGGGTGGCTGGCGGATGGATGACCGGGGCGGCGGGTGCTAATCGCCGGTCGCAGGTCCCACGTTGCCGGGGGTGGCGGAGTGGCTGAGGTGGCGGAGTGGCCGGGGTGGCAGGGGGTGGCGGAGTGGGGCCGGGTGGCCGGGGTGGCGGGGTGCTCGCGGCCGCAGCCGGGGTCCCAGGACGCCGGGGGTCGCGGGATGCCGGGGGTCGCAGAATGCCAGGGGGTAGCGGGATGCCAGGGGGTAGCGGAACGCCGGGTCGCGGGGTGGGCGCCGGGGCGTCCGGATGAGGGGGGCATAGGCGCTGTGTGGGGAGCGCAGAGGTGTGGGGTGGCGGAGTTGTCGGTGGTCGCGGAGGGCTCCCCCGACGCTGGGGTTCCGCGTTTCATGTGAAACCGCGATGTTCTGGTTGCGGGTATTGGCGATCCCGCAGGTCGTATCCGCCGCGCTGTCGGGCAATCGCCGGCAATCGGCCTCGTGGTTGCTTTGGCCGCGGACATCCGCGTGGCAGTCGGTTGGGGCCGGGGCGGCCAGCCACCGGCGCTGCGCTGGGTGAGTACGACGCCGTGTTGTCGCGGGCGTCGATGCTGGTTGAGAACTGTGCTTGGGATCATCGCTGACCGCGGGCGCGATAGCGGGCCGGGACAGCAGCCTCAGGTAGGCAACTGCGGACGTCGTCACTGGGACCGTGCTTGCTGGGCCGTTCAAGGCCGTGGGTCGGGGCTGTCGTCGTTATGGAACTGGGCTGCCGGGGCCGGTGGCGTGGCGGTTGGTGGTGTTGGGGCGCAGGTGCTGGGCGGCGTGGGTGTGCTGGCGTTGCGGGCGGCTGAGGGCGGGCCAGCGGTGGAGCGGGTGGCTGAGGGCGGGGCCAGAGTGGAGCGGGTAGGGGCGGTGGACGGGTGGGCGGGCGGCAGGCGCGGGAGGCGGGCGGCGGGCGTGGGAGGCCGGCGGCCGGCGGCGGGCGCGGGAGGCGGGGAGCCAAAACGAAACGGCTCGCCGGTTGGGGCGGCGAGCCGTGGGGTGGTGCGGTGGGGGTTAGGAGGCGGTGTTGCGCATGGCTATTTCTCGGGAGGCTTCTAGGTAGGAGAGGGCGCCGGCGGAGGCTGGGTCGTAGGCGAGGACTGTTTGGCCGTGGCTGGGGGCCTCGGAGATTCGGACTGAGCGGGGGACGGCGGTGCGGAGGACCGCGTCCTGGAAGTGGCCTCGGACTTCGGCTGCCACCTCGCCGGCGAGCTTGGTGCGGGCGTCGTACATGGTGAGCAGGATGGTGGAGACATCGAGGGTCGGGTTCAGGTGGGACTTGACCATGTCGATGTGGCGAAGGAGTTGGGAGAGGCCCTCCAGCGCGTAGTACTCGCTTTGGATTGGGACTAGGACTTCCCGGGCGGCGGTGAGGGCGTTCACCGTTAGGAGGCCTAGGGACGGCGGGCAGTCGATGAAGACGTAGTCGTACTTTTCGCCGGCGGCCTCGGTCTCGGCCAGGTGGGTGTCGAGTGCCTTCTTCAGGCGGCTCTCGCGGGCGACGATGCTGACGAGTTCGATCTCGGCGCCGGCGAGGTCGATCGTGGCGGGGACTACGACGATGTCGGGGTGCTCGGCGCAGGGGGCCAGCAGTTTGCTCAGCGGCTCTCCCTCGATGATCGCCTCGTAGATGCCGGGGGTGCCTTCGGTGTGCTCGATGCCCAGCGCCGTCGACGCGTTGCCCTGAGGGTCGAGGTCGATCACCAGGATGCGGGCGCCGTACAGGGCCAGGCCTGCGGCGACGTTGACGGTCGTGGTGGTCTTGCCGACGCCGCCCTTTTGGTTGGCGACCACGAAGACCCGGGTCTCTGCGGGCAGCGGGAACTCGCGGCCCATCGTGCGTCCTTCATTCACCAGCAGGGTCCGTTCGGTGGCGGCGGCGATCGGAGTTTCGAGAAGTCGTCGTTGAAGCTCGTCCGACGTGGCCCGCGCGGCGATCTGTGCGGCAGTCATGGCGCCCATTCCGATAGGTGCGGTACTTGGCCCGAAGAGGATGTCGGTGGGGGTCGGGGCAGGTTTGCCCCCAGGTTCATCCACAGGCCTCTGTGGATGAATTCCCGCGTGAGGAGGTGTGTCCAGGGGATAGTCATCCACAGGCCGGGGTGATTCGGGGAACTCTTCGTCGTCCGGCTGCGGGGTGGTCGTTTCGGGTGAAACGGGCTCTTGGGTTTCACGTGAAACGAGGTTCTGAGGGGAGGCGATTGGGTCGTCTCCGAGGCCGATCGACGCTGCCGCGCGGAGGGGTGACTGAGCTCGTTCGAGCGTTGAAGTGCCGGCGCTCACCGAACCGTCGGAAGTCGACAAGCCGACAGCTGTGGAGGAGGCGGTCAGGTCTGCGGCTTGCGTCTCGGACGCAGGTCCGTGGACGGCGGACGGCTCTGTGGCATAGGGCCGCGCCTCAGGCCTAGACGGTTCAGATGCCGAGGGCTGGACCGCGGGCGCAGGTGGCTCTGTGGCGGCGGTGGGGATGGGGTTTTCTGAGGGACTGGAGGTGACGGCAACCGGGGTGGGCACCTGGGGGGTGGCGGGCGGGTCTGCCGGCCAGCCGATTGCTTGTGATGGCCGGGGTTGACCGGTGCTTTTCTCTGGCCATCCGAGGGCACGACTCACGAACCCGCTCACCTCCCGCGTCTTCTGTGCTGGGATCCCCGCGCAGCACGTCCGGCCACAATACTCACGACTGTCGTCGGCTGGGCCAGTTCATCCACGCCGAGTTGATGAACATGCCATTCATCGGCGCCGAGAGCTTCCAGATCACCTTCGGAGGCAGCGAGTTCCTCCTCCGCGGAGGCGCCCTTCATCGCCAGCATCAGGCCGCCTTCGGCACAGAGCGGCAAGCACCAGCCGGCCAGTTTGCCGAGAGGCGCGACGGCCCGGGAAGCGACTACGTCGTACAGCACGGTTCCGCCACGGGCGGGCGTCAAGTCCTCGGCCCGGGCGCGTACGACCTCCGCGTTGGTACAGCCCAACAGGTCCACGGCTTCCTGCAGGAAGGTGGTGCGCCGGAGCAACGGCTCGACGAGCGACACCTGGAGATCAGGGCGGACAAGGGCGAGCACGATCCCGGGCAGTCCGGCGCCGGTGCCGATGTCGGCAACGGTGGCTTCCTCGGGGATCAGGCGCTCGAGCACAGCACAGTTCAGCAGGTGCCGGTCCCAGAGCCGCGGCACCTCGCGCGGGCCGATCAGGCCGCGCAGAGTTCCTTCGGTCGCCAGCAAGTCGGCGTACGCCGCCAGCCGGTCCGCCGCTCGTGGATAGAGCTTCTCCACGAGCGGCGGTGTTTCACGTGAAACGTCATCGGTCACGAGCAGAACACGGCGATCACGCGGGCTGGACGACGACCCGGCGACGCGGCTCCTCGCCCTCGGACTCGCTGGTCAGGCCAGCGGCCGCGACGACGTCGTGCACGACCTTCCGCTCGAACGGGGTCATCGGGCCGAGCTTCACCGCGGCACCGGAAGCCTTCACTTCCTCTACCGCCTTGAGGCCGACCTGCTCCAGTTCGGCCTTCCGGTTGGCCCGGTAGTTCGACACGTCGAGCATCAACCGGGACCGCTCGCCGGTCTCCCGGTAGACGGCCAGCCGGGTCAGTTCCTGCAGCGCCTCGAGCACCTTGCCGTTCTCGCCGACGAGGTCGGTCAGGTCGGCGCCCACGATCGACACCGCGGCCCGGTCGCCGTCGATGTCCATGTCGATGTCGCCGTCCAGGTCGGCGATGTCGAGCAGTTCCTCCAGGTAGTCGGCCGCGATGTCGCTCTCGGCCTCCAGCGCCTTCAGGCGGTCGCCCGCCTGGTCCGTCGACGGAGCGGACTTCTCCGCTGCCTCGGTGTTCTGCATGCCGTCGCTCACGGCCACTCCTTCACGGTTCGAGATCCGCCCCACGGGGACCCAGTGGTACACAGCAGAGAAAACAGGGGTGCCGGCCTCGGCCGGACTCGATCATCCAGCGTCAGGAACGGCCGGACGAGCCACCGCCGGGCTTCTTCTGCGCGGCTTTCTTCTGGGCTGCCTGACGAGCGGCGCGCGACTTCGCGGCCGGCTGGCGCTTGGTGTTGGAGCCCGAGGTCTGCTTCGCGGGCGTCTTCTTCGCGGCCGGCTGCTGCCCGTTGCTGGCCGACTTCGGCGTCGTCTGTCCGTTGCTCGCCGGCGGGTCGCTCGGAGTGGAGCCGGTCGAGGCGGACGGGGCGCCAGTCTTCCGGTTGCTCCGCGACTGGCGCTTCGGCTGCTGCCGGTTGGCCGGGCGGCGGTCGGTCGCGACCGAACCCTCCTCGCCGTCGGCGCCGGCCAGGCCCTCGTCGGCCGGCTTGCCCGCGCGCAGGTTGTGCTCGCGCTTGCGCGCTTCCATCGCGTCGAACGCCGGGGTACCGGGCGCCGGGTTGCGGCGGATCACGTAGAACTGCTGGCCCATCGTCCACACGTTCGAGACGAACCAGTAGATCAGCACACCGATCGGGAAGTTGAAGCCACCGATCAGGAAGAAGATCGGGAAGACGTAGAGCATGATCTTCTGCATCTGCGCCGCCTGGCCCTCGAGGGCCTCCTTCGGCATGTTCTTGCGCATCAGTTGCAGCTGGGTGATGAACATCGTGGCGGTCATCAGGATGATCAGCACCACCGCGACGATCTTGACGTTGGTGGAGCCGTCACCGTTCGCGCGCAGGAAGGTCTGGGAGATCTCGGCACCGAAGATCTTCGCGTGCCGCAGCGAGTCGACGTGCGGGGCGATGAGGCTGCTGTGCGCCTCACCCTTCGACGCGCCGTCGAGCACCCGGAACAGGGCCAGGAAGACCGGCGACTGCAGCAGCAGCGGAAGGCACGAGGAGAACGGGTTGGTACCCGTCTCCTTGTACAGCTTCATCATTTCCTGACCGAGCTTCTCCCGGTCGTGGCCGTACTTCTTCTGCAGCTCCTTCATCTTCGGCTGCAGCAACTGCATGTTCCGGCTGGACCGGATCTGCCGCACGAAGAGCGGGATCAGCAGGGTCCGGATGACGATGGTCAGGCCGGCGATCGACAGCGCCCAGGCCCAGCCGCTGTCCGGATCGAGCACCTGTGACAGCAGCCAGTGCCATCCCACCAGCAGCGCCGACACCGCCCAGTACAGCGGAGTCATGACGGCGTTGAAAACGTCTACGATCCCGTCCCACAACGCGAGTTCGGGGATGGCCAGATGAATCACTCAAGCACCTCGCTGCACAGGCCCGGCGTCGGCTGACGGCCCGGGCTGGTTGGCGGAGACGGCATCTCCGCGCTGGTCGACATCTGTGGGTGGAACGGGGTCGTAGCCGCCGGGGTTCCACGGGTGGCAGCGGGCGAGTCTCCTCGCCGCCAGCCAGGTACCGCGCACCGCGCCGTGGCGTTCGACCGCTTCCAGGGCGTAAGCAGAACAGCTGGGGTAGAACCGGCACACCTGGCCGTACATCGGGCTGACGAACTTCCGGTACAGCTTGAGGAAGCCGATGATCCCGTACTTGACGGGCGCGATCTTCATCGCACATCTTTCAACGGCACCGTCAGAACCCGCCGCAGCGCGCCGTGCACGTCCGCCACCAGCTCGTCGTACGACGCTGCGGCCGACGCGGGCAGGGCCCGAACCACGGTCAGGCTGCCAGGCGGAAGGCTGGGAAGCTGCGCCGCCATCACGGCACGCAGACGGCGGTGGACACGGTTCCGCAGAACCGCATTGCCCACCGCCTTGTTCACCACGAATCCGACACGAGCGGGTTCGTCAGACGAGCCGGACCCCGGCAACAGATGGACCACCACGGCACGCCGCCCCGCACGCCGTCCCATCCGGACGGCGCGACGGAAGTCGTCGGACCGACGCAGCCGGTTCGACGCGGGTAGCACGAGGTGGTCACCGTCGCCAGCTCAACGGCGTCAGGCCGCGAGGCGCTGGCGACCCTTGGCACGACGCGTTGCGAGGATGGCGCGACCGGCGCGGGTCCGCATCCGAAGACGGAAGCCGTGCTTCTTGTGCCGACGACGGTTGTTCGGCTGGAACGTCCTCTTGCTCACTGGAATGACTCCGGTTACTCGAGATCACATTTGTCGACAAATCCACTGATAGATCTGTCCCTGGTACAGGTCCTGCCTACCGTCGGAGAACCTTCGCAGTCACAGAAGGGTCCTGTAGGGAGCGCAGCACGAAACGGCCGGCTCAACACCGACTGATCCACGGTACGTGGCCGCCTGTGGACAGGTCAAACCAGTCGTCCCCATAGTTTTCCACAGGCTTGTGGATGACGGCCCGTCGGCACACCCTGCCAGAGGCTCGTCACAGACTGGTCATCTCGGCTACCAAGCGCGACAATGCGCTGCCCGCACACCACGACTACGCTCCGACGTCTACCCGACACGCCGGAGGTTGCCCCCAATTTAGGCCCCATAGCCTGTGGATGACGGCTTGAAGCAGTGTGGGCGGACTTGTTAGCGTCAGCCCCTCACACCAGAGGTCCCACACCCCCGCGACCGGTAACCAACTAGCTCCGCGCTTCGTTCACAACTGTGGACAACGATGTGGACAATGAGGAAACCGGTTGAGGAGAACAGCTACTGCGACGTGCGGCCGACCGGCGGCACGAGTGGCAGCCGGGTACCGGGCCCAATGGTCGCGTTGCCTCGGGGCGATCCCCGGAGCGCCGGCCACCGCAGCAGAGGATTCGGGGAGCAACGCGTGGTCGAGGACCAGTCCGGCAGTGCGGAACGCAAGGCGGAAGTGAAGGATCTGGACGAAGCCTGGACCAGGGTCCTCGCCGGGCTGCCACCGAACCAGCGGGCCTGGCTGACGAACTCGCGCCCGGTGACGTTGCACGAGAGCACCGCGATCGTCGCGGTCCCCGACGACTTCACCCGGGGCCAGCTCGAGACCCGGCTCCGGCCCGACCTGGAGCGCATCCTCACCGAGAGCTTCGGCCGCGACATCCGGATCGCCGTCACGGTCGACCCATCGCTGGATCCCGAACTCCGCGAACCGGTCGCGCCGGTGCAGCCCGTAGTACAGGAGTCGGCGCCGGCGCTGCAGCCGCCGAGCCACGCTCTGGGTCAGCCGATCCACCAGCCGTTCGGGCAGCCGCATCAGCCGATCCATCAGCAGCCCCTTCACCAGCAACAACCCAGTCACCAGCAGTCGGCCATCGCGCAGCCGGTCCAGGAGACCTCGCGGCCGCTCGGCTCGGTCGCGCCGCCGCCGAACGGTTCCGCTCCGACCCAGCCGGCCACCGAGGCGCAGGGTGAGGCGCGGCTCAACCCGAAGTACACCTTCGAGACCTTCGTCATCGGCAGCTCGAACCGGTTCGCGCACGCCGCGGCCGTCGCGGTCGCCGAAGCGCCGGGCAAGGCGTACAACCCGCAGTTGATCTACGGCGACTCCGGACTGGGCAAGACCCACCTGTTGCACGCGATCGGGCACTACGTCCGCAGTCTCTACACCGGGGCGCGGGTCCGGTACGTGTCCAGCGAAGAGTTCACCAACGACTTCATCAACGCGATTCGCGACGACAAGGCCGCCCAGTTCCAGCGCCGGTACCGCGACGTCGACGTGCTGCTGATCGACGACATCCAGTTCCTGGAAGGCAAGATCCAGACCCAGGAGGAGTTCTTCCACACCTTCAACACGCTGCACAACGCGAACAAGCAGATCGTGATCAGCTCCGACCGGGCGCCGAAACGCCTGGAGGCGCTGGAGGACCGGCTGCGGAACCGGTTCGAGTGGGGCCTGATCACCGACATCCAGCCGCCCGACCTCGAGACCCGGATCGCGATCCTGCGCAAGAAGGCCGCCACCGAGCGGTTGACCGCGCCGCCGGAGGTGCTGGAGTTCATCGCCAGCAAGGTGCAGACGAACATCCGTGAGCTCGAGGGCGCCCTGATCCGGGTCACCGCCTTCGCCAGCCTGAACCGGCAGCCGGTCGATCTGTCCCTGGCCGAGATCGTGCTGAAGGACCTGATCCCCGAAGGCAGCAAGCCCGAGGTGACGGCCAGCATGATCATGGGCCAGACCGCCTCGTACTTCGGGCTCTCGATCGACGACCTGTGCGGATCGAGCCGCAGCCGCGTACTCGTGACGGCTCGGCAGATCGCCATGTACCTGTGCCGCGAACTGACCGACCTGTCGCTGCCGAAGATCGGCCAGCAGTTCGGCGGCCGCGACCACACCACCGTGATGCACGCGGAGCGGAAGATCCGTCAGTTGATGTCGGAGCGGCGCAGCGTCTTCAACCAGGTGACCGAGTTGACCAACCGGATCAAGCACCAGGCCAAGCAGCAATGACGCGACGTGTGACTGCCCTCGAGAGCGTGTACGCCGAGCGCAACGACGCGGTCACACGAACCACACAGGCTGGGGACAGTCCTGTGGATAACTGTGGGTATCTCGGTGGACACTCTCGTCTCGCCTGTGGATCGCCTGTGTGGAGAAAAATCGTCATCACCAGCCGTCCAGAGCTGGCACCGATTTCATCCACAGTCCGTGCACAGGGCGAAACGGCCTCTGACCTGCGATCTCGCCGCTTTTCCACAGTATCCACCGGTGCGAAGAACCCTATGGAATCTGTAAGGAGTTCCCAGTCCACAAAAGGGTCTGGGCGCCCAACCTGGGGAAAACCCCGATTTCGCACCTCCTGCAGACCCCGCTTGCACGACCTGTCAGGCTGTCCTCAGAACCACAGAAAAGACGGGGACGCGACCCGCCCGAACCGCCACGTCAAGCCCGGTTGGCACACATCACATCTGTCCGTGGCAGGATCTGCCTGGCACACAGCCGAATCAGGAGGCACCCAGCGGTGAAGTTTCGCGTCGAGCGCGACGTACTGGCCGAGTCGGTGGCCTGGGCCGCGCGCAGTCTGCCCAGCCGTCCCAGCGTCCCGATCCTTGCCGGCCTTCTCGTCGAAGCGGAGGAAGGGCAGATCACCCTGTCCGGCTTCGACTACGAGACCTCCGTTCGTGTCACCGTGCCCGCGCAGGTGGCGGACACCGGCAAGTGCCTGATCTCCGGCCGGCTCGTCGCCGACATCTCGAAGAGTCTTCCGAACCAGCCCGTGGACGTCGCCGTGGACGGCGCGAAGGCGCAGGTCACCTGCGGCACCTCGCGGTTCACGCTCCAGACGCTTCCCACAGAGGAATATCCGGCTTTGCCCGACCTGCCGGCGGCCAGCGGCACTGTTCGCAGCGACGTTTTCGCCCAGGCTGTCGCTCAGGTGGTCACCGCGGCGGGCCGGGAGGACACCCTTCCGGTACTGACCGGCGTCCGGGTCGAGATCGAGGGTTCGACGATCTCGCTACTGGCCACCGACCGGTACCGCCTGGCGATCCGCGAGCTCGAGTGGAACCCGCAATCCCCAGATGCCTCTGCTGCAGCCCTTATCCCGGCCCGGGTGCTGTCGGAAACCGCGAAAGCGATGACCGGAACCGACATCATCGTCTCTCTGGCCGCCCCTGGCAGCGGTGACGGCATCGTCGGTTTCGAGGGCGAGGTGTCCGGCGGCAACCGGCGGGCCACCACCCGGCTCCTCGACGGCGAGTTCCCGAAGGTTCGCGGCATCATCCCGACCGACGCCGCGATCGCGACCCGGGTCCGGATCGACACCGCCACCCTGGTCGAGGCGGTCAAGCGCGTCGCCCTGGTGGCCGAGCGCAACGCACCGGTCCGGCTGACGTTCTCCGAGGACACCGTGACGCTGGATGCCGGCAGCGGTGACGAGGCCCAGGCGTCGGAGTCGATTGAGGCGCGCGTCGTCGGGGAACCGGTGACCGTGGGGTTCAACCCGACGTACCTGCTCGACGGACTGAACGCGATCGGCACCTCGGTCGCGCACCTGGCGTTCACCCAGGCGACCAAGCCGGCCGAGCTGACCGGCGTGAAGGACTTCGACGGCGACCCGATCAGCGAGTTCCGGTACGTGCTGATGCCGGTTCGCCTGAACAGCTGAAACCCAGGGAAACGCCAACAGAACAAGGGGATTCACGATGGAGCTCGGCCTTGTCGGTCTCGGCAAGATGGGCGGCAACATGCGCGAGCGGATGCGTGCCGCGGGCCTCACAGTGGTCGGTGTCGACCACAACGCGAGCATCTCCGACGCCACCGATCTGACCGACATGGTCGGCAAGCTGACGGCGGCGGACCAGCCGAAGGTGGTCTGGGTGATGGTGCCGGTGCAGGCCATCGACCCGGTGCTGACCGAGTTGGCCGGGTTGCTGTCCGAGGGCGACATCGTGATCGACGGCGGCAACAGCCGCTGGACCGACGACATCCGCCGGGCCGAGCAGTTGGCCGCGAAGGGCATCAAGTTCGTCGACTGCGGTGTCTCCGGTGGCGTCTGGGGTCTGGAGAACGGCTACGCGCTGATGTGCGGCGGAGACGCCGAGGTCATCGCCACGCTGATGCCCATCTTCGAAGCGCTCAAGCCCGAGGGTGACTTCGGCTTCGTGCACGCCGGCAAGGTCGGCGCGGGCCACTTCGCCAAGATGGTCCACAACGGCATCGAGTACGCGATCATGCAGGCCTACGCCGAGGGCTTCGAACTGCTCGAGGCCGCGGACACCGTCGAGAGCGTGCCGGAGGTGTTCGACTCCTGGCGCGAGGGCACCGTGATCCGGTCCTGGCTGCTCGACCTGATGGTGAACGCGCTGCAGGAAGACACCCACCTGGACAAGATCCGCGGCTACGCCGAGGACTCCGGCGAGGGCCGGTGGACCGTCGAGGCCGCGATCCAGCACGCCGTACCGGTGCCGGCCATCGCCGCGTCGCTGTTCGCGCGGTTCGCCTCCCGGCAGGAGGACTCCCCCGCGATGAAGGCGATCGCCGCGATGCGGAACCAGTTCGGCGGCCACGCGGTCAAGGGCGCCGAGGACCCGTCGTACGCGACGCCGCCGGTCAAGCACTAGCCCTCAGGATCCGCCCAGCAGAGGAATTCCAGGTGTTCGTCACCGCTCTCGGTCTGCTCGACTTCCGGTCGTACCAGCAGGCGGAGGTTCAACTCGAAGCGGGCGTGACCGCTTTCGTCGGGCCGAACGGCCAGGGCAAGACCAACCTGGTCGAGGCGATCCACTACACCGCGACGCTCGGCTCGCACCGGGTGGCGAACGACGCGCCCCTGGTCCGGGCCGGTGCGCCACGGGCGATCGTGCGGACCGAGATCCGGTCCGACCACGACCGCGATCTGGTGGTCGAGCTGGAAATCAATCCTGGGAGGGCAAATCGGGCCCGGGTGAACCGTTCGCCGGTCCCCCGGCCCCGGGAAGTGCTCGGACTGCTCCGGACGGTGCTGTTCGCGCCCGAGGATCTCGCCCTGGTGAAGGGCGATCCGTCCGAGCGGCGCCGGTTTCTGGACGAGTTGCTCACTCTGCGGACACCGCGATTCGCCGGCGTCCGGCAGGACTACGACCGGATCCTCAAGCAGCGCAACTCGCTGCTCAAGAGCGCGGCGGTGGCCCGTCGGCAGAACCGTTCGGGTGGCGCCGTGGAGGGACAGTTGCGCACCCTCGAGGTGTGGGACTCGCACCTGGTCAAGACTGGTTCGGAGCTCCTCGCGGCCAGGCTCGACCTGCTGGAATCCCTTCGCCCGTTGATCTCCGGCTCGTACGATGCTGTTGCCCGAGGCAAGGGTGATGCCCGGCTGGAGTACAAGTCGTCGGTACCGCTGGAGCCCGGGGTGGCCAGTCGGGACCAGCTCGCCGAGGTGCTGCAAACCGCAGTACGGGATCGGCGGACCGACGAGCTCGAGCGCGGGGTCTCGCTGGTCGGGCCGCACCGCGACGACGTCGTACTCGGACTCGGGGACTTGCCCGCGAAGGGGTATGCGAGTCACGGTGAGTCCTGGTCGTTCGCGCTCGCGCTGCGGCTGGCGTCGTACGAGTTGCTCAGGTCGGACGGGGGTGAGCCGGTGTTGATCCTGGACGACGTGTTCGCCGAGCTCGACACGAGCCGCCGCGACCGGCTGGCCGAACTGGTCGCCCCGGCCGAGCAGGTCCTCGTCACCGCCGCGGTCGGCGCCGACGTACCGGCGGAGTTGAGCGGTGCCCGGTTCGACGTCGGCGACGGAGCGGTACGCCGTGCCTGAGGACGGGGATCTCCGTCCGGACGCGGACCTGCTCGGCGGGTTCGGAGCGCAGCCACTGCCCGACCGACCCGAGCCGAAACCGCGCGCGGAGCCGGTCCGGAGCGAGCCGAAACCCCGGAATTCCTCTGACAGCGGCTTCGAGAGCGAGGTCGTCGAGGCTCCGTCGAGCGAAAAGGAGCACGACAAGCAGGGCCTGGATCTGGCGAAATCGCTCGCCGGGCGACTCAAGGGCATGAGTCCGGTCAAGCCTGTCAAGAAGACCCGCCGTCGTCGCCCGAGCGGATCGCACGTCAGCAGTGCCCGACCGGACGATCGCGATCCCCAGTTGCTGACGAACACCCTCGGCCGGCTGATGCGCGAGCAGGGCTGGGAGGTCGACGTCGCGGTGCACGGCGTGATGGCGCGGTGGCCGTCGATCGTCGGTCCCGAGATGGCGTCGCACTGCAAGCCCGAGAGCTACCAGGACACCGAGCTCACCGTCCGCACCGACTCCACCGCCTGGGCGACGCAGGTCCGGCTGCTCGCGCCCGACCTGGTCCGCCGGCTGAACGCCGAACTCGGCGACGGCACAGTCACGAGGGTCAAGGTCGAAGGGCCGAACGCCCCGAGTTGGCGCAAGGGCCCGCGCACGGTCCGCGGCGGCAGAGGTCCTCGCGACACCTACGGCTGAGCACGCCGAAGAGTTACTCTCAGTAGCAATCCGACGACAAATCGGCATGAGGCTTCCCGGGTGGTTGGCGGTGCCTTGCTGGACCCTGGCGGTCCCCTAGGATCGCGCCTGATGGATACGATCGTTGACGGTTTCCGCGAGATGGTCCGCCTCATCGCCGACACGTTTCGGCTGTGGTGGCGGAACCTGCTGCCGCTGGTCACCTGGTTCCTGGCCGGGTACGTCGGCTTCCGGGCGTCCATCATCGGCGCCATCTGGCTGTCCGAGCATCAGCACTCGAGTCTGGGCGTCGGCGTGTTCTCCGCCGGCGTGCTGATCCAGATCGCCGCCTACGTCGGCATGATCCGGACCTGCGCGACCTCGCTGTACCGCTGGCGGGACGCGGCCAGCAACAAGGCCGAGGAGACCTCCGACCCGACTCAGCAAGGCTTGATGGAGTTGCTGGCCGTCACCTTGCTGCCGCTGGTCGCGGTCTGGTCCGCGTGGGGCTTCCTGGACGACCGGGTCTCCGAGTTGAGCGTCAGCAACCTGGTCCAGCGCGGAACCCAGCCGGGCTCCAGCTTCTTCGAACTGGGCAACAACGCCTGGCGCGCCTACCTGCCGGCCATCGTGATCCTGCTCGTACTGCGCCGCGTGGTCGAGGCGGTCGACGACCGCTGGCCGAGCCGGCCGGGCAAGTTCATCCAGGTCTGGGCCGAGGCCTTCTTCCTCCTGCTCACCGTGGTCGTCACCCCGTACGCCGTCGCCGATCTCAAGAACTGGTTCCAGGATCGGACCATCTGGTACGTCTCGGTCGACTGGTGGGAGGGGCTGAAGGACTTCTTCGCCGGCATCAACGTCCCGATCCCGGCTGGCATCGAGTTCCTCTGGGGCTTCTTCTGGGAGAGCCTCTGGCCGCTGTTCAAGCTGGGCGTCGCGGAACCGCTGACCTGGCTGGCGATCACCACCGTCGTCTTCGGGCACCGGGTCCTCAGCAGTGGCGGGGTCTTCCGCGGCACCCGGCTCGAGCGTCGCCTCGGCGCACAGCCGGTCGAGCAGGCCGAGGCCAAGCCGAACCGGCTGGTGAACCTGACCAACCGGGCCCCGAACCTGGTGCTGGGCGGGATCCGGGAGAAGTTCTACCCGACCCTGAACGCGTTCCGGCTGCTGGTCCGGGTCGGGCCGGTCTTCCTCGGTGTGGTCTGCATGGTCTACACGTTCTGGGTGCTCAGCGACGAATGGGCGTTCATCACGCTGCAGCGGCTGATCGGCGACCACGGCGAGCGCTGGGGCCTGATGAACCACGAGATCGCGACAGGCGCCCGGGACGTGGTGTTCGAGACGCTCCGGATCGCCTTGCTGGCGGCGGCGTTCGACCTGTGCATCTCGGTGGGCGCCGAGCGTCGCGCCGAGGCCGCGGCGGCCGAGAAGGCCGAGCAGGAGCGCACCGCGGCGGTCTGAACCCCCGGAACCTCGGCGCCCGTACTCCGGTACGCCGGGTCAGCGGGTGATCAGAACCCGGCGGCGTTCTTCGAGGTTCTCCACCTGGATCCCGCTGATGTGCGCCACCGCCGACTGCGGGATCACGAAGATCTGCGCCACCTCGCCCGGCTTGTTCCGGGTGAACGGGTGGTCCTCGTCGCCGCAGTACGTCGGCAGGGCGAAGCCGTACGCGCTCTGGCCCTTCCACACGTTGCCCCGGTCGTCGCGGAGCCGGGCCTCGCAGGAGAACCCGTTCGAGTTCATCTTCAGCCCGTCGCGCGGGGTGATCGCGATCCTCGCCACGACCACCACCGAGCCGGCCGGCTGGTCCATCGAGATCGGCTTCTTCTCCGCGTCCACCAGTTGGGTCCAGGGCTGCAGCGCCTCGAGCTTCCACTCGACGTTGCCGATCGTCACCGGCCCACCGGTGACCACCTCGGTGATGGCGCCCTCGTTGTAGATCCGTTCCTCGTCGCCGAGGTAGGTGCGCAGCAGCAGGAAGGCAGCGGTCGACAGCAGCGCGAGCAGCAGGGCGATCTGGGCGGTCAGCCGGACCGCGCGGTGCGAGACATTCATTCGGCGACCCGGGTGACGGATTTGGGGAGCACGTACTCGGCGTCGGCCTTGTCGATGTGCTGCTGGGCGATCGTCTCGTCCGGCACGCCGAGGTCGACCGCGAGGTCTTCTGCCAGCACGGTGAAGAACCGGATCGTCCTGACCTTCAGGGTCAGTCCGGAAAGATCCGCCGGGTTCACCTCGAAGACCAGCGCACCGGTCTTGCCGAAGCCCGGTTCGGCGAAGTCGAACCCGTCGGCGATCACCTGCGCGACCGGCGCGTAGACGCTGCCGCCGTCGGCGACCAGGGTGGCGTCGTTGCTCGGGGGGTCCGGGGTGCCGCGAACGGTGTCGTACTCGATCGCGACGAAGATCCCGTTGCTCTCGACCACGTCCTCGTCACTCTCGCGGGCCCGGAGCGACTTGACGAACTTCATCCGGGTCACGGTGACCTGGGAGCCGCCGTAGGTCAGCGTCTCCCCGATGGTGCCGTGCACGATAGCTCGGTTGTCCTCTCCGTAAACCTGGTCCGGGGCAGCGAGCCGAGTCAGGCCGCCGAGCAGGACGAACAGCACGCCGACGGTCACGGTGGCCGGCCGATACAGCTTCACTTGGTCTCCGTAACGGTCGTGGCCGGGACCCGGACCACGGCGGTCGGCTCCTCGAGGTGCCAGTACGGCTTCTCCGACGCACCGAGCAAGCCGTTGTCCGACTCGTACTTCTCGCCCAGGACGCCGAACTCGAGCGTCTCGCCGGTGAAGTCGGCCGGTACCTCGAACTTCGCGGTGCAGGTCTCGGCCGGCAGTCCGTAGACGAAGACGTAGTTGAGTTCGCCGCGGCAGGTCGCCCCGTTCGACTCGATCGGGTCCTGGCCGCCGCCGGGCACCAGTACCAGGAACTTGCCCTGCAGCGAGTCGCTCTCCTGCTCCTCGGAGTCGATGTTCTTGACTTCCATCTTCAGCTCGACCCGGGTCTCGGCGGGCTGGGTGGAGGTCTTCGGCCGGCGGATGATCTCGGCGGTGGAGAAGCCGAACTCGTACCGGCCGGCCTCCACCGTCACCGGTGCGGTGAGCGTTTCGACCGTGCGGCCCTTCTTCTCCTTCCACCCGCCGGTGGCCAGGATGATCAGCGCCGCGACGACCACCAGGGCGAGGGCGATCACCCATTTACGGCGATGCCGGTGGATCACCCGGTCGGCGATCATGGCGTCGATGACGTCGTCGAGACTCTCCACGGCAGCGATCCTAAGGGGCGCCGGGTCCGGCGCCGGTGTTCCGGGCGACGGACAGTCAGGGGCGATCCAGCCAGAAGCCACTGAGCGGCCGTGAGCGCTTTGTGGGACCCCACCCGCGATAGGGGACATGACTCGGTGGCCGAAAAGACGCCCTGACCCGAGTTTCGGGCGCCTCATGGCAGGTTCTGCTTCGGTCGGCAGGTAGACTGGGACCTACGAGAGAGCCGCTCTGCTGGATAACACAGTAGGGGCGGCTTCCATTGTGCATCGATGCCCCGGGGACTCGGGGTCCGAGGAGGACAACAGCCGGTGACCGACGAGCCGACCGAGATCGACGAAACAACGTCCGCCGACAGCACCGGCATCGAAGAAGTACCTCTCAGCGAGATCCAGTCCAGCGCCGTCGAGAAGGAATACGACGCGAGCGCGATCCAGGTCCTCGAAGGCCTCGACGCGGTGCGCAAGCGGCCGGGCATGTACATCGGGTCCACCGGTGAGCGGGGTCTGCACCACCTCGTCACCGAGGTCGTCGACAACGCGGTAGACGAGGCGCTGGCCGGATACTGCGACAAGATCGTGGTCACCCTGCTGCCGGACGGCGCCGTCCGCGTCGTCGACAACGGCCGTGGCATCCCCGTCGACATCGTCGAGTCCGAGGGCAAGCCGGCCGTCACCGTCGTGCTGACCGTCCTGCACGCCGGCGGAAAGTTCGGCGGCGGCGGGTACAAGGTCTCCGGTGGTCTGCACGGCGTCGGCGTCTCGGTCGTGAACGCGCTGTCCGACCGGCTCCGGGTGGACGTCCGCAAGAACGGCAAGGCCTACACCCAGTCCTTCACCGTCGGCGTCCCGGACGCGGACCTGGCCGAGGTCGGTACGTCGGACGCCAACGGCACCACGATCACCTTCTGGCCGAGCCCGGGCGTCTTCGAGTCCACGACGTTCTCCTACGAGACGCTGTCCACCCGCTTCCGCGAGTACGCGTTCCTGAACAAGGGCCTCGAACTCGTCATCCGCGACGAGCGCACCGACTCCACCGAGGACGGCGAGCCGGTCGAGCAGTCGTTCAAGTACGACGACGGCCTGGTCGACTACGTCAAGTACCTGACCGGGATCCGCGAGACGGTGCACCGCGACGTGATCGCCTTCGAGGCGGCCCAGGGCGACAACTCGCTCAGCCTGGAGGTCGCGATGCAGTGGAGCGGCTCGTTCCAGGAGTCCGTGCACACCTTCGCGAACACGATCAACACCCACGAGGGCGGCACCCACGAAGAGGGCTTCCGGGCCGCGCTCACCTCGCTGGTCAACTCGTTCGGCGAGGACCAGGGGATGATCAAGAAGAAGGAGGACAGGCTCACCGGTGACGACATCCGGGAGGGCCTGACCGCGATCATCTCGGTCAAGCTGGGCGAGCCGCAGTTCGAGGGCCAGACGAAGACCAAGCTCGGCAACACCGAGGTGAAGGGCTTCGTCCAGCGGGTCGTGAACGACCGGCTGGGTGCCTGGTTCGAGCAGAACCCGCAGGAGGGCCGCGAGATCATCCGCAAGGCCACCGCGGCCGCGAGTGCCCGGATCGCCGCCCGCAAGGCGCGCGACCTGGCCCGCAACCGCAAGGGTCTGCTGGGCGGCGGCGGGCTGCCGGGCAAGCTGTCCGACTGCCAGTCGACGAACCCGGAGGAGTGCGAGGTCTACATCGTCGAGGGTGACTCGGCCGGTGGCTCCGCGAAGGGTGGGCGCGACCCGAAGTTCCAGGCCATCCTGCCGATCCGCGGCAAGATCCTGAACGTCGAGAAGGCCCGGATCGACAAGGTGCTGCAGAACAACGAGGTCCAGGCGATCATCTCCGCCCTCGGCACCGGTATCCACGAGGACTTCGACGAGGAGAAACTCCGGTACCACAAGATCGTGATCATGGCCGACGCCGACGTCGACGGCCAGCACATCCGGACGCTGCTGCTCACCCTGCTGTTCCGCTTCATGCGGCCGCTGATCGAGCGCGGCCGGGTGTACGCCGCGCAGCCGCCGCTGTACAAGATCCGCTGGAGCAACTCGGCGCACGAGTTGGCCTACACCGAGCGGGAGAAGGACGGCCTGATGGCGGCCGGCTTCGAGGCAGGCAAGAAGCTGCCGAAGGAGAACGGCACCCAGCGGTACAAGGGTCTGGGTGAGATGAACGCCCAGGAGTTGTGGGAGACCACGATGGACCCGGCGAACCGGGTGCTGCTGCAGATCACCCTGGACGACGCAGCCCGGGCCGACGAGACCTTCGCGACCCTGATGGGCGACGACATCGAGGCTCGTCGCAACTTCATCCAGCGCAACGCCAAGGACGTTCGGTTCCTTGATATCTGAGGGTCGCCCGGGTTCTGCCCGGGCGAACTCCTCGCAGCGCCGACCTCACCGACGTACTGAAACGAACGGGACGATCACCAGATGACCGAGACCCCCATTTCTCCGGGACACGACCGGATCGAGCCGCTCGATCTGCAGACGGAGATGCAGCAGTCGTACCTCGACTATGCGATGGCCGTCATCGTCGGCCGCGCACTGCCGGAGGTGCGTGACGGCCTGAAGCCGGTGCACCGCCGCATCCTCTACGCGATGTACGACGGCGGTTATCGCCCGGACCGGGGATTCTCGAAGTGCTCGCGCGTCGTCGGTGACGTGATGGGTCAGTACCACCCGCACGGTGACTCCGCGATCTACGACACCCTGGTGCGGCTGGCGCAGCCGTGGGTGATGCGCGCGCCGATGATCCAGGGCCAGGGCAACTTCGGCTCGCCGGGTAACGACCCGGCCGCCGCGATGCGGTACACCGAGTGCCGGCTGGCTCCGCTGGCGATGGAGATGGTGCGCGACATCGACCAGGAGACGGTCGACTTCCGCCCCAACTACGACGGCCGCTCGCAGGAGCCGGTGATCCTGCCCAGCCGCTTCCCGAACCTGCTGGTGAACGGCTCGGCCGGCATCGCGGTCGGGATGGCGACCCAGATCCCGCCGCACAACCTGCGCGAGGTCGCCGCCGCGGCGCAGTGGTGCCTGGAGCACCCGGACGCCAGCCAGGAAGAGGTCCTGGCGGCGTGCATGGAGAACATCAAGGGCCCGGACTTCCCGAACGGCGCCCTGATCGTCGGCTACAAGGGCATCGACGACGCCTATCGCACCGGCCGTGGCTCGGTCACGATGCGCGCGGTGGTCGACATCGAAGAGGACGCCAAGGGCCGTACCAGCCTGGTCATCACCCAGTTGCCGTACATGGTCAACCCGGACAACCTCGCGCAGAAGATCGCCGAACTGGTCAACACCGGCAAGATGAACGGCATCGCCGACATCCGCGACGACACCTCGTCCCGGACCGGCCAGCGCCTGGTGATCGTGCTGAAGCGGGACGCGCAGCCGCGCGTAGTACTGAACAACCTCTACAAGCACACCCAGTTGCAGGACACCTTCGGCTGCAACATGCTCGCCCTGGTCGACGGCGTACCGCGCACGCTCAGCGTGGACCTGTTCATCACGCACTGGATCGACCACCAGATCGAGGTCATCCAGCGCCGGACCCGCTACCGCCTCCGCGAGGCCGAGAAGCAGGCCCACATCTACCGCGGTCTGGTCAAGGCGCTCGACGCGCTGGACGAGGTCATCGCGCTGATCCGCCGCAGCCCGGACGTCGAGGAAGCCCGCAGCGGGCTGATCTCGCTGCTGGAGATCGACGAGATCCAGGCGCAGGCGATCCTGGACATGCAGCTGCGCCGGCTGGCCGCCCTGGAGCGGCAGAAGATCGTCGACCGGCTGAACGAGCTCGAGGTCGTCATCGCCGACCTCGAGGACATCCTGGCCGACCCGGTCCGGCAGCGGACGATCATCCGCGACGAGCTGGCCGAGATCGTCGAGCGCTACGGCGACGAGCGGCGGACCGAGATCATCGCGGCCGACGGCGATCTGTCCGTCCAGGACCTGGTCCCGGACGAGGAAGTGGTCGTCACGATCACCCGCGGCGGCTACGCGAAGCGCACCAAGACCGACCTGTACCGGACCCAGAATCGCGGCGGCAAGGGAGTCCGTGGTGCCACGATGCGGGCCGAGGACGAGATCGGCCACTTCTTCGCCACCACGAACCACCACTGGATGCTGTTCTTCACCACCAAGGGCCGGGTCTACCGGGCCAAGGTCTGGCAGCTGCCGGAGTCCGCGCGCGACGCCAAGGGCTCGCACGTGGCCGGGCTGCTGTCGTTCCAGCCGGACGAGGAGATCGCGCAGGTCCTGACGCTGCGGGACTACGAGCAGTCGCCGTACCTGCTGCTGGCCACCAGGCGCGGCCTGGTGAAGAAGACGGCGCTGACCGACTACGACTCGGCCCGTCAGAGCGGCATCATCGCGGTCAACTTCCGCGAGGACGACGACGAACTGATCGGTGCGGAGCTCGCCTCGGCCGAGGACGACCTGATGCTGGTGTCCAGGAAGGGCCAGTCGATCCGCTTCACCGCGAACGACGAGCAGTTGCGGCCGATGGGCCGGGCCACCTCCGGTGTCACCGGGATGAAGTTCCGCAACGGCGACGAGCTGCTGTCGATGGCGGTGATCCGGGCCGGCTCGGAGGAGGACGCGCAGTACGTCTTCACCGTGACGGACGCCGGCTACGCCAAGCGCAGCCGGGTCTCGGAGTACCGGCAGCAGGGTCGTGGCGGTCTGGGCATCAAGGCGGTCAAGCTGAACGACGAGCGCGGTTCGCTGGTCGGTGCGCTGATCGTCGTCGACTCCGACCAGGTGCTCGCGATCAAGAACAGCGGCCAGGTGGTCCGGAGCCGGGTGGACAGCGTTCCGGTCAAGGGCCGCGACACGATGGGGGTTAAGTTCGCCGGAGTCGGGGAATCGGATGCTGTGGTCGCGATCGCCCGCAACACCGATCTGACCGTGGCCGACGAGCTGGACGCCGCGGCCGGCACCGATGCGGTGGTGGCCGACGGAGTCGTGGTCGACGAGGCCGGCGGCCTGGACGGTGTGGTGATCGACAGCGGTGAGGTCGACGGTGCCCAGGATGTGGACGCATCGACAACCGAACCCCCCTCTGGAAGCGTCAGGAATGATGACCAGCATTCGACTGACGTTGAGGACGCGGCTACGGTCGAAGACGACGAAGCCGGCCAGGAGGGCACCTGATGACCAACCGCGCGAGGCCGACCTGGCCTGATGGGGCGGACGGCAGCAAATCCCAGCGGCCGCAAGGCGGCGCCGGGAAGAGCCAGTCCTCCCCACCGGCTACCCCGGCCTCCAACGGTCGTAGCAACGGCAACCAACCCCGGCCCGGTACTGCGAACGCCCAGCAGCCCGGCGACTCTCGTCAGCAGCCCCGCCAGGGTGCCCCGGCGAACCAGCCGGGAGGTTCCACGAACAAGCCGGTGCGGCCGCCTCAGCAGCCGCCGGTCCGGCCTGTGCCCAAGCAGACACCGCCCGGCCGCCCGAGCGGGCCTGGCGCGAGCAACCCGGCGCGTCCTGCTCCTGCCAGCCCGAGTACTCCGGGTCGGCCGGAGCCCCGTCTCCCCGGTGGCCAGAAGCCCGCACCCGGAGGCGTCGGCCAGCCCGCGCCCTCGGCGTACGGGCAGACCTCGACGCCGTCCAGCGCGCCTAAGCCGTCTAGTTCCGAGTCCTTTGGGGACAAGTTGAACGCGGCTAAGCAGGCGGTGCTGGACAAGGCGGGAGCACTCAAGGACGCTGCGACCGGCACCGAGAGCAAGGCGCGGACTGAGAGCGACGCCAAGACCGGCCTGGCCGGCAAGAGCAGCAGTTACGGCGCGGATGCGAAGACCGGTTACGGCACTGACGCCAAGACTGGCTACGGAGCCGACGCCAAGACTGGCTATGGCGTAGATGCCAAGACTGGCTACGGCGTAGATGCCAAGTCGGGTTATGGCGTTGACGCCAAGACCGGGCCTGGTCCGGAGGCCAAGAGCGGCTACGGCGCCGAAACGAAGGTGGCCTACGTCTCCGAGGGCAAGAAGCCCTATGGCAAGGAGGGCAAGGCGGCGACGAGCACCGAGCCCGCTGCCAAGGCCTCATCCCGTCCGCAGACCCGCAAGGCCCGGCTGCGGCTGTCGCGGCTGGACCCGTGGTCGGTGATGAAGACCGCCTTCCTGCTGTCGATCGCCTTCGGCATCGTCACCTGGGTCGCGGTGTTCATCGTCTGGTCCGCGATCGGCGCGGCCGGCGTCTTCGAGAACATCAACAACACGGTGACCGAGGTGCTGGGCACTCCGGCGGCCGAACCGTTCCGGATCGAGAACTACATCAACACCGGCAAGGTGATGGGATTCACCACCCTGCTGGCCTGTGCCGATGTGCTGATCATCACGGCGCTGGCGACGCTGGGTTCGTTCCTCTACAACATCGCGGCCACCCTGCTGGGCGGCCTCGAAGTGACGCTGGCCTCGGAGGACTGAGGCTGTTCGTCGCGTCCGATCGGGCCGGAATCCGGCCCGATCGGAACCGGTTTGGGAGACAGGGCCGGAGTGCGGTAATCTCTCCCGGGTTCGACCCCGCGATGCGGGCCTATAGCTCAGTTGGTTAGAGCGCTGCCCTGATAAGGCAGAGGTCACTGGTTCAAATCCAGTTAGGCCCACCCCGATCGACCTCGATCCAAGGAGATCCCCGATGCTGAAGAAGGTTCTGCTGGTCCTGCTGGCCAGCGTCGGCGGATACTTCGTCTACAAGAAGACCCAGCAGTCCCGCGCCGAGCAGGACCTCTGGGCCGAGGCCGTCGACCCGGTCACCCCGGGCCGCTGACCACCCCCACGGGGGCGTAGCTCAACTGGCAGAGCACTGCCTTTGCAAGGCAGGGGTTAGGGGTTCGAGTCCCCTCGTCTCCACCATCTTCTGAACGTTTGGCTGAAGCCTGAGTCCGCGGCCGGCCGGTTCTCGCGAGTAGCAATCAGCGTGGACTCTTTGTGGGCTGTACTCTCTAATAGATATATCTAGTAGAGAGGATTGTCGTGGCGCGGGCTAGTCAGACTCATATGGCGGTGCTGGGGGCGTTGAGCATTGAGCCGATGACGGGGTATGCGTTGCGGGAGACGATTCGGGATGTGCTCGGGCACTTCTGGAGTGAGAGTTTCGGGCAGATCTATCCCGCGCTCGCGGAGTTGGAGCGGCTGGAGTTGGTGGAGCGGAGTGGGTCGGCCAAGGCTGGGTCGTCGACGTTCACCATTACCGCGGCGGGGAGGCGGCGGCTTCGGGAGTTGCTGGGAGAGCCGGTTCAGGTGGCGCCGGCGCGTAATGGGCTGATGTTGCGGCTGTTCTTTGGGCGCACGCTGGGCGTGGAGGCGTGCCGGGAGCTTGTGGTCGCGGCCGAGGCTGATGCGCAGCGGCGGCTGCTCGAGTTTGATGCGCTGGCCGTGCAGGTTGCCGGTGAGACGCAGCACGCGGCCGATGAACCCTTCTGGCAGTTGACGATCTCAGCGGGTCGGCATAGTGCTCAGGCGACGATCGCGTGGGCGCAGGAATGCCTTGCGGCACTCGATGAGGTCGCGCGGTGAACTGGAGTTCAGGGCAGGTCCCGGCGATGGCTGCGGCCGTTGGGTTGATCGGTGTCTCGTTGTTCCAAGTTGCCATTGTGTTGGGGGCGCCTGTGGGGCGAGCCTCCTGGGGCGGTACGCACGTGGGTCAGTTGCCGGCTGGGCTGAGGATTGCGAGTGCTGTCGCCGTGTTCTTCTGGATCGGGGCAGCGCTGGTCGTACTCCGTCGAGGCGGGTGGGGACTGCTCGCGGTGCCCGAGGGGCTGGCTCGCTGGGGTACCTGGGCGCTTTTCGGGCTCCTGCTCCTCAGTGCGCTGCTGAATGTCGCGTCCTCGAGCGCCTGGGAGCGGTTCTTCTGGGCACCCTACGTGCTGGCCCTCGCCGTTCTCTGCTTCTTGACGGCTCGAAGATGACTAAGCGTGACAGGTTGGTACGGATTGTCACGATGGGCTCACTGTTTGTTTGCGGGTGCGTGCAGATGTCCGGAGTGATCTAGCGGTCGGTGGGAGTGGACGCGGAGTCTCTGTTGAGGAAGACATCGGGTCGACCACGGAGGTTCCGGACGCGTGCTCGAGACCTATCGCGGTATCCCACATCTGCTGGACACCTGGATCGTGCTGACCGGGAGGGGGTCCGCGGGATGCAACTGACGACGACCGGCGGCCTCACTTCGCAGCAAGGGCTGCTGAACGTGCTGCTGTTCATCCCCGCCGCAGTCCTGATCACGCTGACGAGCGGCCGCACGGCGGATGGCATCACCACGGGGATCGGCTTGTCCGCGGCGGTCGAAGCGATGCAGGCGATGGTGCCGCACCTCGCTCGGTCGTGCCAGTTGCACGACCTGATCGCGAACTCGCTGGGCGCCTTCGTAGGCGTCGGCCTGGCTGCGGGACTGCTGGTCGCCCTCCGTACGGCGATCCGCCCGGGCAGGCCGCTCGTAAGGGTGTGGTGAGGGCTGGATGGTTTTCCACAGGTTGTGGATGAATCGGGGGATGACGGGTCACGGGCCTGCAGATATCCACAGCGTGTGGCTGGGTCAGGGGCGTACTTCGAGGCCCAGGGAGGTGGTGATCACCATCGCCTGGGTCAGGTCGACGATGGCGTTCTTGAGCTCGACCGTGTGCGGATCGAGCGTCGACAGGTCGGAGCCGCGCAGGTCGACGCCGGTGAGGTCAGCGTGGTGGAGCCAGGCGCCGGACAGGTCCGCGTCGCGTAGTGCGGCCTTGGCGGCGCGGAGTCCGGTCAGGTCGGCCTCGCGCAGTTTGGTCCCGGTCATTTCGACGCCGCGCAGGTCGGCGCCGGGAAGGCCGACGAACGACCAGTCGCCGCCCTCGACCTTCATCAGGTTGTAGGAGCAGTCGTCGAACATGCTGCCCATCAACTTGCACCGCGTGAAGGTGGTGTCGAAGAACGAGCACCGGACGAACGTGCAGTTCACGAAGGCGGCATCGACGTGCACGGAGGCGTTGAACCGGACGCCGCGGAAGGTGCACTCCTCGAAGACGCCGCCCCGGTTCGTCACCTCGGTCAGGTCGGAGTCGATGAACAGCACCCGGGTGAAGGTCTGCCCGGACGGATCCGCGTCGTCCCAGTCCCGCACGGTGGACTCGGTCTTCGGCGCGGGTCGGCCCTCTTTACGGTCAGCCACGGCACTCCTCTCGGTTCACCTGCAGTGTGCCCGCACCGACCGACAATGTTCACCGCGAGCGGGAGGATGAGGAGCGTGACCGCAACAGAACGGGTGATGGTGTTCGGCGCCGGCGGCTTCCTCGGTACTGCGATCTGCCGGCTGCTGGCCGACCGCGGCATCGAGCACCGGGGCATGACCAGAAGCACGGGCGACCCGCATCGGCGGTTCGATCTCGCCACCGGGCACTGCTACGCGCTCGACACACTGCTCTGCATGTACAAGCCGACCGTGATCGTGAACGCGGCCGCGGCGAGCCACGGCGACACCCTGGAGCTCACCCGCGGCAACGTGGTCGCGGTCCAGGCGCTGCTCGCGTCGATGAACGGCTACGCGAACAACGCGCGGTTCGTCCAGCTCGGCTCGGCGGCCGAGTACGGCGGGGCACCACAAGGGACGAGCCAGGACGAGCAGGCGGAGCTTCGCCCGGGATCGGCGTACGGGTACACCAAGCTGGCCGGCTCCGAGCTCGTACTGCGGGCTCAGCGCAACGGCGCGGACGCAGTCGTACTGCGCGCCTTCGACGTCACCGGACCTGGTTCACCGACGAGCTCACTGGCCGGGCGGGTGGTCCGCCAGCTCGGCACGACGGACCAGATACGGCTGGGGTCGCTCGAGGTCTGGCGGGATTATGTCGACGTGCGGGACGTCGCGGAGGCGGTGGTCGCGGTGGCGACGGCGGACGGCAAGCTACCGCCGATCCTCAACGTGGGCAGCGGCAAGGGCACGCTCGCGCGCGAAGTTGTCCACAGGCTGGTGGAGTTGAGCGGGGCGACTGCGAGGATCGTCGAAGGCTCGGGGCATGCCGATCAGGCGGACAATGTGTCCTGGCAACAGGCCGACACCCGGCTGATCGCCGATCGCCTCGGCTGGTCCGCCAGTATTTCGCTGGACAAGTCCCTCGCAGATACCTGGGCCGCCCGATCCACGAGCGACCCGACCAGCGAAATGACCACACAGCCGACCCTGACCGCGCAGCCCACCTGACCGGTCGGCCCACCCGACCCCTGAGAATGGAGGGGTGGAGATCCGGTCTGCGTGTCAGCCAGCGCCGGATCGATTCGGCGTGAACGAGGATCTCGCGGTGTGCGGCCCGGACTTCGTGGTGGTGCTGGACGGTGCGACCGCTCCCCTGGGTGTCGACTCGGGCTGCGTGCACTCCGTGGCCAGGCTGGTGGAGAAGCTCGGCGCTCAGCTGGTGCTGCCCTTGCTAGGCCGTTCGAAGGCGCCGCTGGCGGACCTCCTTGCCGACGCGATCACAGCGGTCGGCGCCGAGCACGCCGGCACCTGCGACCTGGCGAACCCGGACAGCCCGTCCTCGACGGTGGCGATGGTCCGCGTGACGCCAGGCCACGTCGAGCACCTGGTGCTCGCGGATTCGCCGATCCTGCTGCGCGCGCCGGACCAGCAGGTGACGGTGATCGCGGACAACCGGATCGACCTGATCCCGGAGTACACGGTCGAGGTGGTGCGGCGGTTGCGGAACCAGCCGGGTGGGTTCTGGGTGGCGAGCACGGCGCCCAAGGCGGCGTACGAAGCAGTCACCGGTACTGCGGAACGCGCCGAGGTCGAGGTGGTCGCAGTACTCACTGACGGCGCTTCGCGGTACTCCGACCGCTACGGGCACTCCTGGGAAGAGTTGGTCAGCGTGCTCGACACAGCCGGCCCGCAGGCGTTGATCGACCGGGTCAGGTTGCATGACACCGAGGCGGTGGACGGGAGTTTCCGGGGGAAGCGGCACGACGATGCGACCGCGGTGATCTGCCGGCTAGCGATGCCAGGGTGACTGCGGCGGCCGCGCGTACGACGGGAACGCGGGCGGCGCGTCCACCGGCCGCGGGGCATACTGCGGCGGCCCGTACTGCGGCGGCCCCTGCTGCGGGCCTTGCGGCGGGCCTTGTGGTGGGCCTTGCTGCGGCGGCGCCGACACCCGACTGTCCTGCCAGGAGGTAACCCGCAGCATCAGCAGCGCGCCGGCCACACCGGCCACAACCAGCAGCACGGTCGCCACCGAGAAGCCGACGTTCACCAGCAGCGCGACCCGGACCATGAAGTCCTGCAGGTCGTAGATGTCCACATAGTCACCAGTGGCGCCGGCAGCATCCACCCGGTCGACCAGCCGCACGATCCACACGATGCAACTGACCAGGGCGACTCCACCACCGCCGACGACGATCACCCAGAACCCGGTCCACGCGGCCCACCAGCAATACAGCAGCCCGCGCGTCTCCCCCGACTTGGCGGCGCCCGGCTTGTCGGTCGGCTCGCTCGCCTTCACGACGTCCTGGACGACCTGCAGCGGATACCAGAACTGCACGACCGGGCAGATCCAACTGCCGATCACCCAGCCCTGCGAATGCCGGTGCTTGCCGCTTCCCAGCCGTTGAGCGCCCTGGTAGGTGATGGCCGGCGAGGGCGAAAGTGCCTCGGTGTTCTCCCGGGCCTGGGAGAGCCAGATCAGGAAGGTGACACCCGCGCCGATGACCAGCAGGCCGACCAGGTTGAGCAACGGCCCGCTGCCGGAGATGGACCCGACCGCCTCGGCGACCTCGTCCTCCGAGAGCAACCCGTAGACGAAGCGCTTGACGTCGTCGTACGAGCGCCACATCAGCACGCTCTGGATGATGGCGGTGAGCACGGTCAGGCCCATCAGCGCGATGCCGACCCGCGCAGTACGACGCAGTGGCCGGTACTGCGGCGCAGGGGGCGCGTACGGCCGGTACGGCACCGGGTACGGCTGGTTGTACCCGGGGTACGGCTGATTCGGCCCCGCATACGGCTGACTCACCCTTGCCCACCTCCCCGACGCCCAAGTTATCTCAGGCGTGGGAGCGATCTCGGGCGGCCAAGTGGCTAAAAGCTGCAACTCCGGCCGGTCAAACCGCGGCGAACGCCTCCCGCGCCGCCGGTGTGGCAAGCGCTCGCTGAGTCGCGGACAGCCCGATCCGGGTCCGCCGATCCAGCAGGTCGTCCTCGGTCATCGCGCCCTCATGCCGTACTGCGAAGCGAAGCTCGGCGTGGGTCGTCGCGATGCCCGGCGCGATCGGCTGCAGCAAGGCAGGATCCACGGCGATGACGGCCGGGGCTTCCACGCCGTACCGGTCGACGAAGCGGCCGGGTGCCCGGACAGCGGCCAGGTGGACCCGATCCGCGGCGCCGACCAACGGGATCCGGTGGGTCAGGCAGGGCCGGCGGGTCTCGAGCGACGACTGGGCGAGTGCGGTGTCCAGCGCGTCCTGGGCCATCCGCCGGTAGGTGGTGAGCTTGCCGCCGACGATCGTCACCACCCCGTCGGTCGAGGTCAGAACCGCGTGCCGACGGGAGATGTCGGCGGTCTTGCCCAAGTGATGGCCGGTGTCGAGCAGCGGCCGCAACCCCGCATACGTCCCCAGCAGGTCATCGCGGGTCAACGGAACCCGGACCGCCGCGTTGATGGTGTCGAGCAGGAAGTCGATCTCGGCGTCCGTCGCATGCGGTACGTCGCTGACCGGGCCCGGCGCGTCCTCGTCGGTCAGCCCGACGTAGACCCGGTCGTCGGGTGCGGGGATCGCCATCACCACGCGGCGCAACTGCCCCGGAACCGGCACGGTCAGCACCGCCGAGAGCCCGCCGAAGGCAGATTGTGGAAGGACCAGATGCGTGCCGCGACTCGGCCGGAGCTTGATCCCCGAGGCGACCTGGTCGGCCCAGATCCCGGTCGCGTTGATCACGATCCGGGCGGCCACGTCGATCCGGCGGCCGGACAGTTGGTCCACCAGCACGGCGCCTCGGCCGGTGACCTCGGTGGCCGCGCAGTGGGTGATCACGCGCGCGCCGTACGACGCCGCGGTGCGGGCGATCGCGACGACCAGCCGGGCGTCGTCGTACAGCTGGCCGTCCCAGGCGAGGAAGCCGCCGCGCAGACCATCGGGGCGCAGGGTGGGCGCGTACCGGAGCACCTCCGCCGAGCTGACCCGGCGTGAGTGCGGCAGGTAATCCTCGCTGGTACGGGCGAAGGTGCGGAGCACGTCGCCGCCGACGAACGCGCCGCGCAGCATCGCCGCCTGGGCCATCCTTGCTCCTGGCAACCAAGGGGCGACCTGCGGAACCGGATGGACCAGGTGCGGCGCGGTCGTCTTCATCAGGATGCCGCGCTCGACCGCGCTCTCGTACGCGATCCCGACGTGTCCGGAGGCGAGATACCGCAGCCCGCCGTGGACCAGCTTCGAGCTCCAGCGACTGGTGCCGAAGGCAAGGTCGTGCTTCTCCACCAGGGCCACGGTGAGGCCGCGGGCGGCCGCGTCCAGGGCAACGCCGACGCCGGTGACCCCGCCGCCGACCACCAGCACGTCGACCTTGCCGGTCGTGTCGAGCCAGTCGAGCTCGCGGGTCCGCCGGGTCGCGTTCAGGCTCGCGTCGCCCACCGCCATCATGGCGTCAGGTACCTCGTCAGCATCACCCGCAGCTCCTCGTCGAGCGCGGGATACTCCTTCGGCTCGGCGAGCACCGGACCCGAGACGGCCGAGGCGAGCGAGACCAGGATGATCTGCCGGGACAGCCAGTCCGAGTCGCCCGAGCGGATCGATCCGTCCGCCTGGCCTGCCTCGATCCCCGCCTTCACCAGGGCCAGGTGCGCGACTGTGCTGCTGCCGCGCCGCTCCATCAGGTACGGCGTGAGGAACTCCGGGTCGAGCTCGATGATCTTGCGCATCAGCGGGTGGGTCCGGGTCTTCGCGACCACCTCGACCACTCCCTCGACCAGCCGGGAGCGCCCGTCGACCGCGTCGGGCTGGAAGGCGGAGACGAGGGCGGTGGTCCACTCGCGCGTCATCAGCGCGGCGACCACGGCCTGCACGTTCGGCCAGCGGCGGTACAGCGTGGCGCGGGAGACCTCCGCGTGCCGGGCGATGTCGGCCATCGTCATCCGGCGCATCCCGATCGCCAGCAGCAGTTCGTACGCCGCGTCGAGGATCCGCTCCTCGCCGATCGCGTTCGCGGGTGTGGGACGACTGGAGCCGGTGTCCGGCTCGCTGCTACGCTGATACATCACACGTCAGAGTGTATCAGCGACTCAGGCGGGTGTGGAACGTCTGGACAGAGGTGAAGGCCAGGGGGTTCACCTCTGTCCGGACGGTACCTCCGAAGGCTGACGATGGGGAGCCCGCAATGACCGAGTCCGACCTCCCGGTGGTGCAACTCACGCCCGGCCGCTGGGGTGACCCCGACCACTCGGTCGACCTCCCCGCCGCAGCCCTGGAGGCCCTCAAGCACCTGGGAGTGAACCGCCCTGCCGGGCGCCGGGATGAGGAGTTAGTTGCGCCAGAGGGTGGGCTGGCCGGTGGCGCGAGGGAGATGCTGGAGAAGGTCCTGGGCTCCGAGCAAGTGAAGACCGACCTGGAGACGCGGTGGGCGCACACGCGGGGCTACTCGACGCCCGACCTGCTCCGCCACCGCGCGGGCGACACCACGGACATGCCCGTCGCCGTGGTCTACCCGGGCTCGCATGACGAAGTACAGGCTCTACTTATCGCGTGCTCCGAGCAGCACGTCGCTGTCGTCCCGTACGCGGGTGGCACGTCCGTGGTCGGCGGGCTCGCACCGCAAGGCATCGAGTTCGTCGCCGTCGACCTCCGCCGGCTGAACCGGCTCGTCCGCATCGACGAGATCTCCCGCACCGCCACGCTCGAGGCCGGCGTCCGCGGCACCGCCGCCGAGGCCTTGCTCGCCGAGCACGGCTACACGCTCGGCCACTTCCCGCAGTCCTACGAAGGCGCGAGTATCGGCGGCTACGCCGCGACCCGCTCGAGTGGTCAGTCGTCCGCCGGCTACGGGCGGTTCGATCAGATGGTGGTCGGGCTGACCGTGGCGACGCCGCGCGGCACGATCGAACTGGGCCGGGCGCCGATGTCCGCGGCCGGGCCGGATCTGCGCCAACTGTTCCTCGGCTCCGAAGGCACGCTGGGCATCATCACCTCGGTCGTCCTGCGGGTCCGCCCGCGTCCCGCCGAGCGCTCCTTCGAGGGCTGGAAGTTCGCCTCCTTCGACGACGGCCTGGCCGCGATCCGCGGGCTGGCGCAGGACGGCCCCCTCCCGACCGTCTTGCGCTTGTCCGATGAGGCCGAAACCGCAGTGAACCTCGCCGACCCGGACGTCCTGGGCGGCAGCACCGGCGGAGTACTGGCGATCGTCGGCTTCGAAGGCGCCCGTACTGCGGTACGCCGCGCCGAGGTGGCTGACGTCCTCACAGCGGCAGGCGGCGAGAGCCTCGGCGAAGGCCCGGGCGAAACCTGGCGCCAGGGCCGCTACCGAGCTCCCTACCTCCGCGACCCACTGCTCGACGAGGGCGCCCTGGTGGAAACCCTCGAGACGGCAGGCTTCTGGTCGACCCTGCCGGCTCTCAAGGCGAAGGTCACCGAAGCGCTGGTCGCCGCCCTCTCGGAGCAAGGCACTCCACCGCTGGTCCTCTGTCACGTCTCCCACGTCTACGAGACCGGCGCCTCGCTCTACTTCACCGTCATCTCCGCGCAGACCGACGACCCGGTGGCCCAGTGGCGCCAAGCGAAAGCCGCCGCAAACCGAGCGATCGCCGCCGCCGGTGGGACCATCACCCACCACCACGCAGTGGGCACTGACCACCGCGCCGGGTACGAGCGGGAAATCGGCGCGATCGCGGTCGAAACCCTGCAGGCCGTGAAGCGCGTCCTCGACCCCCACGGCATCCTCAACCCGGGCATCCTCATCCCGAACAGTTAAGCCCTCGCCACCACCGGACTGCCGACCGCGCTCCGTCCGGCTGACCTTTACCGGCAACACGGGCTGACCCGCCGGCCAGCTGTCGGAGTACGAGATCTACAGCAGCTAGTGCTTGACCTCAAGTCTGCTTGAGGTATGAGAGTGACGGGCATGACTCCTGATTCCCTGACTCGTCCCGTCGCTCTCATCACTGGCGCTTCCGCCGGCCTGGGCCTTGCCCTGGCGCATGGCCTGGCCGATCGTGGCTGGGCGCTGATCATCGATGCCCGCGGCGCGGATGCCCTCAAGAACGCGGCCGACGCAGTGGCCGGCCGGACGGACGTGGTGCCGCTGGCCGGTGACGTCACCGATCCCGAGCACCGCGCCGACCTGGTCGACGCGGTGGGTGAACTCGGCCGGCTCGATCTGCTGGTGAACAACGCCAGCTACCTCGGGCCGAGCCCCCTGCAGCCGTTGGCCGCAGCCGATCTCGAAGAACTCCGGCGGGTGTACGAGGTCGACGTGATCGCGCCGATCGCCCTGACCCAGGCGCTCATCCCTGAACTGACCGCCGCGGCCGGAACCGTCGTCAACATCAGCTCCGACGCGGCAGTAGAGGCCTACGAAGGCTGGGGTGGCTACGGCTCGGCCAAAGCGGCGCTGGACCACGCGAGCGCTGTACTGGCTGCGGAGCACCCCGGGCTCGCCGTGTACGCCGTGGACCCAGGTGACCTCCGTACTGCGATGCACCAGGCCGCCTTCCCGGGCGAGGACATCTCGGACCGGCCGGAACCGGCGAGCGTAGTACCGGCGTTCCTGCAGTTGCTGGACAGCCGACCCGCGAGTGGTCGCTACCGGGCCGCGGAGTTCGCCCCGGCGGTGACTTCGTGAGAGTGCATCCACAGACCCGATTCACCTTGCCCGACGAACTGAACGCGGTGGAACCGCCGGAAGCGCGCGGGCTGGCCCGGGATCAGGTGAAGCTGCTGGTCGCGGAGGGGTCGACCGTCACGCACACCAGGTTCGACCGGCTCGGCGAGCATCTGCGGCCGGGCGACCTGCTGCTGGTGAACACCTCCGGCACGTTGGCCGCCGCGGTCGACGGGTCGTGGATCACCGGCTCGGGTGTCGCGCCCGTCGTGGTCCACTTCTCCACCGCACTCGACGACGGCACCTGGGTGGTCGAACTGCGCGACGGGGGCTCGCCTCTGTTCGGCGGTGCCCCGGGGGATCGGGTGGAGCTGCCTGAAGGTGTGCTGACGCTGCTGGAGCCATACGACCCGAGCGGTACGAGGCTGTGGCGGGCCAAGCCGCCCGTGGCGGACGTGGTCGGCTACTTGAAGAGGAATGGCCGCCCTATCACCTACAAGTACGTCGGCCAGCGGTGGCCGCTGGCTCTCTACCAGACGGTGTTCGCGAACCAGCCGGGTTCCGCGGAGATGCCTAGTGCGGGCAGGCCGTTCAGCTTCGAGTTGGTGAGCCAGTTGGCCGCGACCGGAGTGCTGATCGCGCCGATCCTGCTGCACTGCGGGGTGTCGTCGCTGGAGAGCCACGAACCACCTCTGCCCGAGCGGTACGCAGTACCGGAGCACACGGCGCGCCTGGTGAACTGGGTGAAGGCGAACGGCGGGAGGGTGATCGCCGTCGGGACCACCGCGGTACGGGCTGTTGAGTCAGCGGTTCAACCCGACGGGTCCGTGAGAGCCGCCGGCGGCTGGACCGACCTCGTCCTCGGCCCAGACCACCCTGCGGCAGTAGTCGATGGCCTGATCACCGGGATGCATGCGCCGGAGGCGTCACACCTGCTTCTCCTCGAGTCCGTTGTCGGCGGCACCGCCGTCCAGCGCGCCTACGACGCCGCCCTCGAACGCCGCTACCTCTGGCATGAGTTCGGCGATGTTTGCCTGATGCTGCGGAGCTGAACCGACTTCGGTCAACTCGTTGCCCGGGCGGGCTCGCTTGTCGACCGCGCGCGGGCTCACCGCGCCCGCCGGAGCGTCGTTCTGATCATCTGATTGTCCTTACCTACAAGGTCCCCCGTCGGGACTTCACTCCTTTTGACGAGTCACCAGTGCCCGATGTCATGCACCGACACGCAATTGTGGCCTAGGCCCGAATTGGTTCGGTTTTCAACGGCCGATCACCGAGAGGGGGTGGTACAGGTCGGCGGGGACGAAATCGGTGGGGAAGCCAACCTCGAAACCGGTCGCCGACTCCAGTCGGCCGACGGCCTCGGGAGGCAGTTCGACCTCGAGCGCGGCCAGGTTGTCGGCCAGTTGTTCGACCGAACTCGCCCCCACCAACGGAAGTACGGCCCGCGATCGCACCCGCGTCCAGGCCAGCGCCACCTGGGCGGGGGTGACCCCCATCTCCCCAGCGACCTCCCGTACCGCGCTGAGCACCGCGTGTTCGCGATCGTTCTCCGCCGCCTCGACCGGCCGGGCGAGCTTCCCGTGGGCGAGTGGAGCCCACGCTGCCACGGACATCCCGAACGCCTCCGCCATCGGCAGGAGTTCGCGCTCGATGTCTCGCCGCAGCAGGCTGTACGGCACCTGCAACCCAGCGAAGGAGGTCCAGTCGCGGAAATGGGCGAGGGTGTTCCCCTGGGAGACGATCCAGGCCGGCGCGTCCGAGACTCCGGCATACAGGATCTTCCCGGCCCGTACTGCGTCGTCCAGCGC
Organism: Kribbella sancticallisti; assembly: GCF_039530625.1. Lineage (NCBI taxonomy): Bacteria > Bacillati > Actinomycetota > Actinomycetes > Propionibacteriales > Kribbellaceae > Kribbella > Kribbella sancticallisti. The sequence goes on along the minus strand of NZ_BAAAOS010000017.1, from coordinate 150,187 downwards.
GCGCAGGGTTTCCTCGATCGGGGTATGCCGGTCCCAGCAATGCACCCAGTAGACGTCCAGGTAGTCCGTTCGCAGCCGGCGCAGGCTGGCATCCAGGGCGAGCCGGAGGTTCTTCCGATGGTTGCCTGCGGCATTCACGTCGGACCGGTCGCGGGGCAGCGTGTACTTCGACGCGACCACGAACCGGTCCCGGCGGTTACCGAGCACCTCGCCGACGATCTCCTCGGTGCCGTAGGCGTCGGCGGTGTCGATCACGTTGCCACCGGCATCGGCGTACGCGTTGATGATCGGCCGGGCCTGCTCCACTGAGCCGAACCGCATCGCGCCGAGCAGCACCTCGGAGACGCGGAGTCCGGTCGGGCCGAACAGTCGATAGCGCATCAGCGGCCGTAGCCGTTCAAGAACGCGTGCACGCCGGTGGTGACCGCGTGGGTGATCTCCTCGGGGGTCATGCGGGCTCCTAGGTAGGAGGGGTTGGCGCCGGAGATGAGCAGGGAGAAGTGCAGGGCCGCGAGCATCGGGTCGCTCACCCGGAGCAGCCCGTCCTCGGCGAGGGCGGCGAGCCGGTCGGCCAGCGCACGCCGTACTGCGATTGGGCCGGTCTCCTGCCAGGCGTCGATCGCCTCCTGCGGGATGTGCCCGGCCTCGGCGTTGACCTGCCGGACGAGTGAGGAGTGCTCGGCATAGTCCGGCATGGGAGTCCGCCACGCGATGCCGAACTCGACCAGGTCGGCCTCCAGATCGGTGACCTTGCGCAGATACCGGTCGACGATCTCCAGTTGCGCCGCGGCGACCCGGGTCGCGCTGTCCTGGATCACCGCGCGGAACAGCCCGGCCTTGTCGGCGAAGTGGTTGTAGATCGTCCGGGTGGAGACTTGCGCCTCCGCGGCGATCACGTCGATGCTCCCCCGGCTGTAACCGTCCCGCGCGAACACAGTCAGTCCACCGGCCAGCATCGCCTGTCGTTTGTCCACAGAGACCAGACTACAACGGTCGTTGTAATTAGTACAACGCGCGTTGTATCTTCGGGCGGGTAGCTCCGCATCAAACCGACCACCAGTTGGAGCTGGCACCTCGAAGGCCGCGGCATGGAGCACGAGGACGACGAGTTCGCCCCGCGCCGGACCGAGCACTAGCCGATCAGCGGGCGGAGATCCAGTTCCAGGTGGCAGGAAGTGCTTCGGCCAGCGAAGGCAGCTGGGGATGCCACTTCAGCTCCCACTCGAGGGAGAGCCAGTAGTCGCTGCCCTGCAAGACCTGGAGGAGTTCGTCGATCGGGTAGTCACCGGCGCCGATGGCGACCGGCTTGTAGTCCTGGGTGGAGTCCTCGTCCTTGATCTGGACGAAGTCGATCCAGGGCTGCAGGAGTTCGAGCGCCTCGGCGGGGGTCTCGCCGTGGCTCCAAGTGTGGGCGCTGTCCCAGATCACCTTGGCGTTGTGGCCGGGCGCCTCGGTGTCGAGCAGGTCGCAGAGCGCGGCCATCCTGGCGCCGGCCGAGTGCGAGTCGTGCGTCTCCAGCAGGATCCGCACATCCGTCGATGCCGAGGTCACTCGGTCGAGCGCGCGGATCTCGCCAGGAGTGGGCGAATCGCCCGTCGGCGCGGTACCAGGCACCGGCGCGTCGTCACCCGGAAAGACCCGGACGCCGCGGGCGCCCAGGTCGGCGGCCAGCTCCAGGTGCGCTTCGAGAGGTTGTTCCTCGACCGCACACAGCTTCACGTAACTGTTGATCGCGAGAATCTCCAGCCCGGCGTCCTCGATCCGCGACCGCAGAGCCCGGCGCTCGGCGGCAGTCAGGCCGACGTGGGTGAACTCGTCGGCCGCGGTCCGGAGCTCGAGTCCGGAGACGTTGTTGCCGGCGGCCAGTTCCAACACTTCGTCCAGGGGAGCGCCCGGGCAGCCGAGCGTGGAGAAAGCGAGATTCGTCATCCCGCTTTCTTACACCCAGCGACGACGGGGGTGCGTCCGGGGCGCGGTGGTCTCGGACTCGTCCTTCTCCGGGGCGGCCGGCTCCTCGTACGAGTACGGCGTCTGCTGCTGGTACTCCGTGGCCGGCTGCTCCGAGTAGCCCGTGGAGTAGTCCGGGGTGGAGTTGTAGTCGCTGGAGTAGCTCTCCGGCGTGTAGTTCGGGCTGTACGAGGTGTCGTAGCTCTCGGTGTCGTAGTCCGAACCGCTGTAGGAGCCCTGCTGGTACGACGAGTCGTAGCTCGGGGTCGAGCCGTACGAGTCGTAGCTCGGCGTCTCCGGGGTGTACGAGTAGTCCGAGGTGTAGCTGGTCTCGGGCGTGTACGTCGTCTCCGGCGCTGCCGGCTCGGAGTACTGGTAGGAGGAGTAGTCCGAGGAGTACGACTCGTAGGTCGATGGGACCGCCGGAGCGTCGTACGCGGCGTACGTCGGCTCCGGGGCGTAGGTGGGCTCCGGGGTGTAGGTCGGCTCCGGCGTGTACGACGGCTCGGGTCCGTACGACGGGACCGGCGGGAGCGGCTTCGACGGGGTCAGGAAGTCGTCGGGCTCGGAGACGGCCGGCGCCTGCTGGTAGTAGCTGTCGGAACCGGACACCGCGGCCTGGATCGTCGACGGGCTGTCGACCGCGACCCGAGCGGCCCTGCGACCAGCGCGCGCAACGGGCGCGGGCTCAGGCTCGGGTGCGGGCTCCGGGGCAGCCACCGGCTCCGGGGTGTACGAGTAGTCCGAGGTGCTGCTGTACGACGACGAGTACGGCTCGGAGTACGAGCTGGACCAGGTCGGCTCGGGCTCGGAAGTGCGCGCGGAGGGCTGGTACGCGTACGGGTCGGGCTGGACCACCGAGAGGGACGGCGGCGCGACAGTCTCGGCCTGCCAGCTCGGCAGCGGCGCGGAGAGCAGGTCGTCGTTGGTCGAAGAGTCGGTGGTCGGGGGCGAGTACGAGCTGGAGGAGGTGGACCAGCTTGGCGTCTCCAGTCCGGAAGCGGACTGCTGGTACGCCGGGGTGGCCGCTTCGGCCGGGCCCGCTTCCTCTCGCCAGCTCTCGACCGGGCTGAACTGCTGGGTGGCCGGACCGGCGTCCTGCCAGCTCTCGGCGACCGGGGCGAACGGGCTCCACTTGGGCGCCTCTTCGGTGCTGGTGGAACCACTACCGGTCAGCTGCAGGGCCGGCTGACGCTCGAGCCGGAGGGCCGGGGCCGCGATCTGCTCGACGATCGGCTGCTGCTCGGAGGTGTCGTCGTCGGCGAGCGCATAGCTCGGCACCGCGGCGATCCTCGGCTCGCGCTGGTCCCACCACGGGATCCACTCACGACCGGTCTGCATCCCGTTGATCCGGCGGATCACCAGCGTCGCGGCCACCGCGGAGATCGCGGTCAGCACCAGCGACGCCGTACCGGCCAGGGCGATGCCGCGGAGCGAGCCGACGCTGGCCTCCATCCACATCAGCAGCCGGCGGATCACCACGTCGAACGCGAGTGCGCCGACCCAGGCGACCCACCACACGCTCGTGAGGAGGGGCTTCCTGAGCCGGCGCAGGTCGTCGGCGTAGACGGGGGTCTTCGGATCGCTGGCCAGCCAGACGTCGTCGACAATCTGCTTGGGATAGACCAGGTTCGGGCCGGGGCAGAACCAGCTGGCCAGCACCCAGCCGTGGCTGCGGCGGTGGTCGGCCTGGCAGAAGACCTCGGAGTTGACCCGGGCCCGCCACAGCCAGATCACGAAGACCACGGCGGCGGCGACGGAGATGATGACGTTCGGGATCGAGGTGATCCGGGAGATGCTGTCGGCGCGGTTCAGGTCCGCGTCGTCGACGTTGGGGCCGCCACCGAGGTAGGTGTGGACGACACCGTAGGTGTTCCAGTCCGACCACGTGCAGAGCAGATGGGTGACCGTCGAGGCACCGAGCAGCCCGATCGCGATCCGGCCGACCGTTCCGACCTGCTGAAACTCTTCAGCCGCATGTGGCTGCCACTCATCGTTTTCTTCAACAGCAGAAAGAACTGCTCGTTGCGGGTGGCTCACGTCGTGCGTCCCTCGCGTTGCTGGAACTCCGTCTGTTCGGCGTCTCGATCGTGTCCTGCCCCCGCGTGACCGAGCCACATTGATACCACGAAGTAAGTACTCGTGTGGAGTCGATGCCAGCACGGAGGGTATCGACTTAACGAGTTCTTTTCGTAGGTCCATCACCACTTGTAACGACGTACTCGACCGTCCGTGACGATTTGGTTTACCCCGCAGGAGGCGGGAAACCGCCGTTCAGCGGGTGTCCTGCCTGGTCCTGGGCCCACCACGGCGTCCACGGCCGGCGGGTCTGCAGATCGTTCACGCGCTGGATCAGCAGCACCGCGAGCACGGCCGCGGCCGTCGTACTGACGGCGGAGATGGTCGACATCACAGCGTTCGTTCGCAATTCGGAAAGCTGGGCGGCGCCGTCCAGCACGCTGCGCTGAGCGATGTTGTCGAGCACCAGCCCGACCACCCAGGTCAGCCACCAGGCCCACACCAGCCGGGTGCCGGGGATCTGGCGCAGCGTCGCCGTCTGCGGCGGCGTCCGGGGGTCGCTGGCCGCGACGATGTCGTCCACCACCCACTTCGGGTACCAGAGATTCACCACCGGGCAGATCCAGCTGCCGATCACCCAGCCGCGGGTGAACCGGTGCTCGCCCCGGCAGAACATCTCCGCGTTCCAGCGGACCCGCCAGAGCCAGACGATGAAGACGACCGCGGCGGCGAGCAGCGCCAGCGCCGCCACGATGCCGAACGACCCGGAGATCAGATCGGCCTGGGCCAGCTTCCGCTCGTCGTCGGCGAAGTGCCCGAGCACCTGGTAGGAGTGCCAGTCCGACCAGGCGGTGGCCCAGCTCATCACCGTGACCACGCCGATCAGGATGGACGCGGCGAAGCCCATCGCCTGCTCCGAGCTGAACCACCGGTCCGTCGGCGGCTGAGGTGGCCGGCTGGGCATCTGGTAGTAACCGCCTGTCTGGTGACCGGTCACGTGCACAGAAATAGCACAACCCGATGTGATCAGGCGACGACATCGAGTGCCGGCCGGGTCGCGGGTCGTTCGTCATTCTGCCGTCCGCGGGCGCGAAAGTGTCGGTGCCGAGGGGCAGGATGGGGGCATGCGCTGGTCCGTGATCGATTCGCCCATCGGTGACCTCTCCCTCGCCGTGACCGACGACGGGCTGTGCCGGCTGCGCTTCGGCGCGGTCGACGCCGGCCCCGCCCTCGAGCGCGACGACCTGCTGATCGCCGCCCAGGAGCAACTGAAGGCGTACTTCGCCGGCGAACTGACCGCCTTCGACCTGCCGCTGGCCGCGCCGGGCGGGTCGGAGTTCGAGCGCGCGGTCTGGCAGCAACTGCTCCGGATCCCCTACGGCGAGATGCGGACGTACGGCGAGGTCGCCAAGGCGGTCGGCGATGCCGGCGCAGCCCGGGCGGTCGGCGTGGCCTGCAACCGGAACCCGATCGCGGTGGTCGTGCCCTGCCATCGGGTCGTCGGTGCGGGCGGCAAGATGGTCGGCTTCGGCGGCGGTATCCCGCTGAAGCGGCACCTGCTCGAGCTGGAGGCCAGGATCACTCTCGAAACGGCATGGCTCTGAACGCTGCGTGAAGAACTTCCGGATGGTTCGTAAAGAACTTTCCGCCGCGAGGCCCCGGAGGGCACCAGTGGGCCGTCGAGGGACTAATGTCGCAGTGTGCGATCGGGCTGACACAGTTCGATCACTCGTTTGAATCAGTTCATGTTCGCATCACACCCCCAGCCCTGCCCACCTCCTCGATCAGCGCCGCCAACTCCGAAGGGTTCGTCTCCGAGCCTGCCAGGTGGTCCGGCAACAGCGGTCCCGTCCGCCGCTGCCGTAGCCGCGCTGAACCTTGTACCGCCCAGACCCCTGCCCGGAGACGAACGAGATGACCCAGCCCCCCTCCAGTTCTGCGCCGCACGACGACCTGAGCGACCTGATGGCCAAGAGCGCCGAAGAGTGGTCGGCCCCGGAGATCCAGAGCGCGGCGCGTACCGCCATGCAACTGCACGCGCCCGACCGGGAACCGCTGACCTGGATCAAACGCTTCGGCGTCCTGCCCTGGCTCCACCGCAACGACGCCGTCTGCCGCGAGTGCGGCGGCACCTATCCCTGCATCACCCACCGCTACGCCACCCAACTCCTCTCCGCCGGCCGCATCCCCACCACCAAGACGGACCGCGGCCACGATGACGACGAGGGCGCCGCGCTCAACTGACGCACAGGACGAAGGGCGCGAACCCCGAGGTGGGGTTCGCGCCCTTCGCCGTTGCGGTCAGCGGGTCAGGACTCGGTGGTCTTCGAGTCGGTGCCGGTCGTGCGGCGTTGGGTGGTCTTCTTGGCGGTGCCGTTGGACGACGCCTTCGGAGCGGCCTCTTCGGCCTTGGCCTCCGACGTGGTGGTCTCGTCCTCGGTCTTGCCGTTGGCGGACGGGGTGTCCGTCGTGGTCTCGGCCTTCGCTGCCGCCGGCTTGTCGGTGGCGGGGCGGGTGGACGTCGTACCGGTCGGGGCCGAGCTGTAGTCACGACCACTGGTCGGGGTCGACTGCCAGGCCGGCTCCGGTGGGGTGAGCAGCTTCTTCACGGCGGCGGCGGCCAGGGCGCCGAAGCCGAGGAACAGCACCACCTTGCGGAGCTTGTGGCTCTTCTTCGGTACGTCGAGTTCGCCCTTGAGCGCGGCCTTGGCGGCCTTGCCCCGGCGCGACGTCTCCTCGACCACCGGCTCGGCGGCCGCGGCCAGCGCTGCCAGCGCGGCGGTCACCTTCGGCAACAGGTCGTCGTTGAACCGCTCGCGCGCCTTCTCGGCGGCGTGCTCGCTGGCCGGCCCGACCTTGGCCAGCGCGTCGTCGATGACCGGTCCGGCCTTCTCGACCGCGGCGTGGGCGGCGGCGGCGCCGCGCTCAACCGCCTTCTCGGCGTACGGCGACACCTTCTCCCGTGCGGTGCCCACTGCCGGTCCGAGTGTGTCGCGGACCTGGCCGGCCACTGGCCCGACCTTGTGCGATGCCGACTCGGCGTACGGCCGGACCCGATCCTTTGCGGTCTCGACCCGGCCCTTGGACTTCAACAAACCCACGGTTCCTCCTCGGTGCCGCCGTCCGTCGACGGGCGGCTCTTGAGCCCATCGGCGGCATGGACGACTGGTACGGCTCTGGACAAATCCGGCTTCGTCTGCATCGTACGACGTACCCAGGCGATAAACGGTGGGATGCGGGACGGAACCGACCCTGACTTGTCCCTGGGCCGGTCGGTGGGAGGTGAGTTTGCGGCCCATGACAGGATCGATGCCGTAAGCCGTAACCGATGAGGAGTATCTCGTGGCCGAAGAACTGTTCGCGACGCTGCAGACGACGAAGGGCGACGTCGTCATCAGACTGTTCCCCGATCACGCGCCGAAGACGGTGCAGAACTTCGTCGGCCTGGCGGAGGGAACCAAGGAGTGGACCGACCCGACCACGGGTCAGCCCAGCACGGAGCGCTTCTACGACGGGCTCGGCTTCCACCGGGTGATCGACGGCTTCATGATCCAGGGTGGCTGCCCGCTCGGCACCGGCACCGGTTCGCCGGGCTACGCCTTCGACGACGAGATCCACCCCGAACTGCAGTTCGACCGGCCGTACCTGCTGGCGATGGCGAACGCCGGGATCCAGTTCGGCAAGGGCACCAACGGGTCGCAGTTCTTCGTCACCGTGGTCCCGACCCCGCACCTGAACCGCAAGCACACGATCTTCGGCGAGGTCGCCGACGACGAGTCCAGGAAGGTCGTCGACGCGATCGCGACCGCGAAGACCGCTCCGGGCGACCGGCCGATCGAGCCGATCGTGATCAACAGCGTGAAGATCGAGCGCAAGACCGTCTGATCCACCTCGGGCCGGCCGCCGTCGCGGCCGGTTCGCACCTTTCACGACTGGGGAGGACCACGGCGTGACCGAGACCGTCTGCTACCGGCACCCGGATCGGCCCGCCGGGGTCCGTTGCCAGCGCTGCGACAAGCCGATCTGCCCGTCCTGCATGAACGAGGCGTCCGTCGGCTTCCAGTGCCCCTCGTGCTTCAACGAGGGGGTCAAGTCGATCCCCCGGACCCGTACGTCGCTGGGCGGCGTCGCGCGCGGCAACACCCAGGTCGTGACGATCACCGTGCTGGTCCTGAACGTGCTGGTGTTCATCGCGGTCCGGACGGGCAGCCCGCGGCTGCTGGGTGACCTGGTCCTGGTCCCGGTGCTGGTGGAGTCCGAGCCGTGGCGGTTGCTCACGTCGGCCTTCTCGCACGTGCAGATCTTCCACATCTTCTCGAACCTGTTCATGCTCTGGGTGCTCGGCCCGCAGTTGGAGCAGATGCTCGGCCGGCTGCGGTTCGCCCTGCTCTATCTCCTGTCCGCGCTCGGCGGCGGGGTCGCGGTCTGGTTCCTGTCGGAGCCCGGCGGCGCCACCCTCGGCGCGTCCGGCGCGGTGCTGGGTCTGGTCGGCGCGCAACTGGTGATCAGCAGAGCCCGGAATCTCGACGCCACCTGGATCCTCAGCTACGTCGCGGTGACCGCGGTCATCTCGGTCATCATCCCGAACATCTCGTGGCAGGGTCACCTCGGCGGCTTCGTCACCGGCGCGGCCGTCGCGTGGATCTTTTTGCAGGACACCAAGCGCCGCCGCAGCCGCGTCCGCACCTGATGCCTGGCCGGCCTTGAACTCGCCGAGCTAAAGCTCGCCGGTCAGGTAGCGCGTGATCGTGGGCCCGAGCCAGGCGACGGCTTCCTCACGGGTGAGGGCAGCGACGGGCGGTAGTGCCAGGACGTAGCGGCACAAAGCAAAGCCGAGCGCCTGCGTGGCGACCAGCCCGGCCCTGGTCGCCGTACTGGCCGGGTCGGCGAGGCTGCCGATCACCGGACCGAGTTGCTCGGCGAACAGTTGCCGCATCCGCTCGGCCGCGACCTCGTTGGTCACGCTCGCCCGCAGCAGCGCCTTGAGCGACTCGTCGTCCTCCCAGCGGTCCAGGAAGTGATTCGTCAGCGCCGCACCCACCTGCTCCCGCGGCACCGCACTCAGATCCGGCAGCCGCAGATCGAACTCCGCCGCCGCCGCGAACAACTTCTCCTTGTTCCCGAAGTACCGCATCACCATCGCCGGATCGATCGCCGCGTCCGCCGCGATCGCCCGGATCGTGGCCCGCTCGTACCCGTCCGCGGCGAACCGCTCCCGCGCCGCGCCGAGGATGGCCGCCCTGGTCCGGTCCGATCGCCGTTCGCCCGTCTCGGTCATGCCCCCACCGTAGGTCAACAGGTGTTGACCTGAACAGCCGGGCCGCCTACAGTCATGTCAACAAGCGTTGGCCAACAAGCGTTGACTTGATCTGGAAGGGGCTCGAGATGCTGAAGGAGCGGACTGAGGTGCTGGTAGTAGGAGCCGGACCAGTGGGACTGGCTGTCGCGGTGTCGTTGGCCGGGCAGGGCCGCGAAGTGACGGTGGTCGACCGGCAGGCAGCGGGAGCGAACACCTCGCGGGCGTCGGTGGTGCACCCGCGCACGCTGGAGATGCTGGAGCGGATCGGGGTGAGCAAGCGGCTGACCGAACTCGGCCTTCACGTCGAGCAGTTCAACATCGCCGAGGGCGATCGCACGCTGGTCCCGGTGCGCTTCGACAGGTTGCCGACGGAGTACCCGTACGTGCTGATGATTCCGCAGTACCTCACTGAGCAGGTGCTGCTCGAGAGGCTGGAAGAACTCGGCGGCAAGGTCCACCGCCCGTACGTCGCCTGCGGGGTGCGGCAGTCCGATGAGGGAGCCGAGGTCATCCTCGAGTCCGGCGAGGTGATCCGGGCGCGGTACGTGGTGGCGGCCGACGGGATGAACAGCAGGATCCGCGATCTTGCGGGCCTCGGGTTCACCGGCGCGGACACGTTGCCGCTCAACTTCACCCTCGCCGACGTGCGAGTGGAAGGTGGCCTGCCGGCCGAGGAGGTGCTGCTGTACTTCTCCAAGGTCGGCATCTTGGTCGCCGCGCCGCTTCCTGACGGGAGTTTCCGGCTCGTCGCCGAGGTGGAGGAGGCGCCGGAGCATCCGGATGTCGCCTACGCGCAGCGGCTGCTCAACACCCGCGGGCCGAAGTCGGAGACCGTTCGGGTCGCGGAGGTGATCTGGGGGTCGCGGTTCCGGATCCACGAGCGGGTTGCCGACAGGTACCGCGAGGGAAGGATCCTGCTCGCCGGCGATGCGGCGCACACCCACAGTCCCGCGGGTGGGCAGGGGATGAACCTCGGGCTTCGCGACGCTGTGACGCTGGGCGAGGCGCTGGCTGTCGCCTTGAGCAGTGGCGACGAGAGCAGCCTCGACGACTACGCGATGAGCAGCCGCGAGGAGGCGGTCCGAGTGGTCTCGCTGGCCCACCGGCTGACCCGCCTGGCGACAGTGCCGACTGCCGTTCGCCCAGCTCGCAACCTGGTCCTCCGCCTGCTCGCTCAGCTTCCCCGGTTCCGCCGCGGCCTGGCCGAGCAACTCGCCGCCATCGGCCACCGCTGAAGGCATCTGACGGCACCGCTGAGGGTTTCCCCGCACTGTTGCCCGAACCGCTTCCGCACCGCAGTCCCGAGCCCTACCCTCCAGTTACCCATCGCAACCATCTCACTACTGGAGGTCACCGTGTTCCATCCCGCCCGATGGCACCGCCTCATCCCCCTCGCGATAGCCGCGGCTGTCGTGGTCGGGGCCGGCAGCCAGGTCCAGGCTGTCGCTCCCCCTGACCGCAAGGTGCAGGCCTACGAGAAGGCCGAGCTGATCCAGTTGCTCCGGATCAACACCCCGACCGCCGCGGACAAGCAGCGGCTGACCACCCTCGATCTCGACCTGGCCGAGTCGGCCGGTCCCGGCTACGTCGATGTCGTTGCTTATGGCAACCAGGATCGGCGGTTCCTGCGGCTGGCCGGATTCACCTGGTCCGTGCTCGAGGACGACCTGGTCGGCGCCGACCGCGAACGTGAAGCGGCCGACGCGGCGTACGCGAAAGCCGTTGCCGGCAAGGCGGTCGCGGCCACCTTGCCGAGTGGGCGTACGGCGTACCGGCAGTTGGCCGACTACACCAACGACCTCGCGTCGCTGGCGTCGCAGTACCCGACGAAGGTCAAGCCGATCACGTTGCGGAACACCAGTCTCGAAGGCCGCGCCGTCCGCGGCATCGAGATCAGCCGGAACGTCAACGTCCGGGACGGCAAGCCGGCCTTCGTGATGATGGGCCTGCACCACGCGCGCGAGTGGCCGGCCGGTGAGCTGACCATCGAGTTCGCCTACGACCTGCTGAAGAACGACGGCGTGGTGCCGCGGATCACCAACATCCTGGACAAGGCGCGGGTGGTGATCGTGCCGGTGGTGAACCCGGACGGCTTCAACCTCAGCCGCACGCTCGGCTACGAGATGAAGCGGAAGAACTGCCGGATCACCAACGGCCAACTGCCCACCCCCGGGCAGTGCGCGCAGTCGGCGAACCAGTCCCGCGGCGTCGACCCGAACCGGAACTACGCCGGCTTCTGGGGTGGCCCGGGCGCCTCCACCAGCCTCACCTCCGAGACGTACCGCGGACCGAGCGCGTTCAGCGAGCCCGAGACGCGCAACATCCAGGCGCTCGTCTCCGGCTACCAGGCGACCACGCTGATCACCAACCACACCTACTCCAATCTCGTACTGCGTGAGCCGGGCTACGCCAGCGCCGGCAAGACCCCGGACGAGGCGATGTACAAGGCACTCGGCGACCAGATGGCCGCGCAGAACGGCTACTCCAGCCAGTACGGCTACCAGCTCTACGACACCACCGGCACCACCGAGGACTGGTCGTACTACGCGACCGGCGGGCTCGGGTTCACCTTCGAGCACGGCGCGAACAGCTTCCATCCGGCCTTCTCGAACGTGGTGAGCTACTACTTCGGCTCGGGCAGCACGGCCGGCAAGGGTAACCGTGAGGCCTTCCTGATCGCCGCGGAGAGCACGATCAACCCCGCCCGCCACTCGGTGATCAACGGGACCGGACCGGCCGGAGCCGTTCTGCGGCTGAAGAAGTCGTTCAACACCAAGACCTGGAACGGCACCAACGTCCCCGACGTGCTCGACACCACGATGGTCGTCCCGGCCGGCGGCAGCTACACCTGGCACGCCAACCCGTCCACCCGGCCGATCATCGTCCAGCAGGGCGGCACGGAGTCGTGGACGCTGACGTGTGAGCGTCCGACCGGTCAGGTGCTGGAGACCCGCTCGATCACGGTCGCTCGTGGCGCCAGTGTCACCGCGAACCTGACCACCTGCGCGGCGGCCTTCTAGCCGGCCGTCGACTCCCGGATCTGCAGTGTGTAAGGGACGGTGAGGTCGCGGCGGTCGACCTCACCGCTCCCGGAGATCCGGTCCAGCAGCAGCCCGACCGCGTTCTCCGCGAGCCATTCCTTGTCCGGGGAGATCGTCGTCAGCGACGGCGAGTGGTAGCGGCCGTCCTCGATGTCGTCGAAGCCCACCACGGCGACGTCTCCCGGCACGGACAGGCCGGCTTCGGCCAGCGTTCGCAGGGCGCCGATGGCGAGCAGGTCGTTGAAGCAGAAGACCGCGTCCGGCGGCTCCGGCAGCGCGAGGAGTTCGCGCATCGAGGAAGCGCCGTTGTCGCGGTGGTAGCCGGTGCCGGCCAGTTCAAGAGCAGGGTCGTGCGCGAGTCCCGCGGCCTTCAGGGCCTTGCGATAGCCCTTGCGCCGAATGGGTCCGGTGCCCGCGCCACCACCGACACCGATGGCGGCGATCCGGCGCCGGCCGATCGAGATCAGGTGCGTGGTCGCGTCGAAGGAGGCCTGCACCGAGTCGACGGCGACGTGGTCGAGCGTGCCGCCCGCGTGCCGCTCACCGAGCAGCACCAGCGGTTTCGGGGTGTCGGCGGCGCCGATCCTGGTCGGTGCGGTGGTGATCGGGGAGAAGATGATCCCGTCGATCAACTGGCCGCGCATCCCGTCCAGGACGAGCTTCTCGGCCGCCGCCTCCCCTTCGGTCTGGTCGATCAGCACGGTGATGCCGCGCTTCTTGGCGGCCCGGCTGATCGCCGCGCCCAGCTCGGCGAAGTACGGCGAGGCCATCTCCGGGATCGCCAGCGCGATGAAGTCCGAGCGGCCCTTGCGCAGCGAGCGAGCACTCACGTTCGGCTTGTAGTCGAGCGCCTCGATCGCGGCCTCGACCTTGGCCCGGGTCTGGGAGGTGATGTGCGGGTAGTCGTTGATCACGTTGGAGACCGTTTTCACCGAGACTCCGGCGCGGGCCGCCACGTCACTCAGCCGGGTCACCATCCGAACTCCCTCACTGTCGCAGTGTGTCATGTCAGCGCCGCGCTTCGTGCGGTCACAAGACGGCGACAAGACCAGTAGTTCTAATGGTCGGGTCTTTACAGGCGATGTCAATCGTTGTAGAAATCCATGTCAATCGTTGTAGAGATTTCTCTGGAGGATCAGTGGCGCGTCTTGCGGTCGATCCCGCGTTCGTGGTCGGGGCCCTCGACCGGCGGCTGTTCGGCTCGTTCGTCGAGCACATGGGCCGCTGCGTCTACACCGGCATCTACGAGCCGGGCCACGCCTCGGCGGACCCGGACGGGTTCCGCGAGGACGTCCTCGAACTGGTCCGCGAACTGGGCGTCACCGCGGTCCGCTACCCGGGCGGCAACTTCGTCTCCAACTACGACTGGGAGGACGGCGTCGGCCCGAAGGACCAGCGGCCACGCAAGCTCGACCTGGCCTGGCGGGCGATCGAGCCGAACCAGTTCGGTACCGACGAGTTCATGGCCTGGTCCCGCAAGGCCGGGGTGGAGCCGATCTGGGCGGTCAACCTCGGCACCCGCGGGCTCAAGGAGGCCGTCGAGTTGGTCGAGTACACCAACCTGCCGGCCGGTACCTCGTTGCCCGATCGCCGGGTCGCCAACGGCAACAAAGAGCCGTACGGGATCAAGGTCTGGTGCCTGGGCAACGAGATGGACGGACCGTGGCAGATCGGTCACAAGACCGCCGAGGAGTACGCCCGGCTGGCCGAGGAGACCGCGAACGCGATGCGCCGGGTCGATCCCGGGCTGGAGTTCGTCGCCTGCGGGTCGAGTAACCGGCACATGCCGACCTTCGGCGAGTGGGAGCGCACCGTGCTGGAGCGCACCTACGACCTGGTCGACCACATCTCGCTGCACGCGTACTACGAACCGAAGAACGGCGACCAGGCAAGCTTCCTGGCCGCGGCCGAGGACATGGACCGGTTCATCGACTCGGTGGTCGCGACCGCCGACCACGTGAAGGCGCTCAAGCGCAGCGACAAGGAGATCACCTTGTCGTTCGACGAGTGGAACGTCTGGTACCAGCAGCACTTCCCCGGCGAGCTCGGCCTGGACGTCCGGGAGGTCAGCCCGCTGATCGAGGACACCTACACCGTCGACGACGCGGTGGTGGTCGGCAGCCTGCTGATCACCCTGCTCCGGCACGCCGACCGGGTGAAGATCGCTTGCCTGGCACAACTGGTGAACGTGATCGGCCCGATCCGGACCGAACCCGACGGCCGCGCCTGGCGGCAGACGATCTTCCACCCGTTCGCGCTCACCGCGAAGCACGCCGGCTCGACCGTACTGCGGACCGAGGTGTCCGGCCCCGAGGTGGACACCCCGGAATACGGACGGGTACCGGCCTTGTGGAGCACAGCGACGTACGAAGAGAGCACCGGCGAGGTGGTGCTGTTCGTGGTGAACCGGAGCGAGACCGACAAGGTCGACCTGGAGGTCCCGCTGCACTCCGGCCTGCGGGTGATCGAGCACCTTGCCCTGTACGACGACGACCGGAGCGCGGTGAACACCGCCGAAGACCCCGACCGGGTGGTTCCTCGAAGGATCGACGGCACCGAGGTCATCAACGACATCTGCACGGCCACGTTGCCCCCTGCGTCGTGGCACATGATCAGGCTCTCCCCTGGAGGTACACGGTGAACACCATCAATCGGCGACTCGTGCTGGGCGGAATCGGCGCACTGGGCGCAGCGGGCGTTCTCGCCGGTTGCGGAGAGGGCTCGGCCGGCAAGCCCGGAGCGGCGCCCCAGACCGGCGACGGCGGTGCGAAGGGCTACGACGGCCCGAACGTCGAGCTCGACTTCTGGAACGGCTTCACCGGCGGTGACGGCCCGTTCATGCGCAAACTGGTCGACCAGTTCAACTCGGAGAACGCCAACATCAAGGTCAAGATGACCGTGATGCAGTGGGCCGACTACTACACGAAGCTGCCCACCGCCGTCAGCAGCGGCCGGGGTCCCGCGGTCGCGATCATGCATGTCGACTCGCTGGCCACCAACGCGGCACGGAACGTGATCGAGCCGCTGGACGACGTGGCCAAGGCGCTCGACCTCAAGCAGGAGGACTTCTCCGAGGTCGTCTGGAAGGCCGGCGAGTACGAGGGCAAGCGGTACGGCATTCCGCTGGACGTGCACCCGCTCGGCTTCTTCTACAACAAGACCCTGATGACCACGGCGGGTCTCGACCCGGCCAAGCCACCGACGAACGCGGACGAGTACGCCGCCGCGCTGGACGCCTTCAAGAGCAAGGGGATCCAGGGCCACTGGGCCACCCCGTTCCCGTTCACCGGCGTGCTCAGCGTGCAGGCGCTGCTGTGGCAGTTCGGCGGCGACCTGTTCAACGACGACGCCTCCAAGGCCACCTGGCAGGAGGAGGCCGGCGTCAAGGCGCTGAGTTGGTTCACCGACCTGGTGAAGAACGGGCACAGCCCGAAGAACGTCGCCCAGGACGCGGACAACATCGCGGTGATGAACGGCAAGAACGCGTTCGTCTGGAACGGCATCTGGAACATCAACACGTTCAAGGAGAAGAAGGGCCTGGAGTGGGGCGTCGCCCCGCTGCCGAACATCGGCGGGACCAAGGCCGCCTGGGCCGGCTCGCACCAGTTCGTGCTGCCGAAGCTGAAGACACCGGACCAGAACAAGTCGACCGCCGCGCGGGTGTTCGTCAACTACGTCAGCCAGAAGTCGCTCGAGTGGGCCAAGGGCGGTCAGGTCCCGGCCCGCAAGCAGGTGCGCGACTCGGCCGAGTTCAAGGCCCTGCCGGAGCAGGCGGCGCTGGCGACGCAGATCGACGACCTGCACTTCCCGCCGCCGGTGCCGGGTATCGGTGACGCCCTGAACGAGCTGAACAAGGCGGTCAACGAGGCCGTGCTGCTGAAGGCGGAGCCGGCCAAGGCGCTGTCCGACGCGGCCGCCCGGGCGGACAAGATCCTGGAGGCCAACCGCAAGAAGTACGGCGCGTAGCGATGGCGGTCGAGGCCAGCGCGGGCACGATGCGCAAGCGCCGTGCCCGCGTCTCCAGCGGGGTGCGCGGGTACGGCCGCGCGACGCCGTACCTCTTCCTGGCGCCGTACCTGCTGCTGTTCCTGCTGTTCGTGATCGGGCCGGCCATCTTCGGCTTCTGGATGAGCCTGCACGACTGGGACTTCCAGTTGCCGGGCAAGCCGTTCGTCGGGCTGCAGAACTACAAGGACCTGTTCGACCCGCTGTCGGCGACGGCCGAGCCGTTCTGGCACGGCATGCGGGCGACCGGGATCTTCACGATCGCCTCGGTGCCGTTCCTGGTGGTGCTGCCCCTGGGCCTGGCCGTCCTGCTGAACCGGAAGTTCCCGGGCCGGACCTTCTTCCGGGCCGTGTACTTCGCGCCGTTCGTGCTCGGCGTGGCCGTGATCGGCCTGATGTTCCGGTACATCCTGGACACCAGCTTCGGCCTGCTGAACGCGTTCCTCGGACTCTTCGGCATCTCCGAGATCGGCTGGACGAACGACCAGCCGTGGGCGTTCGTCTCGCTGGTGGCGGTGACGGTGTGGTGGACGGCCGGCTTCAACGCCATCATCTACCTGGCCGGGCTGCAGGACATCCCGGCCGAGCAGTACGAGGCGGCCGAGTTGGACGGGGCGAACACCTGGCAGCAGTTCCGCAACGTCACGTTGCCGGGGCTGCGTCCGGTCAGCGTCTTCATCATCACGATCACCCTGCTGGCCAGTGCCAACATGTTCGGCCAGTCGGTGCTGATCACCCAGGGCGGACCGGGTGACACCACCGCGACGGCGCTGATGGTGATCACCGACACCGGCTTCAGCCAGTTCCGGATGGGCCAGGCCACCGCGATGAGCTACCTGCTGGCGCTCTGTCTCGCGGTCGTCTCGATCATCAACTTCGCCCTGCTGAGGGAGCGCAAGCCATGAGGCGCCGACCGTCTGCCGCGTTCTGGATCCTGGTGATCCTGCTGACCGTGCTGGTGATCGTCCCGCTGCTGTGGATGGTGATCACCTCGTTCAAGACCATCGGGGAGTCGCAGGCCGACCCGCCGACCCTGGTCCCCCAAGAGCCGACCGGACGCGCCTACGGGGAGATCCTCACCACCGGCGGACAGAACCCGGTACTGCGCTGGGCGCTGAACAGCTTCGCCGCGGCCACGTTCCACGCGTTGCTGGTGGTCGTGGTGGCGTCGATGGCCGGTTACGCGCTGGCCCGGATGGAGTTCCGGTTCAAGAACGCCATCTTCTCCGTGATCCTGCTGACCCTGTTCGTCCCCGGCTTCGTCTTCCTGATGCCGAACTACCTGCTGATGGACAACCTGGGCTGGCTGGACACCCTGCTGGCGCTGGTGGTCCCCGGCGCCGCCGGTGCGTTCGGGGTGTTCTTCATGCGGCAGTTCTTCCTGGCCATCCCCAAGGAACTCGAAGAAGTCGCGATGATCGACGGTGCGAACGCCTGGACCGTCTTCACCCGCATCATCCTGCCCAACGCCAAGGCAGCGCTGGCCACGTTGACGGTGCTGTCGTTCCTGACCAACTGGAACGACTTCATCTGGCCGTTGTTCGTGTTGTTCAGTCCGGAGCGCCTGACGCTGCCGGCCGGTCTGACCCTGCTGCAGGGCGCGTACACGACCGACTATCCGGTGATCATGGCCGGCGCGACCGTGGCCGCGGTACCGGTGCTGATCCTTTACGTCTTCGTTCAGCGTTACGTCATCGAAGGTGTCGCTCGCAGCGGCATCAAAGGTTGATCCAACTCTCGAGAGGAACCCGCCAGTGCCTCCCCGACGATTCCTGGCCGCAGCGCTCGCTGTGGCCACGGTGGCAGCCGGTACGACGGCCGCCGCCGCCGCGCCGCCGCCATCACCGGTCACCACCCAGAACCCGATCTCGTCCTCCTTCGCCGACACGTTCGCCGACCCAGCGGTCATCCAGGGCCGCGACGGCTACTGGTACGCGTACGCCACCTCCGACCCCCTGGTCGCAGGAGGCCCGTTCGGGCTGATGCACATGGCCCGGACCAAGGACTTCGGCTCCTGGGAGTACCTCGGGACGGTCTTCAACGACAGCACCAAGCCCGCCTGGGCAGCGCCCGGCTCGTTCTTCTGGGCCCCTGACATCCGGTACTTCGGTGGCCGGTACGTCATGTACTTCACCGTCACCGACACCGCCGCCAACCCGGGCGGCGATCCGGCCATCGGTGTGGCGACAGCACCCACTCCCAGCGGCCCGTGGACTGCGACCGACGGTCCGGTGGTCGCTCCGAAGCCCGACGGCAACGGCGGCTACTTCGGCAACATCGACCCCGCCATGCTGACCGCGGCCGACGGCAAGCGCTACATGTACTCCGGCGGCTTCTACGGCGGCATCTCCGTCACCGAACTGTCCCCCGACGGCCTGCACTCCGTCGGTACTCCGACCCAGGTGACCATCGGCGACCGCTACGAGGGCGCGTACGTCGTCTACCGCGACGGCTGGTACTACCTGATGGGCTCGTCCTCCAACTGCTGCGCGGGCCCCACCACCGGGTACACGGTCTTCGCCGGCCGGTCGAAGTCGCCGCGCGGGCCCTTCCTGGACAAGGACGGCGCGAGCATGAACGAGTCGCGCGTCGGCGGCACCACGGTGATCACCCAGAACGGCAACAAGTGGATCGGGACCGGCCACCACGCGTTCGTCACCGACGCGGCCGGGCAGGACCACATCGTCTACCACGCGATCGACCGCGGTACGCCGTGGCTGACCGACCCGTTCGGCATCAACCGGCGGCCGATGCTGATCGACCGGATCGACTGGATCGACGGCTGGCCGCGGACCCGGGCCGGCCTCGGCCCGTCCGACACCCCGCAGCCGGCGCCGACGACCGGCTCCGCGGCGGGGATCAACTCGACCGACCCGGCGTCGGGGATCCGGGGCGCTACCAGGCTGGCTGGTGACTCGCTCGGCGGTCCTACCGCTTCTCTCCGAGGGGTGGCCGCCACCAAGCAGGCCGCACCGGCCGGCTCGGTTCGTGTCGACGCCGACGTCCGCCTCGGCAAGTCCTTCACCACTGTGCTCGGCAAGGGCGCGGTCGTCGCCTCTGTCACCGGCAACAAGGTCGTCGTCGTGGCAGGCCGCCGTACTGCGACCGCTGTGCTGCCGGCGGACTTCGACCGGTCGCAGTGGAACAAGCTCAGCGTGCAGGTCGCCGGCACCACGGTGACTGTTCGGGTGAGTGATGCCGGTCTGGGCGACCTCTACGCCGAAGCCCAACTCGTCGCGCCCGGGCTCAAGCTGGACTCGGCGCCGGTGAGTTGGCTTGGCTCGGCCGAGGTCGACAACCTCACGGTGCGGTCCGTGGCGGCCCCGGTTCGCAAGCTGGCCCCGGTGCCGCAGATCGGTGCCTTGCTGGCGGGTGACGAGTTCGACAACGGGCTCGGCGCGGCCTGGTCGTGGGTGCGTCCGGACGCGAACGCGGTGGTTGCCGACGGCAATCTTTCGTGGCCGTTGCAGAACACCGACCTGGTCGGCTCCGGCAACAACGCCGGGTTGCTCTTCCACCAGACTCCGGCGGGCGACAGCTGGATCGCCGAGACGAAGTTGCACCTCGACCTGGGCGAGTACGACATCCGCAACTACCAGCAGGCCGGGATGATCGCCTACCTGAACGACGACGACTTCGCCCGGCTGGGCGACGTGTCGATCTGGCGGACCCGGCAGACCGAGTTCGGCCGGGAGTTGGTGGCTCGCGCCGACGGCGCGACCAGCTTCGGCGGCGCCGCGATCGGGCGTCAGGCTTCGACCATGTGGATGCGGCTCGCCTACCACCGCAATGCGGCCGGGGAGCACGTCTACCAGGCCGGCACCAGCATCGACGGCACGAACTGGACCTGGGGTGCTTCCTGGGCCCTGCCGGCCGGGACGACGCCGAAGCTCGGCCTGTACGCGCACGGCGACCAGACCGGCTCCAACCCGCCGCCGGTCGCCACGTTCGACTACCTGCGGTTCTACACGAGCAAGTGATGTCGCGCTGGCCGGGGTTGTTGCTGCTGCTCTTGTTGGTGGGGTGCAGCAGCAACGACCCCGGCGGTGCGGAAGGAGCGACTGTGGGCTTCACCAATCCCGTGTACGACAACAACTTCGCCGATCCGCACGTGATCGCGGCCGGCGAAAAGTACTACGCCTTCGCGACGAACGGTCCACTCGGCAACATCCAGACGCTGAAGTCGCCGGACCTGGTGTCGTGGGAGCAGGTGGGCGATGCGCTACCGTCCCTGCCCGCCTGGTCCTCAGCGGGGAAGGTGTGGGCGCCGGAGGTCGCAGTACATGGTGCTGATCGGTACGTCATGTACTACACGACCGCGGACGACGCCTCCGGGCGGCAGTGTGTGGGTGTGGCCGTGGCGTCCGACCCGAAAGGTCCCTATGTCGACAAATCGAGCAAGCCGCTGATCTGTCAGGACAAGGAGGGCGGCTCGATCGACGCCAGCCCGTTCCAGGACTCGACCGGCCAGCGCTGGCTCTACTGGAAGAACGACGGCAACGCGATCGGTGTCGACACCTGGATCTACGCGTCCCGCCTGTCCGCCGACGGCCTCACCCTGACTGGCGAGACCACGCGCCTGATCAAGCAGACCCTTCCGTGGGAGGGCAACCTGGTCGAGGCGCCGTACATGGTGGAACGCGACGGCAAGTTCCACCTCTTCTACTCCGCCAACGCCTTCGACAAGGCCGAGTACGCCGTCGGCCACGCCCTCTGTACTACCCCCGCCGGCCCCTGCGCGAAGTCCGGCGATCCCATCCTCACCACCTCCGACGCCGCGGCCGGCCCCGGCCACAACATGGTGCTTCTCAAGGACAACCGCTACTGGTTCGTCTACCACGCCTGGGATCCTGCGCTGGTCGGCGTCGACCCACCCGGCCGCACCATGTGGCTCTCCGAACTCACCTGGTCCGGCGACAAGCCCACCGTCCAGCCACCCCTCAAGGACAACCCTTCACGGCCGTAAGACCTCCACCAGTACGTCGAGTGCCTTGAGGAGGTCCTCGTCGGTGGGGGTGGCGTAGCCGATCACCAGGCCGGGTGGGCCGGGAGTGGAGCGGCGGTACTCGGAGAGTGGGGCTACGGCAACACCAGCCGCTCTGGCTCGGGCTGCGACGGCTCCGTCGTCCGTGTTCGGCAGGAGCAGGGTGATGTGGAGTCCCGCGTCCTGTCCGACGATCTGCCCGTACGGCGCCAGTACGGCGCAGGTGTGGTTGCGGCGTTCGGCGTAGAGGTGGCGGGAGCGCCGGATCACCTGGTCCAGGTAGCCGTCTCGCAGCATCGCCAGGAACGCCGCCTGCATCGGCCAGCCGGGCCAGTCCCCCACCTCCTCCCGGTACGCCGCCAGGCGGTTGACCACCTCGGGCGATGCCACCAGCCAGCCCAGTCGCAGGGCGGGGCTGAGCACCTTCGACAGGGTGCCGAGGTGGACGACCCGGTCCAGGTCGAGTTGGGCCAGCGCGGGGAGCGGCGCCACGTCGTACCGGAACTCGCTGTCGTAGTCGTCCTCGATCAGCGTCGCCCCGGTCCGCCGGGCCCAGCGGATCAGCTCGTTGCGTCTGGCAACGGGTAGCCGTCCTCCGAGCGGGTACTGGTGCGACGGCGTCACGTAGACCGCCGACAGGTCCGGGCCGAGCTCGGAGACCAGCAGCCCGTCCTCGTCCACCGGGATGTCCACAACCTGTAGACCATGCTGCCGAGCGGCGGTGACCGCAGTGACGAAGCCGGGGTCCTCCATGGCGATTCGATCACCGGCTTGCCGAGTCACCGACAGCAGGAGCCGCAGGCCGTGGGAGGTGCCGTCGGTGATCAGCACGTTCTCGGGACCACAGGCGATGCCGCGGACTCGTCCGACGTGCTCAGCCACGGCTGCCCGCAGGGCAGGTAGTCCTGCCGGGTGGTCATAGCCCCGCGCCGGCGGCTGGATCGACACCTCCCGCCACGCGCGTCGCCAGCCGGCGTCGACGGTGGTGCTGACGTACGGGATCCCCGGCCGCAGGGTCAGCAGTTGCTTCCCAGCAGGCTCGGGTGCGCGCGCGGGACTACGCAGTACGGGCTGCAGCGGTACGACGTCCGCCACGTAGGTGCCCGAGCCGGTCCGTCCCGCGATCCACCCCTCGGCGTGCAGTTGGTCGTACGCCGCCTGCGCCACCGAGCGCGACACCACCAGTTCCTTCGCCAGATCCCGCGTCGACGGCAGCCGGTGGCCGGCCTGGAGCCGCCCGTCGCGAATGGCCGCGCGGAACTGCTCGGCCAACTGCAGGTGGAGCGGCCCGCTGCCGGTGCGGTCGAGGACGAGCGGGAGTGAGCTATCCAAAGTGGACTACCTGATTCGTGCGGGAATGGACCGTGCCAGCATGCCACTGACCGAGCAGGCTTGAAGCATGACCATCATCACCCCGCTCCAGCCGACCGCCAGGACCCAACTGCGCCGCGAGAAGGAGCGCGCCGGTACGGACCGGGAGGCCCTGCACGACATCCTGCTGGACGGCATGTTCTGCCACCTCGGCGTAGTCCTCGACGGAGCGCCCCTCGTGCTGCCGACCGCGTACGGCGTGGACCTGGGGGCTGGGCCGGACGGCACGCTCTACCTCCACGGCTCGGTGGCGGCGCGCAGCGTGGTCGCCGCGCCGGAGCAGACGGTCTGCGTCACCGTCACGCACGCGGACGGCCTGGTGCTCGCCCGGTCGGCGTTCCACCACTCGGTGAACTACCGCTCGGCGGTGATCTTCGGAGTGCCGCGACTCGTCACCGATCCGGAGGAGAAGCAGCACGGCCTGAACCGGATCGTCGACCACCTGGTGCCGGGGCGCTCGAACGCAGTACGGGGGCCGAACCGCAAGGAGCTAGCCAAAACGTCGGTCCTGGCGCTACCCCTCACCGAAGCCTCGGTGAAGTCCCGAGCCGGCGCGGCCAACGACGACGAGGAAGACCTAGAGCTTCCGTACTGGACGGGCGTCATCCCGCTCCGCGTGGTCGCCGACCATCCGATCACCAACGACGACTGCGACCTCCTGATCCCCGCCCACATCCGCACCCGAGCCAGCCAACTCGGCGCACCCGCTTGAAGCCCAGCCCTCATCCACTGGTGAGGGGCTTCAACTTGCGCTTGACCAGCCTGCTGGTGACCGGGCCGAGCTTGTCCAGCTCGGTTAGCAGGGTCTCGGTGAGTACTGCGAGCTGCTCGAGCGAGGTGAGCGCCCGGGTGGTTCCCTCGGCGTCGACGCCCTCCAGCAGTTCGATGCCGACGAACCCGGCGGAGATCGCCCGGGCGAGGCCGCCCAGGTCCACCAGCGGCAGGAGTGGGCTGTCGGCGAGTACGCGCTGCAGGGTCTTCTCGACCTCGACCACCCAGAGGTTGAGTGCGTCTGCGACGGCTGCTCCGACCACCTCGTTGCCGCGGGCGCCCGCCAGCAGCTGAGCCAGTACTGCGACGTTGCCCTCGGCGTGCTCGGTGACGTGCACCTGGCGACCGACAGCGAGCAGCTCGGCGAAGGTAGTGGCTTGGTCGAACTCCGTCCGGTAGAGCGCGACCCGCTGCTCGGTACTGGTCCGGCAGGCCTCGGCGATCAAGTCGTTCACGGTGCCGAAGTGATAGAACACGAGCGCCTGGTTCTGACCCGCGGCAGTGGCAATGTGCCGCGCGGACGCTCCGGCGAAGCCGCGCTCACCGATGGTCTGCAGTGCGGCATTCAGCAGGGCGGCCCGGGTGTCCTTCGCCATTACCTCTCCTTCAGTGTCGGCAACTGCCGTGGGCCACCACCCATCCCGTCCAGCAGCAGCTGCAGCAACGGCCGGACCAGCGGCAGCCGGATCAGCCATCCCAGGTATGCCCAGCCTGGCCCGCTGTGCTCCAGTCCGCGCGCTACAGCGGCCACCCCGCTTGCTTGCAAGCCGTCCGGGCCTACGTACAGCGCCCGACGCAGCCCAGCCACCGTATCCTCCGCCGCTGACAACACCAGATCCACCGGCTGGGAGTGCTCGACCAGGCCGCGCGTCTGTCGGCAGATCGTGCAGGTCTCGGACAGGTACAACGTGGACGCCTCAGCCGCGTACGGCGTTCGCCGTACGATCCAGGGCCTCACCTGTCGGTCATACGCCTGCCACTGTTCTCCCAGCCGGGTAACCAGTTCACTGCGCTCATGGGGATCAGCTACGAACTTCGCGAACGCCACTGTGCCGACTGTCGCGACAGCCAGCGACCAGCTGTGCGTACCGGCAGCGAGCAACCCCAGCATCAGTACTGCGGACAACTGCATCGGGTTCGCCACGTACGCGTACGGCCCGGTCGTCACCAGCTCACTCGGCGGATCCCACGGGTACGGCGTACCGCGGCCGCGCACCGCGAACTCCACCACCGCAGACAAGGCCGGTACTGCGGCCAGCGCCATCAACTGCAGGATGATCGACACCCGCCACACCGGGTCCTCCACGAGATGGTTCCAGTCGCCGTCCCCTTGAGCCATCACGGCGGAGGGAATCAGCCAGAGCAGCAACCCGGTGAACGTGACCAGTTGCAGGATCACCCGGCCGGTCAGGCGGCTCCGGTCGACCGTCCATCGGCCTAGGAGCACAGCGGGTACTACGGCGAGCACGAGCGCGACCAGTTCGCCGTACAGCCAGTGGTGGTTGAGGTGAACCAGCCCGTCGAGCCGGGGCATCACGAGTACGTCGAGCCAGCCGCAGCTGAGCACCACCACCCACACGGGCACCCGGTGCCGAACCAGCAGCGGCACCGGGCCCCACAGAAGAGCCCAGCCCAGCCACAGGTCCAGCGGCACTCCCACGAACACCCCGTGCGGTACTTCGTATCTCCACCAGCCAGCCGCCATCGCCACCTGATTGGCGACGCCGATACCGACGAAGGCAGCCAGGAACGACAGCAGAGCCGCTCCGGCCAGCCTCCTGCTCGGCCGTCGCCACAGGACCGCAGTGAGGGCGATCGGCACCAACAAGCAGAGCCAGCGCAGTACGGCTGTGTCAGTCACGGTGTGTCTCGACCAGGCCGAGCGAGTCAGCGAAGTAGTCGAGCCCGGCGCCGACCATGGCGTCGTCGATCGGCCCGAAGTACCAACTGGGGTCCTGCTTGCGGTGGAACGTCAACTCCAGACGGACCGCGGTGTCGCCGTTGTCCTGCGGGGTCAGGTGCACGACCGCTCGCTGGAACTGGAGCCAGCGCTGCGCCTTGGACTGGTCCGAGAGAACCCTGAACACGATCCGGCGGCTGTCCCGGGCAGCGACCTCGGTGACGATCGGGCCACCGGCCATCGTGAAGGACCACTTGCTCCCGACCGCGAGACCGGCTCCGGTGGCCGCGGTCGGGGTCGGGTAACCGCTGAACCTGAGCAGGAACGGCTTGGTCGCAGAGAAGTCCGGCCCGTGCTGGAGCCGCTGCTCGACCTGCTGCGGCGACATCGCGACCACGCGCTCCGTCGTCACGGTCTGGTCCGGGACCATGCGATAGGTGGTTCCTTCGAGGCTGGTGGCGAGCAACAGCAGCGGCACGACGGCGAGTGCGGCCCGGCGGCGCTGATCGAGTCGCCGTGCCTGCCGGACGACCTCCGCGACCAGGTGAGCGACGCCGTACACGAGAGGTGCGGCCATCAGGACGCAGGCGGCGCCCTCGTGCAGGAACGCCGACGTGATCAGCAGCCCGAAGGTGACCACCCGGAACGTCAGCCCATGCAGGCTCTTGGCCGGTGGGGCGAGGGCGATGATCACCGCCAGCACCAGCGGTACGCCGACGAAGAGGGCCGCGGTGTCGACCCGGTCGGAGCGGACGACGAGAAACGGTGCGGTCACCGCGGCCAGCGCCACGATTCCGAGCGCGAACGCACGACCGGCCCGGCTGCCTGAACTGGCAGCCGGGACCGGCTCGTGGGGATCGGGTCCTGCGGGCGGTTCGGTCATGCGGCCAGCATAGCCCCACTTTTGAGCGATCGCTCAAACTGCTCTGAATCAGGCGGCAGTGCCCTTGTTGTAGCTCTTCTGGGCCCAGAAGTAGCCGACCACCGCGATGGCCGCGCACCAGGCGAGGGCCAGCCAGCCGTTGCCGCTGTCCATCGGCGTGCCCAGCAGCAGGTGGCGCAGGGTGTCGATGACCGCGGTGAAGGGCTGGTACTCGACGAACCAGCGGATGCCGCTCGGCATCGACTCCAGCGGGATGAACGTGGTGCTCAGGAAGGGCAGCAGGAAGCTGATCGGCAGGACGACGTTGCTCGCACCCTCCGGGGTCTTGCTGGTCAGCCCCAGCGCGACCGCGAACCAGGTGAAGGCGACGGTCAGTGCGACGAGCAGCCCGCTCGCCAGCAGCCAGTCGCCGAAGGACGCGTTCGGGCGGAACCCGAGCAGGAGGGCGAAGCCGACCACCGCGACCAGGCTGACGATCGTCAGGATCGAAGCGCCGATCACGTGTCCGGTCAGGACGGCGGGCCGGAAGATCGCCATCGTCCGGAACCTGGCCACGATCCCCTCGGTCATGTCGGTGCAGGCGGCGACCGCCGGTGACATCGTCCCGGACGCGATGCTCATCAGCAGGATGCCCGGGGTGAGGAAGTCGATGTAGTCGAAGTCGCCCCCGCCGCCGAGGCCGGCCGAGAAGGTGTCGCCGAAGACGAGGCCGAACAGCAGCAGGATGACGACCGGCATCCCGAGGGCGCCGAGCGACAGGCCGGGGTAGCGCAGGGCGTGCCGCAGATTGCGGCGCAACATCGTGGCGGTGTCGGCCATCGGGTAGGTCACGGTGCTCATTTGCTGGTCGCTTTCTCGTCGGCGTTCGGGGAGGTGTCGGGCTGACCGGTGACGGCGAAGAACACGTCGTCCAGGTCTGGGGTGTGGACGGTCAGCTCGTCCACTTCGAGGGAGGCGTCGTCGATCTTGGCCAGCAGGGCGCGCAGCGAGTGCACGCTGCCGTCGTTCGGCACGTGGAGGACCAGCGCGTCGTCGTTCCGGGTGGCGGCAGGCAGCACCTGAGCAGCCAGGGCGAACTCCTCCGGTGCGGTGAACCGGAGCCGGATGTGCCCGCCTGGCGCCAACCGCTTCAGTTCCTCGGGAGTGCCCTGGGCAACCAGCCGGCCGTGGTCCAGTACTGCGATCTGGCCGGCGAGCTGGTCGGCCTCCTCCAGGTACTGCGTGGTGAGCAGGACCGTGACGCCACCGGCGACCAGCTCACGGATGAGCTGCCACATGCTGTGCCGGCTCCGCGGGTCGAGCCCGGTCGTCGGCTCGTCCAGGAAGATGATCCGTGGACTGCCGACCAGTGTCATCGCGAGGTCGAGCCGGCGCTTCATCCCGCCGGAGTACGTCATCGCCAACTTCTGGCCGGCTTCGGCCAGGTCGAACTGCTCCAGCAGTTCGGCTGCCCGCCGGCGTCCTTCAGCGCGGCCGAGGTGGTACAGGTCGGCCATCATCACCAGGTTCTCCTCGCCGGTGAGCAGGCCGTCGACCGCGGAGAACTGTCCGGTGACGCCGATCGCGGCCCGAACCGCCTCCGGGTCGGTGTGCAGGTCCTGCCCGGACACCCGGATCTCGCCGGCGTCGGCGGTGATCAGGGTGGACAGGATCTGGACTGCGGTGGTCTTGCCCGCGCCGTTCGGCCCGAGCAGGGCGAAGACAGTGCCTTCGGCAACAGTCAGGTCGATGCCGTCGAGCACGAGTTTGTCGCCGTAGGACTTGCGCAGTCCGCGGACGTCGATCGCCGGGGTTGAGCTGTTCATGGGTCCTCGCTTGTTTTCGGGCAGGGTGAACCTGGCCCAGGTGGCCTAAGGAGTGTGGGAGGAGAGAGTCAGGGCGTGCTGGTCCCGCCGGCCGGCTCGGTCTGCGAGCCGCCGAAGACGGGATCAGGCTTGTTCAGTTGAGTGGTGGTGGAAGGTCAGATGTCGAGGTCTTCCACGGCGGGCTGGTCAGCCGCCTCCTCGACCAGGGCGTAGAGCTCCTCCGGGATCAGGTCGCGCAGTTCCTCGAGCGTGTCGACGACGTGCAGCGTCGCCTCGCCCTGGGCCATGCTCCAGGTCTGGTTGCTGCTGAAACTGCCGATCCAGCTGCGCCAGCCGGTGTAGTTCAGCTCTTCGCCGTCGGCTGTCTGGATCGAGTTGAACTGGTTGCGCCGGTCGGCGTGCAGGACGAACTTCCCGGTCCGGCTCCGGTACACCTTGAAGGCTTCGTAGCCGTTCTTGTTGGACCGGCCGCCCTCGGCGAGCAGGACGCCGGAGAACCGCTGTTTGCGGCCCGTGCCCCGCCCGACCCGGACGGTGATCTCGTCGAAGCCCTCGAGCCGTCCTTCTTCCATTTCCACGTATCGCCGCAGCGCCGTGGAGATCGCCTGGGACAGGTTGCCGGCGAGTTCCTGGGCCCGCTTGTACAGCGCCAGGTCGTCGTCGGAAACGTAGATCGTCTTGTTCGGCATGCTCTCTCCTCCTACGTAGAACTATACGTATTCCTCTACGTAGATGTCTACATATATTCGCGGCGAACCCGAGCCAAGCCTGCCAGGATCGTCGGATGGACACACCGGAGGCCCGCTACGACCGCCTGACCGACCGCGCCAGCGCTCTGTACGAGGAGGCTTGCAGCCGGTCGCACTCGACTTGCTGGCCGATGTCGATCCGGAGCTGGGCCCGTGGGCGGCCGAGCTCGCTCACCTCCGCGCGTGCCTCCTCGGCTCGATCGGCGAGTCGGCCGAAGCCCTCCGCGGCCTCCAGGAGGCGAGCGACGCCGGCGCTTGGTGGGAAGAGGGGATCCTTACCGAAGACGACGACCTAGTCACCCTCCAGGACCTCCCCGCCTTCCAGAACCTGGTCGCTCTCTCCCGCACCCGGCGCATCACCGCCCAGGATCCGCCCCTGGTCGAAGTGCCTGCCAGTTCGGCAGGTGGAGTTGTGGTGGCTCTTCATGGGGCTGGGCAGCGGGCTCGGCATGCGATGCGGGACTGGGCGGGGGTGCTGGAGCTTGGTTACGCGTTGGTCGGGGTGGAGTCTTCTCAGTTGATGTCGCCGATGTACCGGACCTGGCCGGACCCGGAGGCGGCCAGGGAAGACATCGCCCGCGCGCTGGCTCAGTTGCCTGAGGAACTCCGCGGACTCCCACTGATCGCGGCCGGCTTCTCCGCCGGGGGACGGGCCGCGCTCGACTGGGCCCTGACCGGGCGACCCGAGCCGGCGGCGGGCGTCGTAGTACTGGCTCCGGCGGTGAGGGAGTTGCCGACGGAGGCGCTCGCGGAGTTGTCTCCGGCGGCGGTCTTGATCGGGACCGAGGACGATCTTCTCGAGGTTGTGGAGAAAGCGGCCGAGAAGCTCACCACCTTCGGCGTGACCATCCACCGACTGCCCGGGCTGAACCACGAGATCCCCGCGGATCTCCCCGCCCAGCTGCGAAGCCTGCTGCCTGGGTCAGCGACGTGAGTACAGCCACGGCTGGTTGAGGTCGAAGAACGTCGGCGTCCCGGTCGAGAGCGCGTCCAGCTCATCCATCTGCGCCTTCAGCTCAGGCGGCACTTCCTTCTTCTCGCCCTCGCGGGCCTCCGCCTCGGAGGTGAAGTACATCGCCATCGTGTACTCACCGTCGCCGTACTGCGCGACGACGCTGCCGATGACGTCCTGCCGGAACTCGGCCCACTCTCCGGAGTCCTGGGACATCAGTTCGCGGGCGCGATCCGGGTCGGAGCCCTGACCCTGCATCACTTGGACGAAGCCGGCCGAGTCGGGCTCGCCGACGAGGTCCGCGACCACGTCGTCACTGTCGTGGAAGGTGGCCTCTCCGCTGAGCAGCGCGGAGAACTCCCGCCACCACGCGTCCTGAGCCGGCTGGTTGCTGTTCTGCCGGGCCGCGTCGGCTGATTCGAAGCGAGCCAGCGCGATGAACCGGCCGTCGTCGGTGACACCGGCAGTCGTCCCGAGCCAGCCGGGCGCGTTCGGCGCCAGTTCCTCCACCCACCGGTCGAGCGCGGCGTGCGCCTGGCCGGCATCTGTTACCTGTCCCTGAATCACCTGAACGAACATCGTGAGGCCCTCCCCGTCTCGAAAGGTCGGCGCTGCTCTCGACGCTACGCCCGTTGATCCTCCCCGGCTGTGGACAAAGTGGGGATCAAACCTGGTTTTTCCACAGATTTCGCTGATTTCGGCCCAGACCTGTCCAAGGTCCGGGGACAACCTGGGGACAACTCGGCCGGAGGCTGTGCACACCTGGGGATACCCATGTGGATAACCACACGCTTGTAATTCAGCGGTGGCGGAGCTGCCCTAGTCGCTTGACGGGTTGACCCACAGCCGGCGGGGGCCGGTACCGGTGGCGCCGAGCTTGTCGTCGCGGTTGCGGAGCAGGCATCGTTCCAGCGAGAGGCAGCCGCAACCAATGCAGTCGGTGAGTTTGTCGCGGAGCCGGACGAGTTGCGTGATCCGCAGATCGAGGTCGGCCTGCCAGGCGGCCGAGAGCAACTCCCAGTCCTGTTGGGTCGGCGCCTGGTCCACCGGCAGCTCGGCCAGCGCTTCGCCGATCTCCCGCAGCGGGATACCGACGCGCTGGGCCACCCGGATGAAGGCGATCCGGCGCAGCGCATGCCGCGGGAACCGGCGCTGGTTCCCGGCCGTCCGCCGGCTCTGGATCAGGCCGCGTTCCTCGTAGAAGTGCAGCGTGGTCACCGTCACCCCGGCGCGTTTGGCCAGCTGACCGATCGTGAGTTCGTCGTTCGGGTCCACCACCCGTCCGAGACTACCTTGACCTCGGGTTAACCCGAGGTTTGAGGATGGCGGTATGACCACTGACCTGACCGGATCCCGGCTGGCCGGCCGACGGGAGTGGCTCGGCCTCGCCGTCCTCGTCCTGCCCGCCCTGCTGGCCTCGCTCGAGCTGACCATCACCCATCTCGCCCTGCCGGCGATCGGGCGCGACCTGGGCGCGTCCAGTACGCAGTTGTTGTGGATCGTCGACGGGTACGCGTTCCTGCTCGCCGGCACGCTCGTCGTGATGGGAGCGCTGGGTGACCGGATCGGGCGGCGCCGGCTCCTGCTCGGCGGCGCGATCGCGTTCAGCGTGCTCTCGGTGATCGCCGCGTACGCACCGAATCCGGAAGTCCTCGTCGCGGTCCGGGCCCTGCTCGGCGTCGCCGGAGCGACGCTGATGCCCTCGGTTCTCGCGCTCACCGTCGCGCTGTTCACTGAGCCGCGGCAGCGGACCCAGGCGGTCGGCATCGTCATCGCCGCGGTCTCGGCCGGTACCGCGATCGGGCCGCTCGTCGGCGGCTGGCTGCTGGATCACTTCTGGTGGGGCTCGGCGTTCCTGCTGCCGATCCCGCTCATGGTGGTCCTCGTTGTCGTCGGGCCGGTGACCCTGCCCGAGCACAAGGTGCCCGGCGAGCGCGGGCTCGACCTCCCGAGCGCGACGCTCTCGATCGCGGCCGTGCTCGCGGTCGTCTACGGGCTCAAGCAGGTCGCCGCGGCCGGCCCGGCACTGCCGGCATGCGCCGCGATCGTGGCGGGGGTGGCCTGCGCGACGGTGTTCGTCCGCCGTCAGCGCCGGCTGGCCGACCCGATGATCGAGCTGCGGCTCTTCGCAGGCCCGGCCTTCACCACGGCCACGCTCACGCTCGTCTTCGGGATCTTCGTGCTCTGGGGAACGAACTACGCGGTCGCCCAGTACTTGCAGTTGGTGGCCGGGCTGGACCCGTTGGCCGCCGGGCTGTGGACCGCACCGCCCGCGCTCGGCGTGATCGTCGGCTCGCTCGGCGCGACCCGGCTGGCGCGGAAGATTCCGGCCGGGCGGATCATCGGCGGCGGGATGCTGCTGTCCACCGCCGGGTTCGTGCTGCTCGCCTGGATCGATCCGGCCACCCCGCTCGGCGTGCTCGTCACCGCGATGATCCTCGTCTCGGCCGGGCTGGGGCCGATGATGGCACTCGCCACTGACATCGTGGTCGGCAGCGCTCCGGCCGACCGGGCCGGTGCGGCCTCGGCGATCGCTTCCACCGCACCGCAACTGGGCGGCGGGCTCGGGATCGCGATCCTGGGCAGCATCATCACCGCGGTCTACCGCGCGGACATGCACGACACGACCGGCTCAGCCGGCGAAACCCTGACCGGCGCTGTCGCCGCCGCCGCGCACCTCCCGCCCACGGAAGCAGCCACTCTCCTGACCTCCGCCCGCTCAGCCTTCACGCACGGCTTCGGCATCAGCGCACTGGTGGCAGCCGCCCTCACAGCCTTGACTGCCACCATCGTGCTGGCCGTCCTCGGCCGCCGAGGAGGAGTTCACGGCGGCGTCGAAGGGCAGAGGCAGTGAAACGACCGACCAAGCCAAGTAACCGACCTACGGGCGGCTGCCGGCAGGGAAAGCCGGTCAGCAACGGTCAGACGGCTAGATCCACTGCGTGGAGACGACGAAGCCGACAGCGATCAGGCCCATCCCGATCAGCAGGTTCCAGTTGTTCAGGTCGCGCATGACCGGGATGTCCTGACCGGCCACGTAGAAGACGACCAGCCACGCCAGTCCGAGCAGCCAGCACCCCAGCATCAGCGGAGCCACCCACACCCGGCTGGTGGTGCGCGGCTTCTTCGGGGTCTTCTCCACCTTCACCTTGTCGGTGGGAGACTTCTTCTTGTTGCGACTGCTCGACTCGGGCACGACTCGACTCCTCGTAGCGGACACTCTTAGCGGACACGTAGGCTTGTGTCCTGCAACGGACACCAGGTCTGGCCTCGGTTAGCGTAGTGCAGACCAGAGCAAGGGGATCACGGGTGTGAGCAGGCTGCGGCGTTTTTCGCTCTGGCGCACGGGTGCGCCGGTGGCACTGCTGTGCGCCGGGCTGCTGTTCGCGACGAGCGCCACCAACGCCCGTGGCACCGATCTGCGTCCCAGTCGCAACACTACGCTCGCGGGCCTCGTCGAGGAACAGAGCAGGCGGAGCGCCAGCCTGACCCGGCAGCACGCGGCCCTGAGCCAGGACATCGAGAAGCTGCAGACCCAGCAGGGCTCGATCGAGCCGGCGCTGGCCAAGCAACTGAAGGACCTGTCCGAGCAGGTCGGGACGACCCCTGTCACCGGTCCCGGGCTCACCGTCACGCTGAAGGACGCTCCGCGTGAGGTGGTGAAGGACAACCCGGACGTGGACGCCGACTGGCTGGTGATCCACCAGCAGGACATCCAGGCCGTGGTGAACGCGCTCTGGGCCGGTGGCGCCGACGCCATCTCGATCCAGAACCACCGGGTGATCTCCACCACCGGGATCAAGTGCGTGGGGAACTCCGTGGTCCTGCACGGTGTGCCGTACCTGCCGCCGTACAAGATCACCGCGATCGGGGACCGCCGGAAGCTGCAGAAGGCGCTGGACGATTCGCAGTACATCGACAACCTGCAGGACTACGTGGTGAAGTTCCAGCTCGGCTACGAGGTGAAGAACGAGTCCTCGGTCGCCATGCCGGCATACGAGGGCACGCTGGAGCTGCAGAGCGCGACCGTGCCGGGCTTCGAGAAGACCCCGAGCGCCAGCCCGACGAGCAGCGGTCGCTGAGACCGAACCCGTACTTTCCCGCACCTCCCCCGTAAACTCCCCGTATGCCGCGGATCCTTGTCGTCGACAACTACGACTCCTTCGTCTACAACCTGGTGCAGTACCTGCAGCAGTTGCAGGCCGACACCACCGTGCTCCGGAACGACGAGATCACCCCGGACGACGTCACGCAGTACGACGGCGTGCTTCTGTCCCCCGGCCCGGGGACGCCGGAAGAGGCCGGGGCGTGCGTGGACATCGTGAAGGAGAAGGGCGGCGAGGTCCCGATCTTCGGCGTCTGCCTGGGCCTGCAGGCGATCGGCGTCGCGTACGGCGGCGTGGTCGGCCGCGCGGACGAACTCCTGCACGGCAAGACCAGTCAGGTCTTCCACGAGGGCGCCGGCGTGCTCGCCGGGCTGCCGTCGCCGTTCACCGCGACCAGGTACCACTCGCTCGCGATCGCTCAGGACAGCGTGCCGGAGGTGCTGCAGGTGACCGCCCGCACCGAGGCCGGCGTGATCATGGCCGCGCGGCACCGGGATCTGGCGGTCGAGGGCGTCCAGTTCCACCCTGAGTCGGTGCTGACCGAGGGCGGCCACCGGATGCTCGCCAACTGGCTCGAGATCTGCGGCGACCCCACCGCGGTCGACCGCTCCGCCGGGATGGCGCCGGTCGTCAGCTGACGCCAGACACAACGAAGGACCGGGAGAACTCTCCCGGCCCTTGCTGTCGGCGCTGAGGTCAGCCCTCGCCGTTCCCGTTTCCGTTTCCGTTGCCGCCGCCGATGGTGATCGGCGGGGTGGTCGGGTCGTCCGGCGTCTCGCTCGGGCTCGGGGTCTCGGAGGGCTCGGGCTTCTGCGCGATGGCGAGCGTCACCTTGGTGCCCTCCTTGACCTTCGAGCCGGCCTTGGGGCTCTGCTTGGTGACTGTGCCGGGGAGTGCGTTCGGGTTGGACGTGTCCGTCACGTAGGCGACGTTGAGACCGAGGTCCTTGAGCGCCTTGGTCGCGTCTTCCTGGGTCTGGTTGCTGACGTCAGGCACCGTCACCTCGACCTGCCCGGTCGAGACGGTCAGCGTGAACCTGGTGCCCGGAGCGTACTTCCCGCTCGGATCCGGGTCGATCTTGAGCACGATGCCGGCCGGTGCCTCGTTGTCCACCTTCTCGGTCCTGGACGCCACCTGGAACTTCGCCGAGGTCCCCTCGATCGCCTCCCTGACCTCCTTCTCGGGCTTGCCGATCAGGTTCGGCGGCAGCGAGAACGAACTGGGACCGGTCGAGACGACCACGTTCACGGTCGAGTCCTTCGCGACCTTCGTGGCCTCCGTCGGGTCCTGGCTGATGATCAGCCCGCGCCCGATCTCGGAACTGGCCGCGTTGGTCGCGGAGATCTTCAGCCCCTGCTCCTCCAGCGCCGCCGTCGCGGCCGTCAGCGACAACCCGGTCACCTTCGGTACGTCGACCTGCTCCGGCGCGCTGGTCGTGCCGCCGCCGCCCGGGTTCGCGGTGTTGTCCTTGCCCATGTTCGTGATCAACGCGTACGCGCCCACGGCCACGGCCACGATCGCCAGGCCGAGCAGGAAGTACGCGAGCCCGCGGTTGCGCCGCGACCGGGCGGTGTCGGCCTCGCTCAGGCCGTCGTCCGGCGGGAGCAGGTCGTTCGACTGGGTCTGCAAGGCCTGCGTGGCCGCCACCGGCGCCACCGCGGTCGGGGCCATCGCCCGGGTCTCGCCGAGCGCGGCCATCGGCGCGGTCACCTGCTGCCCGGCCAGCACCCGGTGGATGTCCTGACGCATCTCGTTGGCGCTCTGGTACCGGTGTTCGCGGTTCTTGGTCAGCGCCTTCAGCACGACCGCGTCGACCTCCGGCGGGATGTCCGGGTCGTACGAGGACGGCGGGAGCGGCTCCTCCCGGACGTGCTGGTAGGCCACCGACACCGGCGACTCACCGACGAAGGGCGGCCGGCCGACGAGCAGTTCGTACAGCAGGCAGCCGGTCGAGTATAGGTCGGAGCGCGCGTCGACGGTCTCGCCGCGCGCCTGCTCGGGCGACAGGTACTGCGCGGTGCCGATGACCGCCGCGGTCTGGGTCATGTCGGAGGTGGTGTCGGCGACGGCCCGGGCGATGCCGAAGTCCATCACCTTGACCTGGCCCTGCGGGGTCAGCATCACGTTGCCGGGCTTGATGTCGCGGTGCACGATGCCGGCCCGGTGGCTGTAGTCGAGCGCCTCGAGCACGCCGGAAGTGATCTCCAGGGCCCGCTCCGGCATGATCTTGCGGCCCTCGCGGATCAGGTCCCGCAGCGTCTTGCCGGCCACGTACTCCATCACGATGTACGGAATGGTGATGCCGGAACCGTTCGGGTCCGGCTCCTCGCCGGTGTCGTAGACCGACACGATGGTCGGGTGGTTCAGGGAGGCCGCGGACTGTGCCTCGCGCCGGAATCTCGCCTGGAAGGTGGAGTCGCTGGCCAGATCGACCCGGAGCCGCTTGATCGCGACGGTGCGTCCGAGGCGGTTGTCGACGCCCTTGCGGACATCGGCCATCCCCCCTCGACCCAGCGGTTCGCCCTCTTCGTAGCGCCCGCCGACGAGACGTGCCTGCGATGTCATTACTCTGCCTTCCAACCTGCGCGGATCGATCTCGGCCAAAACACACTCAATTTGCCCACGGTAGCCCGGGCCACACCTGCGCCCCGGCGAACCGGACGCTCGGTGACCGGGTTGTATCCCATCGTCATCACTGTCCGAGCACCGCTTCCATCACCCTCTTGGCGATCGGTGCGGCCAGAGTGCCGCCGGCGATGTCGTCGCGGGCGACGTTCGCGTCCTCGATCATCACCGCGACCGCGACCTTCGGGTCGTTGGCCGGCGCGAAGGAGGTGAACCACGCGAACGGCGGCTTCTCCGGCGAGGTCTGGGCGGTACCGGTCTTGCCGGCCACCTGGACTCCGTCGATCCGGCCGGGCTTGCCGGTGCCGTTGTTGACGACGTCGACCATCATCGCGGTCAGCTGGGCCGCGACCTCCGGCGAGACCGCCTGGTGCAGCGACTCCGGCTTGGTCTCCGACACCGTCTTCAGGTCCGCGGTCCGGACGCCCTGCACCAGGTACGGCTTCATCACGTCGCCGCCGTTGGCGATCCCGGCGGCCACCATCGCCATCTGCAGCGGGGTGGACCGGACGTCGAACTGGCCGATCGCCGACTGCGCGGTCTGCGGCTGGTTCGGGTCACCCGGGAACTGGCTCGCGACCGCACCCAGTTCGGGCAGTTGCCGCTCGCCGAAGCCGAACTTCTCGGCCTGCTCGCGCAGCGCGTCCGGGCCGAGGGCCAGACCGATCGTGCCGAACGCGGTGTTGCAGGAGTTCCGCAGCGCCACCGTCAGCGTCGCGTTGTCGCTGCCGCCGCAGTTGCGGCCGTTCTCGTTCACCAGCGGGACCGTGGTCTGCGGCAGCGGCAGCTCGGCCGGCGAGTGCACCTTGGTCTCCGGCGTGTACTTGCCGCTGGACAGCGCGGCGGCCGAGGTGACCAGCTTGAACGTCGAGCCGGGCGGGTAGAGCTCCTTGATCGCCCGGTTGGACATCGGTCGGGTCTTGTCCTCGTTCAGCCTCTTCCAGGCGGCGCTGACCTCGTCCAGGTCGTGGCCGGCCAGCACGTTCGGGTCGTAGGACGGCCGGCTCACCAGCGCGAGCACCTTGCCGGTCTTCGGCTCGATCGCGACGACCGCGCCCTTCTTGCCGGCCAGCCCGTTGTACGCCGCCTGCTGGGCCGCCGCGTTCAGCGTCAGCGAGACGCTGGCACCCTGCTGCCGGCGGTCGGTGATCACGTCGATCACCCGGCGGAACACCAGCGACGGATCCGAGCCGTTCAGCTGGCTGTTCTGGTTCAGCTCGATCCCGGCCCGGCCGAAGATGTAGGAGTAGTAGCCGGTCACCGGCGCGTAGAGCGGGCCCGACGCGTACGTCCGCTGGAACTCGAACCGGTCGTTCGACGGCTTGCTCTGCGCGATCGGCGTGCTGCCGATCAGGATCGGGCCGCGGTTCACCGAGAACTGCTCGTCGCGGACCCGCCGGTTGTCGTTGCGGCCGTTCAGGTCGTCGGCCCGGAAGGCCTGCAGGTAGGTCGAGTTGGCCATCAGCGCGAGCATCAGGATGATCGCGGCCACGGCCAGTCGTCGGATGGCTGAGTTCACTGCTTCTGCACCGCCATGGCGATCGTTTCGTCGGAGACCGGCGCCGCGGGGGTGTGCGGCCGGCGGGCCTGGTCGCTGATCCGCAGCAGCAGCGCCACGATCGCCCAGTTGGCGACCAGCGACGTACCGCCCAGGGCCATGAACGGGGTGGCCAGACCGGTCAGCGGGATCAACCCGGTGACCCCACCGACGATCACGAACACCTGCAGCGCGAACGACATCGCCAGACCGGCGGCGACCAGCTTGCCGAAGATGTCCCGGCAGCCGAGCGCGGTGCGCAGACCGCGCTCCACGATCAGCGTGTAGACCAGGATGATCGCGATGATTCCGGTCAGCCCGAGCTCCTCGCCGAACGAGGAGATGATGAAGTCGCTCTGCCCGTACAGGGTGAGCTCCGGGCGGCCCTGGCCCAGTCCGCGGCCGAGAATGCCGCCCCAGGCCTGGCCCATCAGCCCGGTCGCGACCTGGCCGCCGACCTCGTCGAACGGATGCAGCCAGCCGTCGACCCGCTTCTGGACGTGGCCGAAGGTCTGGGAGGCGAAGTACGCGCCACCGGCGAACAGCAGGCCGCCGATGAGCAGCCAGCCAGCCCGTTCGGTGGAGATGTAGAGCAGGATCAGGAACAGGCCGAAGAACAGCAGCGACGAGCCGAGGTCCTTCTCGAACACCAGCACGCCCAGGCTGACCGCCCAGGCGATCAGGATCGGCCCGAGGTCGCGGGCCCGGGGCAGGTCCAGGCCGAGGAAGCGGTGCCCGGCCAGCGTCAGCACATCGCGCTTGACCACCAGGTAGCCGGCGAAGAAGACGACCAGACAGACTTTCGCGAACTCACCCGGCTGGAAGGACATACCGGCCAGGTGGATCCAGATGCGGGCGCCGTTCAGGTCGACGCCGAGCCCCGGAACCAGCGGCAGGACGAGCAGCACCAGACCGGCAAGACCCGCGGTGTACGTCAGTGCCTGCAGGCGGCGGTGGTCCCGGATCACCAGGATGACGACCAGGAAGAGGACCACCCCGACAGCTGTCCAGGTGATCTGCTGCGGCGCCGCCGGGGACTTCGGAGTACGGCCGTTGGCGACCGCCGCCGCGGCCAGGCCGAGGTCGACCCGGTGGATCATCGCCACGCCCAGGCCGTTGAGGAGCACGGCGCAGGGCAGCAGCACCGGATCGGCGTACGGGGCGCGGTAGCGCAGGGCCATGTGGGCGATCAGCGCGAGCAGGCCGATGCCGGCCGCGTAGTACCCGGTGCTGGCCGGCACCTTGTCCTGCACGGTGATGCCGATGTTGACGTAGGCCCCGACCGAGACACCGATCGCCACGATCAGCAGCATCAACTCCACCCCGCGCCGGCTGCGCGGGATGATCTGGATGACGGAGGTCGACGGGCTGCTCATCGGACCCCGTCGCAGTCGTCGGGGTTCACGGCGCCGTTGCTGGGGGTGCCGGTCGGCGTGGTCGCGGGCGTCGTCGTCACCGGCGGTTTCGGCGGGGTCGAGACCGGCGGCTTGACCGTCGCGGGCGGAGTACTCGGCTTCGGGGTCGGCTTGGCCGCGCACTCGTCCGCGGCGCGCTGAAGCTCGGTCACGATCTGCCGGGCCGCGGCCAGGTCGTCCGCCTGGATGGTGCCCTCCACCTGCTCGCGGCTGTACGTCGGCAGCTTGTCCACCTCGAGCGTCTGCTTCTCGTACATGCTCGACAGGTCGACGCCGGGGAACTGCTGGTCGACACCCTTGAAGATCGCCACGTAGTCGCCGTCGGTGCCCACGTAGTACTGCTTCTGGGTCCAGCTGTAGGCGAACCAGCCGCCACCGAGGACAAGAGCAAGAAGGACAGCCAGTACTGCGAGTCGCCGCAGCCACAGGAACCGCTTGGGTGGCCTGGGCGCGTACCGGAGCTCCTCGGGGTCGAGGCCGACCGTGCCGCCCCCACCGCCGCTGCCCGTGCCGCCATGACCCTGTGCTGCCAGTGACGAAGTGGCCGGGCCGGTGCT
The DNA here is from genome assembly GCF_039530625.1 of Kribbella sancticallisti. Taxonomy (NCBI): domain Bacteria; kingdom Bacillati; phylum Actinomycetota; class Actinomycetes; order Propionibacteriales; family Kribbellaceae; genus Kribbella; species Kribbella sancticallisti. Next base: position 110,221 of record NZ_BAAAOS010000017.1, on the reverse strand, counting down.
GCCTTGGGCGAGCTCGGCCGCGGCTCCGACCAGTTGCGGCCGGGTCCCACTCGCCGGATCGGTCTCGACCACATCGGCCACGATGCAGGTGACGTTGTCGTTCGACCCGGCCTCGAGGGCGTGGGTGATCAGGTCGACCACGACGGAGTCCGGCGTACCGTCCGCCATCGAGGTGGCGATCACCTGATCGCTCACGTAGTCCGGCAGGCCGTCGCTGCACAGCAGCAGGCGATCACCGGCCCGGACGTCGAGCATCTCCAGGTCCGGATCGGAGTCCGGCCGGCCGTCGAGCACTCGGAGGATCAGGTTCCGGTGCGGGTGAGTGAAGGCCTCTTCCTTGGAGATGCGGCCCTCGTCCACCAGCGACTGGACGAACGTGTGGTCGTGGCTCAGCTGGTAGAGCTGCCCGTCGCGCATCCGGTAGGCGCGCGAGTCGCCCAGGTGCGCGAGGCCGAGCTCCTCGCCGTCGAACAGCAGCGCGGTGACGGTGGAGCCCATACCCTCGCGCTCGGGGTCCTCCTCGACCAGCTCGGAGAGCCGCTCGTTCGCGCGGTGCACGGCGCCGGCCAGCGCCTCCATCATGTCGGGGCCGGCGATGCCCGGCTTGTCCAGCCGGCGAATCACCTGGACGGCCGCGGCACTGGCCACCTCGCCCGCGGCGGCACCACCCATGCCGTCGGCGAGCAGCAGCAGGTGCGGACCGGCGTACGCGGAGTCCTCGTTGTTACGGCGGACCCGTCCGACGTCGGACAGTGCGGCGTAGTCGAGCGACAGAGTCATGGCCGGCGCCCTACTTCGCGATGTTCAGCGTCGTACGACCGATCCGGATGGAACCGCCGATCTCGGCCGGGACCGCGCGAGTCACCCGCTGGCCGTCCAGGTACGTGCCGTTGGTCGAGCCCAGATCCTCGACCCACCACTCGCCCTCGGACTGGAACACCCGAGCGTGCCGGGTGGAGGAGTAGTCGTCGTCGAGCCGGATCTGGCAGTCCGAGCCACGGCCGATCACCACCGGCTCCGAGACCAGCGTCGCGCCCACCCCGGCCTGGGGGCCGTCGGCGATCGTCACCGAACCCGGCAGACCCTTGCGCTTCTTGCTGGGCTTGGCCGGCTTCGGGGTCCGTCCGTTCGGCTGCGGCGACGAGGCTGGGGCGATGGTGCGGGCGTCGACCTTGGCGCCGAACAGGTCGGACCGGATCACGGACAGGACCGCCAGCACGAACATCCACAACAGGGCCAGGAACCCCAGTTTGATCAGGGTCAGCGTCAGTTCCGACATGGAAGCTCAATCACCACCCGCTGCTCGGCGGCTGGGCGATCGGCTCGTCCGCAAGACGCAGCGTCATAGTGGTGTTCCCGATCCTCACGGTCGATCCGTCAGTCAGTTCGGCCTCCGCCGCCCGGCGCCCGTTCACCAGCGTTCCGTTGGTGGAGCCCAGGTCGACCAGCACCACCTTGACACCCCCGGGGCCCTCGGGCATCAACCGGATCTCCGCATGCCGCCTGGACACGCCGGGATCGTTGATCTGGATGTCGGCGTCCGTCCCCCGGCCGAGCACGACGCCCGGCGGGTTGATCGGCCGGCGCCGCCCGTTCACCTCGAGCATCACCTGCGGGTGGCCCCGGCGCACCGGCGGGGGGCCGGGTGGTGGCGGCACAGGCGCGCTCTGCAGCACGGTGGCACCGCCGTCGTCGGGAGGCATCGGGGCCGGCTGCCGCGGTTGTGGCCGCTGGTTGCCGACGGTGGCGCTGACGACGCGGAACTTCCCGGTCGGCAGGTCGTCTTGCTGGGTCAACTCGATCTCGATCGGTCCGGAGAAGGTGTAGCGCTGGATGTCGGCGTGATCACGCAACTCGTTGGCCAGTTCGTGGTTCAGCGTCCGGCCGTAGGCGTTCAGCCGCTCGAAGTCGCCCGGGCCGAGTTCGACGGTGAAGTGGTTCGGGACCAGCCGCCGGTCCCGGGACAGGATCCGCGCGGTGTTGTCGATCTCCCGCTTGAGGGCCGCGGCCAGTTCGATCGGTTCCACGTCTCCCTTGAACGCGCGCGCGAAGACACCGCTGACGATGCCCTCCAGGCGTCGCTCGAAGCGCTGCAGCGGTCGCACGCGTCCTCCTTCCACGGTCGGTCGTCGGGTGGACCCAACGATCGTGCTTGCCGTACGGAGCCTTCAAGAGGCTCGCCGTACACCGCGCCCACCGGTGCGCGGTGGACACACTGGTACGACGATCGATCGTATCGGCAGGTTCGACCGAACCCGCAATGTCAGAGTCTGCCGTAGGCCGTGCTAATGTTTCCCCTCGGTTGGAGATGGCAGGTTCTCCTGGCTCACCAACCAGCGCGCGGGTGGCGGAATAGGCAGACGCGCACGGTTCAGGTCCGTGTGCCCGAAAGGGCGTGGGGGTTCAACTCCCCCCTCGCGCACAGCGTCTCGAACTCCCGATCGGTCTCCGATCGGGAGTTTCTCTTTTCCCCAATGAGGCATGCGTCACGCTGCCCCCGAAATCACCGATTCCACTGGTCGTGGGTTTGGCGCGCGCGTTCGAGATCGTCGGCGTCAGGAGCCTGGCGCGGCCCGTTGCGACCTAGGTCTCGACCGCCGAGGATGACCAGCATGTCCACCGCCGATCAAGCCGAGACCACCACCAGATGGCTCCGGCGCTGCTGCCGATGACGACCTACCGCCGACGCGGCCACTGGCGTCGCGGTCGCGACGGCACTGAGCACTGGGTGTCCGCCCACACCGTCAGTCGCTCAGGAACCCCCAGCTTTTACGGGCGGCCCAGCCGCCCGACGCCGACGCGACCCCGCACCTTCGTCGTGGGCGCCTATTCACACCGCTGGTCTCGCCCCAACGCGCAGTGTCCGGTCTGCCGCGCCCCCGTCTACTTCTATTCCAACGAGTACGGCAGCCGAGTCTATTTCGATGAGCTTGGCCCACCCTGGCCTAAACACCCCTGCACCGATATCCCCGGACCAGGACCACGCGAGTGGTCGACCCGGAACCAGCCAACGCCGTACCGATTTGCCGACGGACGGGCGATCCGGAGGATGGCTTCGTCCCGGACATCAGCGCAGATCAAGGACTACCGGAGCAAGTACGGCGACTCGCCGGCGCAGGCTTGGATCGTGCTGGGGCAGTCGTCGACCGGACAGGGCACGGTGCTCCATCTCCATCGCCTGTACGAGCACAGCGGGCCGATCGCCTGGATCACGCCGGCTCGTCTCACGGTGCCCGTCGGCGACTTGGTGTTCATCCACCACGGAGTGATGTCCTTCTTCGACCCGCGGCGATTCGAGGTGGGCGTGGTGTCGGTGACCTTCCTGCGAAAGCTGCCTCGGAAGCCGTTCTTCAAGCTGCTGCGAGCCTGGCTGCTAGGTGAGCCGCCGGTCTAGCTGTACTTGCCCCCCGGCGTCGCCGATCACCGATTCCAGAGGCCGTGGGTTCTCAGGAGAGTGACTACTTGGGTTTCCAAGTAGAGGGCGTCGCCGCGGTCTGGGGTTACTGACCAGCTGACCTCTAGACCGAGGCGGAGTACGGCGTCGCGGGCCCAGTCTTTGGTTCGCTTGGGGCCGTTGTGGCGGAGGTCTTGTAGTTGTTGTTCTAGCCAGTCGGGGTCGGCTAGGGCTCGGTCGAGGGCGGCTTCGCCGAAGCCGCTGACGGCGCCCTTGCCGGTTCGGTAGACCGTTAGTCGGCCCAACAGGCCTTGTGGACGGCCGCTGCCGGCGCGTTCGCCGGCCATGCCGACGTAGCGGATGATGCCGGTGAGTGGTTCGCGCATCAGGTAGACGCCGGGCTCGCGAGGCGCTGCTCTGATGGCGGTCTCGAACGGGATCCAGGGGGACCACTCCGCCAGGTCGTCCACCTCGGCGTAGGTCTCGCGGAGGGTGTAGTCGTGGGTGCCGTCCAGCCAGCTCATGGGGGCATCCTGCAACCTGGGACCGACAATCCGGCGCCGGCAACAGGTCGGTGGTTGCTCGCCGCGTCGGGGTGAGTTCTGTCGGTTCGGGGTGGGACCGTGGGGCGATGACGGGGATTCGTATTGCTGTTGCTCAACCCACCATCACCAAGGACGCGAAGGAGAACGGCGCCACGGTTCGGAAGCTGATGCGGGAGGCGGCGACCGGGAAGGCGCGGCTGATCCAGTTTCCGGAGGGGCAGTTGTCGGGCTATCCGAAGGAGCAGCTCCAGGACTGGTCCGAGGTGGACTGGCCGGTGGTGCGGGACGAGTTGGAGAAGATCAAGAAGCTCGCCGCCCGGCTCCGGCTCTGGGTGGTGCTCGGCTCGGCGCATCCGCTGACCCCGCCGAACCGCCCGCACAACAGCCTGTACGTGATCTCCGACGCCGGCGAGATCGTCGACCGCTACGACAAGCGGTTCTGCTCGAACACCGAGATCACCCAGTTCTTCAGCCCCGGCTTCGAGCCGATCGTGTTCGACGTCGACGGCTACCGGTTCGGCTGCGTGCTCTGCGTCGAGGTCAGCTTCCCGCACCTGTTCGCGGAGTACGAACGCCTGGGCGTCGAGTGCCTCCTGCTCTCCGCCTACCCGGTCGACTCGACTCTCGAGCTGAAGGCCCGCGCCCACGCCGCGATCAACTGCTACTGGATCTCGCTGTCACTCCCTGCCCAGACCACCCACCTGATGGCCTCGGGTGTCATCGCCCCCGACGGCACCTACGCCGCCACCGTCGCCCCGTCTGCCCACCTCACCCTCACCACCATCGACCGCGACACCCCGACGTACGACATACCTCTCAACAAGGCTCGCCCCTGGCGCAGTACAGCCCTCAAACAAACTATCTACACCACCCGCCGAGTAGCCGACCCACGCAGTACCAACCGCACCTGCAGCTAGTACTGCGGGTCGGAGGTGCGGCCGAGGTAGGTGACTACGTCTACGTCGGGTACGGGGATGTGGTGGAAGCCGAGGCGGTTGTAGAAGGTGCGGGCGGGGGTGTTGCTGGTGAGCATGCTGAGGTGGACGGCGGGGACGCCGGCGGTGGATAGAGCGGTGAGGAAGCGGGTCATCAGGGCGCGGCCGTGGCCGGCGCGTTGGTAGGCCGGGAGTAGGTCGATGTGGAGGTGGGCGGGGTAGCCGGCGACCTCGGGGATGGCCATGCGTTCCGGGGTGTGGAGGAGGGCGACCATGTGGTCAGTGGGGGTCTCGGGCGTGCGGGTAGGGGCCGGGTAGCGCTGCTCGACCCTGGGGAGCCACTCGGTGCGGAAGCGCTTGACGAAGGTGGGGGTGTCGGCGCAGCCGAGGATGTAGCCGACGGCGCGGTCCTGGTCTGCGAGGACGAAGGCGAACTCGGGTTCGAGGTCGACGTACGGCCAGGCGAAGATCGTCGGCATCAGCTCCAGGTCCGGGTAGAGCGACCTGGAGTCGCCGCCGTTGTCGGCGGTGCGGACGCAGATGTCGGCGACGGCGTCCCGGTCGGTCGGGCGGTACGGCCGGATCTCGGGCATTGGACCTCTCCAACAGGTGTGGAAACGCTCCCAGTAGGCTAGCGGTTGTGAGTGGTCAGACGCGGACTCAGGCGACGGCGTACGCGGCTTGATCTTCAGGCCATCAAGGAACTGCTCGGCGGGAGCTATGTCGCGTTCGCCGACAAGGCGCGGGCGGAGGAACTGGCGGGCAGCGTGAGTGGAACCGTGTTGCCGGTGAGCTATCACGAGCAGCTCGAGCTGATCGTCGATGCGAGGCTGCTGGAGGTGCCGGAGCTGTACTTCAACGCGGCGCGGCTGGATCGGTCGCTCGCGCTGGCGACCGAGGACTATGTACGCCTGGCCCAGCCGAGGATCGAGTCGATCACCAGCTGAACCAGGCAAAGCTGAACCAGGCAGAGCCGAACCAGGCTCAGCGCGCGCGCAGGCGTCCGGGCAGTGGGCTCGGAGCCCGATGGCGAGCGGGGCGTGAGGGGATTGGCGCGGCATGGCGGCGCTGGCCGCGGTGCGGGGAGATGGTGCCGGCGCCCAGGAGCATCCAGGCGGCGACGGCCGCGGCGGCGAGCAGGCCGATGAGGCCGGCGTAGTCGGTCCAGTTCATGGTGTTCTCTCTCGAAGGCGGCTCGGGCGGAGTCCCGCGGATTGCGTCTGCACTGGTAGTGACGGCGTTCACCGGATTTCGTGATGGCACTCCGGTGCCACAAGTGCCGGCAGCGGTGAATGGCCCAGCTGTGCCGAATGGAACGTCAAAATGCTCGCCGCTGCGCCGGATCGGCTGCTTAGGTGGAGCTTCGAGCACGAAAGGTTGGGCGCGATGCAGGACAGATCGTTGCTGGATGCCGAGGAGGAGCAGGCCTACCGGCTGCTGGTCGGGTTGTCCGTGGCGAGGACGGCCGAGTTGGCCGAGGTCGCCCGGCTGACGCAGGAAGAGGCCGCCGAGGTGCTGCAGCGACTCCAGGCGAAGGGCCTGGTCGCGGTGCAACCGGGCGACGACCCGATGTTCCGCCCGCTGCCACCCGACGTAGCCCTCGGTACTACGTTGCTCCGCGCGCAGGAGTCCCTCGAGTCGGCGCGGCAGACGGTGGCGTCGCTGAGCGAGGAGTTCCGGGCCAGCGCGAGCCGCCGGGACGCGCACCACCTGGTCGAGGTGATCGTCGGCGCTGCCGCGCTCCGCGACCGGCTGCGCGATCTGCAGCAGGCCGCCCGCGAGGAGATCCTCTGGTTCTGCCGGGCCAACCCCCTCGCGATGCAGGGAGCCGAGAACACAGAAGAGTACGGCGCACTCAGCCGCGGCGTCCGGTACCGCGCCATCTACGAGCGGGCCTTGCTGGAGACACCCGGGGAGCTCGACTCCATCGCCGAGGGGGTCAGTTGGGGTGAAGAGGCCCGGACCCTCCCGACGCTCCCAGTGCGGCTGGCAATCGTCGACCGGGCTACTGCGGTCTGTCCTCTGGTCCGGGACAACGAGTGGGGAATCGGTGAACCCACAGCCGCGGTGATCGGTCGCGGGCAGCTTCTGGACGCCTTGCTCGCTTTGTTCGAGAGTCACTGGGAGGCGGCGACGCCCGTGAAGCTCCAGGGTGACGGGCAGGACCCGGGCGGGCTCGACGACAACGAGAGGTTCCTGCTGTCGCTGGTGGTCGCCGGAGTACCGGACAAGTCCATCGCATCCCAGCTGGGCATCAGCCGGCGGACGGTACAGCGCCGCCTTGACCGGATGATGTCCCTGGCCGGCGTGGACACTCGGACCGGCCTCGCCTTCCAAGCAGCCCGCCGGAAATGGCTGTAGCCGGCCCGAAGGCCGGCTACAGCTCTAACTGACTACTTAAGCCCGTAGGCCTTGATCATCGTCTGGCTGACCTTGTTCCCGAGGCCATCACCGGCGACTACCCGCAAGGACACAGAGCCGTTACCGGCAGGCACTACTGCCACATAGCGGCCGCGAGCACCGACAGCGACGATCTGGCGCCAGCTCTTGCCCTCGTCGAAGGACACCTCAGCCTGCAGCGAGGTTGAGCGAGCCGCGGGAGCACCAGCCTGCTGCTGGACCGTGAACCCGACCAGGTGCGGCTTGGGAGCCACCCGCCCGTACAGATCGACCGGTACGTCGTAGCCCACCTGCAGCAGCGGCAGCGCCGCAGCCTTGTCGGCAGACGCCGTGTTGGAGCGGAAGTCCCAGACCGTGCGAGTGCTGGTTCCCCAGTTCCACTCGCCTTCCGTGTCCTTGCGCTCCGTCGACAGCTCCAGCTTGTACGCCGCGTCGCCGCCGCTGGTGGTCACGTCCTGCCACGCGTTCGGCAGCTCAGCCACCACAGCACCGTTCCGCGAAAGTACTGCGGACGCAGACGTGGTCTCCTGGACCGTGAAGTGCCCGGCGTCGTCCACGAAGGCCGGGATCCGCAGCGAAAGCCGGTCGCCGGTCCTGGTGGAGGCCACCCCTGGTGCGGCCGCCGGTCGCACGACCGGTCCGAACCAGGTCTCGTTGGACGTACCAGCCTGGTAGCTCCGCGGCAGGGAGGTCAGTCCGCCCAGCAGCGGGCCCATCTCGTTCCACGTGTAGAGGTGGTGCACCCGGTGCTGCCAAAGCGAGTCGCCGGCCGTCACCCACTCCTCCCGGACCTTGGGAGTCTGGACGACCCGCTGAGCGTCGTTCCAGGCGTAGTCCTGCCACGGACGCCAGCCGAACCGCTGCTCCTTGGCCCAGTTGAAGCCGCCGTTGTCCGAGTACGACGAGTTCACCCGCGCGCTGTTCGCCGTAGTCACCTTGTAGTCGATCTGCGCCGGGATAGACCCGGCCGACACCTGCTGTACGTCGTACAGGTACGGGCTGGAGGTGGTCAGGGTCAGGTCGATCGTCGCGCGACCGAGCCGCGCACGGTCGACCAGCTTCTGGCCGACCTTGGCCGTGGTGACCATGGCCGGGATCGGCTCACGCTCGCCGATCGGAGTCCAGACGGTCCACGCCGACCAGTCCGCCGGCCGCACCAGGATGACTCCGGCGGCACCGGCCTTGGCGGCAGCGGCGATCTGGTCCTGCTCACTGCCGTTGCCCCAGCCGTCCTCGCTGGAGTGAATGACAGCGACGGCACCCTTGACGCCCTGCAGGTCCGGACCGGCCGCGACCAGCGGGAAGCGCTTCTTGCCCTCGAACGACGGCGACCGGTGCAGGATGTTGATGTCCAACGGACCGGTCACACCCTGGACGGAGGCCTGCACCAGCGGCGCGGCCAGTTGCCAGCGGGACGAGAACTCGAAGCTGCCCTCGGCGACCGGCTTGGTCGGCGTCACCAGCACCTGCTGGACCGTGCTGAAGTGCATCACGCCGTGGCTGATCTTGCGGCCGTTGCCGTACTCGCGGTGCACGTAGTAGCTCAGCACCGCCTGCTGCTCCGACGGCTTGGGCGTGGTGATCTTGATCGGGACCGCCTTGCGGGCGTCGATCACGATCTCGATGTCCTTGGTGACGAGGATGTTCGGGTCGGTGTAGAGGCTGACCTTCTCGTCCTGCGGGTTGCTGTTCTCCACCAGCGAGTGCAGCAGGTAGGTGCCCTCCTCGACCTCGGCGGTGAAACCTTCGCCGTCCGGGATCCAGGCGAGCAGGTCCGAGCGCGAGTTGTCGCCGAACAGGCTGATCACCGGTACTCCGGTCGGCCGGCCGTCGAGGCCCACCGCCCGCAGCTTGACCGAGTGCTTCGGCCCGGCCTTCAGTGTGCCGACCGCGGTGTGGGTCACCACGCCGTTCGGGCCGGTGGCAACGATCCAGCCGCTGTGCAGACCGCGGTCGAGCTTGGCCGGGTCCAGCGTGACCGGTACGTCGACGCTGCCGCCGGCGGGCACGGTGACACTGCTCGGCAGGCTCAACGCGTCGGTCTCGGGCTTGTGCGCGTCCAGGTTGTCCACGTCGACCGACAACGCCAGGGTCACCGGCGCGGTCGTGTCGTTCTTGTAGGTGACCGTCTTGGTGACGCCGGCGGTGACGAAGCCGAAGTCGGCGACAGCGCTCGCGTAGACCTTCTGCGCGACGGCGCGAGCGACGTCGACCCGGCCCGAACCCTGCGCGTAGACCGACACGTCCGGGGCGGTCTTGGCCGTGCTGACCAGGGCGTTCTTCAGCCGGTCGGCCTTCCAGTCCGGGTGAGCCTGGGCCAGCAGCGCCGCGGCGCCGGCCACGTGCGGCGTGGCCATCGAAGTACCGGAGGCGGAGGTGTAGAGGTCGTTCAGCGGCTCGCCCATCGCCGTACCGGTGGCGCGGGCGGCGACGATGCCGACGCCGGGGGCGGAGATCTCGGGCTTGAGGCCGGAGTCGCCGACGCGGGGTCCACGGCTGGAGAAGTCGGCGAGGACGTCGTTGCGGTCAACGGCTCCGACGGTCAGTGCCGCCGCGGCCGCGCCGGGCGTACCGACCGACTCGTCCTGGCCGTCGTTGCCGGCGGCCACGACGAAGAGCGTGCCGGAAGCTGCGGTGATCTGGTCCACTGCCTGGCTGAGCGGGTCCGTGCCGTCGGTGGGCCCACCACCCAGGCTCATGTTGACGACCTTCGCGCCCTCGGCGGCGGCCCACTCCATCCCGGCGATGATCCAGGACTCGAAGCCCATGCCGTCGTCGCCGAGCACCTTGCCGACCAGCAGGTCGGCCTTGGGGGCGACGCCCTTGTGGGTTCCGTTCGAACCGGCGCCAGTGCCCGCGATGGTCGCGGCGACGTGGGTGCCGTGGCCGAAATGGTCGGCCGAGCCCGTCTCGCTGCCGGAGAAGTCCAGCGCCTGCTGCACCTTGCCCTTGAGGTCCGGGTGCTCGGCGTCGACCCCGGTGTCCAGTACCGCGACCTCGACGCCGGCGCCTTCGTACCCGGCCTGCCAGGCGGCGGGTGCGCCGATCTGCGGCACGCTCCGGTCGAGCACCGGGCGGACCTTGCCGTCGAGCCAGATCTTGGCGATCCCCCGGCTCAGCGCGCGGGCGTTCGGGTTCGGCTCCAGCGACTTCCACAGCGCGGGGAGTTCGTTCTTGGCCGCGCTGATCGCCGCGCCGCCGATCGAGTCGAGCGCGCGGCTGGACGTGGTACCGGCGAGCGACTGGGTGCGCGCGGCGGACGGATCGGAGTACCGGACGATCAGCGGCAGGGTGGGTGCGGCGGCGTCGCCGAAGCCGTCGGCGATCAGTTCGTCGACGTCGAACAGGTCCGCGTCGAGTACGCCGGTCGAGATGTAGGGCACGGCGTCGCTCGGCAGGACGCGCAGGCCGCCGTCGACCTCGAGTGTGTGGAAGGAGACTCCCTCCCGCCCGGCCGCGGGCTGCACGCTCGCCGCCTTCTTGCCGTTGCCGGCGTCGGAGATTTCCACCACGTCACCGGTGATGAGGGTGACCTTGGCGGACTTGGCCGGTACGGCGGACCGCGCGGTACCGGGTGGGGGTTCGGCTGCGTCGGCGGGGATCACCGCGGCGGCGCTCAGGGCGAGGACGGCCGCAAGGGTGGCGGCCGCCTTCACCGGTCGGATGGGCACTGGAGAGGACATGGGCAGATCTCCTTTTGAGAGGGGGGAGGCACCTCTACCGAAGGAGTCTGCAACCGTTCGTCTCCCGTTAGCCCTGTCCACAACTGCCGTCCCTGTGACATGGCGCAACCACGCCAAACCGCCGACCTCCGGTGGTCCGGCCACTGGTGGGTGCAGGATTCTCGGCATGGCGGCTCAGCAGGTTGTGCGTAGGTGGGCTTGGATCGGCACGTTCGTGGTCGGGGCCGCGCTGTATCTCCTGGTGCTCGGTGTTCTCACCGACACGGGCAACCCGAATCTCTTCCCGACGATGATCCTGCTCGGCGCCCTGGTGGTGCCGCTGACCTTCGTCACCTTCGCGGCGGGGCGCTCGGGGCGCTGGCTGATCGACGGGCCGACGCTGGGTGGGTCGCTGCTGTTCGGAGGCGTCGTCGGTGTGGTGGTGGCCGGCCTGCTCGAGTACGACGCGATGCGCGAGCTCGGGGCGCTCCCCATGCTCGGTGTCGGCCTGATCGAGGAAGCCGCGAAGCTGGTTGTGCCCGCCGTACTGGTGCTGCTGTTCGGGCATCGCTACCGGCACTCGATCGGCGGCGGGATCATCATCGGGGTCGCGGTCGGGACGGGATTCGCCGTGCTCGAGACGATGGGCTACGCCTTCGTCGCGCTGCTGCAGTCGGGTGGCAACGTCGGGGCCGCCGAGCAGACACTGTTCATCCGCGGCCTCCTCTCCCCGGCCGGCCACGCGGCCTGGACCGGGCTCACCTGCTGGGGTCTCTGGCAGTTCGTGGTCGCCCCGAGTGGCAAGCGATTCCTCGGCTTTCTCGGCATGTACGCCCTGGCCGTCGCGCTCCACACCGCCTGGGACGGGGTCGGCGGGCGGGTCACCTACGCGGTCGTCGGCGTGATCAGCGTCGGCTTGCTGCTGATCGGTCTCCGCCTCGCTCAACGGGCAGACAAGAGAGTCTCCACCTGAGACGCAGCGTGGACAGATTGTCCACGCTGGATGTAACGTCCAGGGCATGAATCACCCGCTCGCACCGGTCTGTGAGGCGGTGGCGTTGTTGTTGTCGCCGCACGCCGAGGTGGTGCTGCACGATCCCGAGACCGACGAGATCCTCGGGATCTGGAACGCGTTCTCGGAGCGGTCCGTCGGTAATCCCTCGCTGCTGGGTGAGCTCGAGGAGTTGACCGAGACCGGGCCGGACGTCTACGGCCCCTACCCGAAGTCGTTGCCGGACGGGCGGCGGTTGTCGAGCGTCAGCGCGGTGGTTCGGGACGCGGACGGCAAACCGGACGTCGTCTTGTGCGTCAACGTGGACCGGACCGCCTTCGAGCAGGCCAGCCGGATCCTCGCCGCGTTCGCCGCTCCGGTGACCGGGCAGCCGCGGGCGTTGTTCGAGCACGACTGGTCCGAGACCCTGAACGACCTGGTCGGGGGCTTCGTGCGCGAGCGCGGTGTCGCCGTCGAGCGGCTGACGAAGCAGGACCGGCTTGAGTTGCTCGGCCGGCTGGACGCGGCGGGCGTACTCAGCCAGCGGCGATCCGTACCGGCGGTCGCGCGGGCCCTGCGGATCTCCCGGTCGGCCCTCTACCAACTGCTCGCGCAGGCACGCAAGGAGTCGAACTATGCCGACCCTTCCTGACTTCAAGCTGGAGACCTACTTCTCGCGCTGGGAGTTCAGCGCGCGGTACCACCTGACCGCCTCCGACGCCCAGACGACCGCGGTGTCCGAACTCCTTGACCTGGCCGACGATGACGGCCGCCGCAGGTGGGAGACGCTGGCCCTCGGCTACACGGAAACGCGCGGACTGCCCGCGCTGCGGGAGGAGATCGCCCGCACGTACGACGGCGTCGTACCGGAGGACGTGCTCTGCTTCGCGGGAGCCGAGGAGGCGATCTACCTCGCCATGCACGTGCTGCTGGATCCCGGTGACCACGCGGTCGTGCTGACGCCGAACTACCAGGCCGCCGAGACGATCCCGCTGTCCATCTGCGAGGTCACGGGCGTCGCGCTCCAGGAGGACAACGGCTGGGCGCTCGACGTGGACGCGGTCGAGCGCGCGCTGAGACCCAACACCCGGCTGGTCTCGGTGAACTTCCCGAACAACCCGACGGGCGCAGTACCGGATCTCGCAGCGTGGCAGCGGTTGGTGCGGTTGTGCGACGACCGCGGGATCACGTTGTTCAGCGACGAGGTCTACCGCGGCCTCGAGTTCGACCGGCCGTCGTTGCCGCAGGCAGCGGATCTGTCGGACCGCGCGTTGTCGCTGAACGTGATGTCGAAGGCGTACGGCCTGCCTGGCTTGAGGATCGGCTGGATCGCCTGCCGCGATCACGACCTGCTGGACCGGTTGGAGCGGGCCAAGCACTACACCTCGATCTGCAACTCCGCGCCCAGCGAGATCCTCGCGCTGATCGCTCTCCGGGCCCGGGATCGCCTGCTGGCAAGGAATCGGGAGATCATCGCGACCAACCTGCCACTCTTCCAGAACTTCTTCGACCGGCACGCCGACCTGTTCGAGTTCACCGCGCCGCAAGGTGGCTGTGTGGCCTACCCGCGCTACCTCGGCGCCGAGGGGGTCGAGGCGATGTGCACGGAGTTGGTCGAGCAGGCCGGAGTACTGCTGTTGCCGTCGAGCATCTACCGCTCGGAGCTGACCGAGACGCCGACCGATCGATTCCGTGTCGGCGTCGGCCGGTCCGAACCCGAAGAAGCCTTGCAGCACTGGGATAATTGGTTGGAGAAGCGCGCATGACGTTGCCGGTCGTCGGCCTGGCCGAGATCACCCGAGCCGCCACGCCCGAGGTGATCCTCCGAGCGGTCGAGGAAGCGCTGGTCGCGCACGCGGAGGACCGGACCTCGGTGCCGCATCCGATGGTGCTGGAATTCCCGGACCACCAGGGCGACTGCCACGTGAAGGCGGGTCATGTCGCCGGCTCACCGCATTTCGCGGTGAAGGTCGCCAGCACCTTTGCCTCGGTCAACAACGGGCTGATGCTCGTCGTCGACGCGACCACCGGCGTACCGGCGGGAGTACTGGCCGACGAAGGCATGCTGACCGCCTGGCGTACCGCGGCCGCGGGCGCGCTGATCACCCACGCGATGACCCCGACCGGTATCGACGAGGTCGCCGTGCTCGGCACCGGCGAGCAGGCCCGTCTGCAGATCGAGTGGCTGCGAATGCTCCGCCCGCTCACCCGGGCGCGGGTGTGGGGACGACGCCCCGAGGCGGCCGAGAAGCTCTGTCAGGCCTTCGTGGACAGCGGGATCGACGCACGGCCGGATGCTCTCGAAGGCGCGCCGTGCGTCATCACGACCACCGCCGCCAGGTCCCCGCTGCCGGCGAAGGCCTTCCAGCACGCCGTGCACGTGACCGGGATCGGCACGGACATGCCGGGCAAGCACGAACTGCCGAACGACTTGTTCGTGGGGGCGCTCGTCGCCACCGACGACCACGGCCAATGTCTCGACCACGGCGACTTTGGCAACGCGGTACGGGCGGGGATGATCGCGGCAGACACGGATCTCGCCGTCGGCAGCGTTCTGAGGGACGGCCGGCCCGAGCACTCCGGCCGGACGATCGCCGACCTCACCGGCATCGGCGCGGCCGACGCGGCGGTGGCCTCGGCGGTGCTGCGCGCGGTGCTCGCGAACTAGACCAGTCGAGGCCAGGAAGCGCTTACCTGTAGCCACTACTGGTCCGGTAAAAAACTTACCATCCCCCAAACTGGTCTATTGCGCATAGCGCAACGCACAGTGCGAAGGATGCCATAGGAACCGGGGTTTCGGGCTGACTTCCGGTGGAGCGCGCTCTCACGACTTAATAACGGACACTCCTGAACTATTGACTGGTCAGCAGAGGGTAGGCAATTCTCTTCGCCACTGAACGACAGGTTCATACCAGTCAGCCGGAGGCCGATCCGGCTACTTCGCCCGAGGTGATCCGATGAAGTTCCGCCCCCTTGCCGTCGCCGCAGTCGCGGCCCTCTCACTCACCGCACTCGCCGCCTGTGGCTCCTCCGACGACACGTCGGACACCGCGGCCGACGCCGGCCCGAAGACCATCGACGTCTGGCTGATGAAGGGCAGCGTCTCCGACGACTTCCTGAAGCGGTTCGAGGCGGACTTCGCCGCGAAGCACCCGGACGTGAAGGCGAACGTCCAGATCCAGGAGTGGAACGGGATCGGCCCGAAGATCATCGGCGCGCTGGCCAGCAAGGACGCCCCCGACGTGATCGAGGTCGGCAACACCCAGGTCGCGCAGTACTCCGCCTCCGGTGGCGTCAAGGACCTGACCGACAAGAAGGCCGACCTCAAGGGCGACGACTGGATCGAGGGCCTGGCCGGCCCGGGCCTGTACGAGGGCAAGCAGTACGGCATCCCGTACTACGCCGCGAACCGCGTCGTCGTCTACCGCAAGGACCTGTTCCAGGCGGCCGGGGTTACGCCGCCGAAGACCCGGGACGAGTGGATCGCCACGACCACCAAGCTGAACACCGGCGGCAACCAGGGCATCTACCTGCCCGGCCAGAACTTCTACGTGCTGTCCGGCTTCATCTGGGACGAGGGCGGCGACCTCGCGGTCAAGGAGGGCGACTCCTGGAAGGGAGGTCTGTCCACCCCCGAAGCGCAGAAGGGGATGGAGTTCTACAAGCAGATCCAGGCGCTCGGCAAGGGCCCGAAGGACTCCGACGAGGCGAAGCCGACCCAGACCGACGTGTTCGCGCAGGGCAAGGTCGCGCAGATGATCGCGGTCCCGGGCGCGGCCGAACTGATCGCTCAGGCGAATCCGGCGCTGAAGGACAAGCTGGGCTTCTTCCCGATCCCGGGCAAGACCGCCGACAAGCCGGGTGCCGTCTTCACCGGTGGCTCCGACCTGATCATCCCGGAGGCCTCGGACGCGCAGGACGCGGCGTACACCTTCATCAAGGAACTGGCCGGCGAGCAGTGGCAGACCGACCTGGCCAAGACGATGAAGTACGTGCCGAACCGGACCAGCCTGGCCGCGTCGGTCGGTTCGGACGAGGGCACCGCGGCGATGGCGGCCGGTGCGGCCAACGGCAAGGCGACGCCGAACTCGCCGAACTGGGCCGCGGTCGAGGCGAAGAACCCGATCAAGGAGTACCAGACCAAGGTGCTGACCGGCGGTGACCCGGCCGCGGCGGCCAAGGCGGCCGACGAGATCATCACCCAGGCCCTGAACGCCAAGTAACCATGGCCTTGGCTGAAGCTGAGACCACGACGGTCGCCCCCGCCCCCGAGACCGGTACGCCGGCCCCGGGCCGGCGGGGGCGACCCCTGTGGGTCCGCGTCCTGCCCTATCTGCTGGTCGCGCCGACCGTTCTCGGTACGGCGTACCTGCTCGCCTATCCGCTGGTCCGCAACCTGCTGATCTCGTTCCAGAAGTTCGGCATCGCCCAGTTGATCCGCGGCGGTGCCGAGTTCGTCGGTCTGGACAACTACCGGCGGATCCTGACCGACGACATGTTCTGGGGCGTGGTCCGGCGGACCTTCGTGTTCACCGCGATCAACGTCGGCCTGATCATGGTGCTGGCGACCGCGGTGGCGCTGCTGCTCGGTGCCCTGGGCAAGTGGATGCGGTTCGCCGTGATGGGTGGCCTGGTGGTCGCCTGGGCGATCCCGGTGATCGCCGCGACCACGGTGTTCCAGTGGCTCTTCCAGTCCCAGCTGGGAGTGGTGAACTGGGTGCTCGTCGCGCTCGGCTTCGAGCAGTACGACGGCAAGGCGTGGTTCGCCGACGGCAACTCCACCTTCGCGATCATCGTGCTGCTGATCGTCTGGCAGTCGGTGCCGTTCGCGGCGCTGACGCTCTACGCGGCGATGACGACGGTGCCGAAGGAACTGCACGAGTCGGCCCAGATCGACGGCGCCGGCTCGGTCAAGACCTTCGCGCTGATCACCTTCCCGATCCTGCGGCCGATGTTCGGCCTGATCCTGTGCCTGGAGGTGATCTGGGTGTTCAAGTGCTTCGTCCAGATTTGGGCGATCAGCCAGGGCGGCCCGGGCAACGCGACGCTGACGCTGCCGGTGTACGCCTACCAGATCGCCCAGTCGCTGAACCGCTACGACCTGGGCGCGGCGATCTCGATGGTCACGGTGCTGATCCTGACCGTGGTGCTGCTGGCGTACTTCCGGCAGATGTTCAAGGAAGAGGGTCGGCTGTGAGGACCCGGATCAGTCGCAAGATCACCCTGAACGTGCTGGCTCTGGGCGTGTTCGCGTTCTCGGTCTTCCCCGTCTACTGGATGGTGCTGACCGCGTTCAAGCCGACCAAAGACATCCAGGCCGAGACGCCTTCGTTCTTCCCGACTCACGTCACCTTCACGCACTTCAGTACGGCCGTGAACGCGGACGGGTTCTGGTTGTTCTGGCGCAACAGCGCGTTCGTCGCCGTGACCGCGGTGCTGGCCTCGCTGGTGATCGCGTGCCTGGCCGCCTTCGCGGTCGGGCGGATGCGCTGGAAGGGCCGGCAGGCGTTCATCCTGATGGTGTTCGTCGCGCAGATGACGCCGTGGGAGGCGCTGCTGATCCCGATGTACGTGATCGCCCGCGACACGGACATGCTGGACAAGTTGCCGATGCTGACGCTGATCTACTTCATGATGACGCTGCCGTTCACCATCGTGACGTTGCGCGGCTTCCTGAACGCGATCCCGGTCGAGCTCGAGGAGGCGGCCCAGGTCGACGGCTGCAACCAGTTCCAGGCGTTCCGGCGGATCGTCTTCCCGCTGCTCGCGCCCGGGCTGCTGTCCACCTCGCTGTTCGGTTTCATCACCGCGTGGAACGAGTTCGCCTTCGCCAACCTGCTGATCATCAAGAACCAGGACCAGCGCACGCTGCCGGTCTGGCTCTCGTCGTTCAGCAACACCTTCGGCACGGACTGGGGCGCCACGATGGCCGCGGCGACCCTGTTCATGCTGCCTGTGCTGCTGATCTTCCTCCTCCTGCAGGGCCGCGTGACGACAGGTGTGGCCGCGGGCGCCGTCAAGGGTTAGGGCGTGTCTGGGAACGTGAGCCGCGTCGTGATCCGGTACCGGTCTCCTCGATAGATGGAGCGGGTGTACTCGATCACGGCGCGGTCCGCGTTCCGCGTGGTCCGTTCGAACAGCAACGCCGGCGAATGCAGCGGTACGCCGAGCAGGGCCGCCTCCTGCGCATCCGTCACCGTCGGCTCCGTCGTCTGTACCGCGTCCTTCGCCACCACCTGGTACCTCGACCGCAGCAACCCGTACATGGAACCGATCTCGAAGTCCCGGCCGGTGATCCCGGGGACATAGGCGGCGGGGATCCGGATCCGCTCGATGCACATCGGAGCACCGTCGACCAGCCGGAGCCGAACCACCGACACGAGTTGGTCGCCCGGCGAGATCTCCAGCCGCTGGCCGAGTCGCGCACCGGCCGGCTCCACCTCGAAGCTGATCAGCTTGCTCTGCCACGGAGTGCCCTCCGCGGGTGGCACCTGGAAGTCGCCCTCGGCGGTCGGTGCGAGTTCCTGGTGGATCTTCCGGGAACTGGTGAAGGTGCCGCGGCCGTGTTCGCGCACGACAAGTCCGTCCCGGGCGAGATCGTCGAGCGCGGCGCGCAGGGTCGGGCGCGAGACACCGAGGGATTCGCTCAGGCTGCGTTCGGAGGGGAGGGCCTCGCCGGGGTTGCGGATCTCGATCAACCGCAGCAGACGGTCCCGCGCCTCGGTCCTTCTCATCGTTCAACTCTAGCAATCTTTACCAGTGGTCCGACCTGTGAGAGCGCATTCACTCCGTTTCAAGGGCTTGACTTGACCACTTGGATAGACCATTTTACGAAGAGTCCCGCGTTCTCCGCCCCGAGACGAAGGTGCTCACCATGGCTCGAACACGCAAACTCCGCATCACCGCCGCGACCGCAGTACTGGCTGCTTTGGCGGTTGCCGCCGCCGGCCCGGCGGCCGCGCGACCCACGCCCGCCGAGAAGCCCCGGAAACCGGCCGCCTGCGGCGCGTTCTTCGACGACTTCAACTACTACTCCCGGACCGACCCGAACTTCACCGGCCACGACTGGAGTGTCCGGACCAGCGCCGGCGGTCCCGGCGTCGGCGGTGCCACCTGGGCCGCGAGCAACATCAGCTTCCCGGTCGTGGACGGCCAGAAATCCCTGCAACTGCGCGCCTCCACGAACGGCACCGCGAGCGGCACCACCCACGCCCAGGTCCAGCAGAACCGGCTGCGGTTCTTCGAGGGCACCTACGCGACCAGGTTCAAGTTCAGCGACACCCCGGTCAGCGGTGCCGACGGCGACACGGTGAACCAGACCTTCTACACGATCTCCCCGCTCGACTACGACTGGGAGCCGACGTACAGCGAACTCGACATCTCGGAGTACCTGCCGAACGGCGGCTGGGGTGAGACCGGGCCGACGAACTTCATCACCAGTTGGAACACCTATCAGGCGGACCCGTTCGACGGCTGGCGGATCAGCGAGGCGCGGCGGTGGAGCCACGCGGGCTGGCACACCCTGGTCGCCACCGTCGCGAACGGGCACGTCAAGTACTACATCGACGGCGCCCTGGCCGCGGACCACACCACCGACGCCGCGGGCCGCAGCGTCTACCCGCGGCGCCCGATGACGCTGAACTACAACCAGTGGTTCATCGACCTGACCGGCCACTCCGGCGGCACCAGCGTCTGGGCGCAGTCGGCGGACTGGGTCTACTACGCGAAGAACGAGGTGCTGTCGCCGGCGGCGGCCACCGCGCGGGTGAACTCGTACCGGTCCGCCGGCACGACGCACGCGGACACGATCAACTGCTGAAACAGTGACTCGTCAGTAGTGTGAGACGGCCCCTGTGACCCATGGACATTCCGTTCCGGACTGAGTACGGTCCGTAACGGCGTCCGCACCACGCCACCGTCGGAGAAGGACTTTCCAGTCCTCCTCCCGCCAGACGGTGAGGTGCTGCCCGCCAGTAGCGCCTCACTGGTGGATGGGCGAGCAGTTCGTGGCAGCAGTCACGGGCTGATGGGGGCCCGTACACCTAGGTGGGGCGGCTGGGCGCTCAGCGCTCGCCGCCCCACCGACTCAATTTCCTCAGCCCGCACCCCCAACGCCGCACGCTCCGGCCCGGGAGTCATCGTCGTCAAGGACGGTGCCGTCGTCGCGGCGCCCGCGGCGGAGCCCCTGGTCGGCACTGGACGGTCGAGTTGAGGTAGTGGCACCTGGCATTTGCCGGATCGTCGGACAACCTTTGCCGGATCGATGTTCAAGTCCGGGTCGCGGCGGGCAGGATGGCGGGCGACGCATTGGTTCCCAACCGCCCCTGGGAGATCGCCGTGCCCGCTCTTCGTCGTTCCCGCGCTGCCCTGGTTCTCGGTGTCCTGCTGGCGTTGCTCGCCTTCGGGATCACCCCGTCCACCGCCGCGACCACCGCCGCCATCACGGTCAGTACCGCGATCGCCCGGCAGGACGGGTCGGTCGCGACCGTCGAGGGATACGTGGTCGGTCAGCCGACCGCGGCGAACACGGTGGTCCGGAGCAACTTCCCGGGCGACACGGCGTTGGCGCTGGCCGACACCAGTTCGCAGACGAGCACCTCGGCGATGCTCTACGTGCAGATCCCGAGCGCCTTCCGTTCGCAGTACGGGTTGCGGTCGAATCCGGGGCTGCTCGGCACCAAGATCAGTGTGACCGGGACGCTGACGCCGTACTTCACGCCGCATGCCGGGCTGAAGGACCCGACCGCGTTCAGCGGCGCGGGCGGTTCGGACCCGGGGACGCCGCCGGATCCGGGTGACTACTACGCGAACGCGATCGGCAAGACCGGGCCGGCGCTGCGGTCCGCGCTGCACTCGATCATCGCGAACCAGACGAAGCTCAGCTACGACCAGGTCTGGAACGCGCTCAAGGACACCGACCAGGACCCGGCCAACACGAACAACGTCATCCTGCTGTACTCCGGCCGCTCGCAGAGCAAGAGCACCAACGGCGGCGGCGTGAACGACTGGAACCGCGAACACGTCTGGGCCAAGTCCCACGGCGACTTCGGAACGGCGACCGGTCCCGGCACCGACGTGCACCACCTGCGCCCCGAGGACGTCTCGGTGAATGGTGCCCGCGGCAACCTCGACTTCGACAACGGCGGTACCACGGTCGCCGAGTGCCCGGGCTGCGCGGCGGACGGGGACTCGTTCTCGCCGCGGGCAGCGGTGCGCGGTGACGTCGCGCGGATGATCTTCTACATGGCGATCCGCTACGAGGGTGGCGACGGGTTCGCCAACCTGGAGCCGAACAACTCGGTCGACAACGGCTCGGCGCCGTACATCGGCAAGCTGACGGTGCTGAAGGCGTGGAGCGCCGCTGACCCGCCGGACGCCTTCGAGAAGCGGCGCAACCAGGTCATCTTCGACAACTGGCAGCACAACCGGAACCCGTTCATCGACCACCCCGAGTGGGTCGCCTCGATCTGGCCCTGAGCTCAGTCGGACCTGGTCAGCACGGCGCGGGCGACGGCTTCGGCCCGGTTGCGAGCGCCCAGCTTGGCCAGCACGTGGCTGACGTGATGCTCCGCGGTCTTCCGGCTGATGTGCAGCCGTGCGCCGATCTCGGGGTTGCTCAGGCCGAGTCCGATCAGCCGAAGTACCTGACGTTCCCGCCGGGTCAGCTCGCCAGTGCCGCGCTGACCCGGCGGCGGCGTCCTGCCGAGTGAGCGGAGCAGCGCGGCGGTGGCATCGGCGGCCGGGATCGCGCCCATCCCGGTGAACGTGTCCAGCGCCGCGGTTGCCTCGGCCGCGGCAGCGTCCGGGTGGTCGTCGGCCAGCGTCCGGGCCAGCTCGAGTTGCGCCGACGCCACCTCGTACGGCATGCCCAATCGCGAGAACAAGCGGACCGTTCGCTCCCACAGCTCACCGGCTTGGCCGTCCGGCGGATCCGTGGCAGTCGAGACGTACGCCGCCGAGGCGGTGGCCAGCGCTTCGACGTACGGGAGCCGGCGCTGTTCGGCCAGGCTGGTCAGCGTGGCTGCGGCCGCTCTGGCGCCGTCGAGGTCATCGCTGGCCAGATGAGTCCGCACCGAAAGCGCCAGCGCGGAAGCGGAGGAGAGCTGTTGTGCGGCCGTCTCGGCCAGCCACCTGCGGACTGCTGTGGTGGCGCCTGGCCCGTCACCCCTGGCGAGCCGGAGCGCCGCCACCGCGAGGCAGCCCCGGAGTTCGTTCTCCCGGCCGCCGAGCAGCCGTGCCGCTTCCTCCGTACGGCCCTGCCGCAACCTGAGCTCGGCCAACCGTGCCACTGCCTCAGTGGCCAGCGCCGGCCCGGCGCCCTGGCTCATCGCGATGGCACGGAGCAGTTCCTGTTCGCCCTCGTCCCACTGCCCCGCGGACACCAGGACGCTGCCGTAGACGACCCGGCACCGGGTGGAAAGGAAGGGACAGCCATAGCGGGCGATGAAGCGATCGGCGACCTGGCACCACTGCCGCGCACGGTCGAGGTCGGCGGCGAGCTCACACGCGACAAGCATGTAGCAACTGATGTAGGCGACCGCATCCAGCCGTGTGCACTCGCCGCCGAGTGCGCCGGCCATGGCTTCGTCGAGCATGGCCAACCCTTTCTCCACCTCGCCGAGCAGCACGAGCTTCTCGCCGAGGCCGGACAGCGAGCACAGTTCCAGATCGATGTCGCCGACCCGGCGGGCAGCCGCGAGCGCCTCCCGGTACGACGCGGCTGCCTGCTTGGCGTCCCCGGTGACATAGGCCCGGGTCACCGCCGCCCAGCCGGCGTACGGGTCGCCTGTGCCGGTGAGCAGCCTCTCGGCCCGTGAGACCCAGCCACTGGCCGCTGCGGAGTTGCCGAAGTTGGCCTCGTAGGTCACCGCGATCCCAAGCGCGGCGTTCACCGCGCGTCCGGTGTCGCCGGTACTGCGGAACCTGGCGTACGCCGCCTCCCGGCACTGCTGGCTGCGGGTCGGATCACCTAGCCACCACAGCACTTCGCCGAGGCCGTCGAGGGCAGCGCCATCCGTGGGTGCGGTGTCCACTGCGGCCTCGAACGCGACACGTGCCTCCGCCCACCGGCCGGCCGCGAGTGCGGCCTGTCCTGTGGCGATCTGTCCTGCGGCGACCAGCTCGTCGGCCTCCATCTCGTCATTGTCACGCCCGCTGACGCCGCCGGATATGGGTCATTCGCCCGATGTCCGTGCCGCCGCGCGGGGGCAGGCTCGGAAACAGCCGTCACCTTGAGGAGCCCGACGATGAACAGAGCAGAGCAGGAGACTTTCCAACTGACCGCGGAACTGGCCGAGGCGTACGAAGCGTGGTTCGTGCCCGGCTTCTTCGCCCAATGGGCGCCGCACCTGCTGGACGGCGCGGGGGTCGCGGCCGGGCAGCGGGTGCTCGACGTCGGCTGTGGGACCGGCATCGTCGCGCGTACTGCGGCCGAGCGGGTGGGATCCACCGGGACAGTTGCCGGAGTCGATCTCAACGAGGCGATGCTGGCTGTGGCCAGGAGAGTCGCGCCCGAGCTGCAATGGCGGCAAGGCGACGCCGGTGCGCTGCCGTTCGACCCGGCCTCGTTCGACGTGGTGCTGAGTCAGATGGCGATGATGTTCTTCCCGGAGCCGGCCGCCGCGCTGCGGGAGATGCGCCGGGTGGTCCGTCCCGGGGGAACCGTCGGTGTCCTGGTGCCGGGATCGCTCGCCACCAACCCGCCGTACGAGCTGTTCGTCGACGTGGTCACGAGGAACGCGGGGGAAGAGGCGCGCCGGCTGGTGACCAGCTACTTCGCGCTGGGCGATCTTGACGGTCTGACTGGCCTTCTCACCGACGCCGGGCTGGACGTGACTGCGACCGGTAGTCCGGTCGGAGAGTTCCGTTACGACTCGATCGACCAGTTGGTCGGCGTCGAACTGGACAGCACGCCGCTCGGCGGACGCCTCGAGCCGGGCGTCAGGGAGGCGATCCTGGCGGATTGCCAGAACGCGCTGGCCGGTTACCTGACCAGCACGGGCGAGGTCCTGTTCCCGTTCGAAAGCCGCCTCGTGATCGCGACCAAATAGATTGGCGGTATGACTGCTCCTGCCATCCCCCGCTTCCATCTCGCCATGCCGGTCGACGACCTCGCCGCCGCCGCGGAGTTCTACGGCACCGTGATCGGCTGCGAACGCGGCCGCAGTTCCGACACCTGGATCGACTGGAACCTGCGCGGCCACCAGTTCGTCACCCACCTGGCGCCCACCCGCGCCCAGGCGATCCACAACCCCGTCGACGGCCACGACGTCCCGGTCCCGCACTTCGGCCTGATCCTCGAGATCCCCGACTTCCACGCCCTCGCCGACCGCTTCCGCGCCGCCGGCACCGCCTTCGTCATCGCCCCCTACCTCCGCTTCGAGGGCAAGCCCGGCGAGCAGTGGACCATGTTCCTCCACGACCCCGCCGGCAACGCCCTCGAATTCAAGGCCTTCGCCAACGACGAAGACGTCTTCGCCGTCTAACTGCCCCACGCTGCCCCACGATCTGCCCTTCCTGCCGGCGTCGCTGGTCGACCATGCTGGAAGCATGACCATTGTGGCTACAATCCAGGGAGAGTTAGTGACCACAGGAGGACTGGTGGACGTCGGCATCCGAGAACTCCGGGACGGCCTCAGCCGTCACCTCGCAGAGGTGCGCGAAGGACGGACCATCACCATCACCGACCACGGCAAGCCGATCGCGCAGATCGTGCCGTTGCAGGTGCCGACCGTGCTCGAGCGCCTGGTCGCCGAGGGCAAAGTGACGCCGGCCAAGCGACGTAAGCGGCCTGCCCCGGCGCCGATCAAGACGGCCGGGCCGGTCAGCGACCTGATCGACGAGCAGCGCAGGTGATCTGCTACTTCGACACCTCGGCATTCGTTCCGATCCTGATCGACGAACCGTCCACAGCGGTTTGTGCCGAGCTGTGGAACCTGGCCGATGCGGTAGTCACCACGCGGCTGCTGTATGTCGAAACCTCCGCCGCACTGGCCCGGGCTCAGAAGGCAGGCCGGGTCAGCCGGACGAAGTCGCGTGCGGCCCAGCGCACCTTGGATGAGCTGTGGCCGGAGTTCGAGGTCGTGGAGCTCGATGCGGAACTCATGCGACGTGCGGCTCAGCGGGCGACCCAGAGTTCCTTGCGCGGCTACGACGCGGTGCACTGCGCCGCTGTGGAGCAGTTGGCCGATGGGGATCTCATCGCCGCCACAGGAGATCGCCAACTGCTGGCGGTGTGCCAGGAGTTGGGAATCGCGACAGCGGACGTCAACGGCCGTCCGTAGCGGTCGACGGTCCGCAGTCGGTACAGCTTTCCGTGAATACATCATTCGCTGTACAGTGCTGGCTGTGGACACGATCAGCCGTAGTGAGGTGCTGGCTCGGTTTGGGCATGCGTTGTCGGATCCGACGCGAACGCAGGTGATGCTGGTCCTGCACGAAGGGCCGAGTTATCCCGCGGACCTGGCCGAGCGGATCGGGGTCAGCCGGCAGTCGTTG
This sequence comes from Kribbella sancticallisti, assembly GCF_039530625.1. Taxonomy (NCBI): domain Bacteria; kingdom Bacillati; phylum Actinomycetota; class Actinomycetes; order Propionibacteriales; family Kribbellaceae; genus Kribbella; species Kribbella sancticallisti. The sequence goes on along the minus strand of NZ_BAAAOS010000017.1, from coordinate 84,797 downwards.
TCGAATCACCTGGCCTGCCTGCGTGGTTGCGGCCTGGTCGTCGCGGAACCCGAAGGGCGTCGTACTCGCTACGAGTTGGCGGACCAGAGTCTGGGGACCGCCCTGACCGAGCTGCTGAACGTCGTACTTGCGGTCGACCCGGCCTGCTGCCGGCCGGACGCGACCGGGGAGTGCAAGTGACCGAATTGCTGGTGCCGAGCCGGCGCAAGCAGCTCGGGCGACGGGCGCAGCTGCTCGCGGGTGCGAGCGTCAGTTACAACGCCATCGAGGCGGTCGTCGCGATCACCGCCGGGACGGTGTCCGGTTCGGTCGCGCTGGTCGGCTTCGGGCTCGACTCGATCGTCGAGGTCGCCAGTGGGCTGATCATCCTGTGGCAGTTCCGTCACCCGCTGCCGGAAACCCGGGAACGCCGCGCCCTGCGGTTGATCGCGCTCTCCTTCTTCGGCCTTGCCCTGTACGTGTCGGTGGAGTCAATCCGCTCCCTGGTCAGCGGGTCCACCCCGGACGCCTCGTCCGTCGGGATCGGCTTGGCGATCGCCTCACTGGTGGTGATGCCGCTGCTGTCGGTGGCCCAGCGGCGTACCGGGAAGGCGCTCGGGTCGGACGCGGTCGTTGCCGACGGCACCCAAACGCTGCTGTGCACCTACCTGTCCGCGGTCCTGCTCGTCGGCCTGGTGCTGAACGCGACCCTCGGCTGGTCCTGGGCCGACCCGATCGCCGGCCTGGTCATCGCCGCCGTAGCCCTTCGCGAAGGCATCCAAGCCTGGCAGGGCAAGGGCTGCTGCGCTCCCAACCAGCAAACGACCTGCAACGACGGGTGCTGCTAGCGGTTGACTGTGAAGGTCGTGTTGCCGACCTGCCGGGTGGTGTTGTTGGTGGTCTGCCGATGGCGTCCGCTACCCGGCGGGGTGATCGCGGGCGCGGGCGAGCCAGGCAGGGCGACGCCGGCGTGGGCAGCGGACTGGCCCACCCTGGTCTGCACCCAGTCCTGAAGACCGGGGTCGGCGAGCGACACGCGCTGGCCGTTGTCCCGGAGCATGCCGCGGGCGACCAGGCCTTGCCGAGCTGTGTCGAGTGCTTGCCACTTGCCGGGACCGGCTGCCTGGGTCTCACCCGACATGGCCAACCCCCGCGGCCCCCGTACTGCGACCTTCGCCAGCAGGTCCTTCTCCGCATCCGAGCACGTGTTCCACGCCGCCTGGTAGAAGACCCGCGACCGCGCGTTCACCTGATTCGTCGCGAGCTTCGCCACATCCGCGGTGACGCCGTACGGCGGGTGCGCGAGCTGCACCGCGTTGTCCGCCAGGTCCCGCAGCCGACTCGGATTGCCGTTGGCCGCCTTGAGCAGGTTCTCCACAGCGTCTGGCTGGTAAGGGATGCCGGCCTGGCGCAGCGGCTCGGTCACGGCGGGCCGAAGCTGGTCATCGGCCAGGGGCCGGCACTCCCGGACGTCGAACCGGCCGGCGACTCCAGTAGCGATACCGGACATCCCACCAGACGCAGTCATCAACCTAGTGGCGGCCATCTCGCCACCGGCGCCGACCAGGTACACGGGCTGCCCGTTGCGCTCCAGATGTGCCGACAGTTCCGTCAGCGCGGCCAGATCTCGCTCCGACGCGACGTCAAGATTGTCGACCATCAACATCACCGGCTGGCCCTTCTTGGCCGCCAGTTCACCCAGGTTGTCCGCGAGTTCGTTGAGCGTGCTTCCGACACCATCCTTGCCCGGCGCCTCCCACTGCTTCTTCACCACCGCCTGCACCGGCGCCACCCCGAACCGGAGTTCGGCGCCGTTCTGCTGGCTCCGGCTGCGCTGGGTCAGGTCCCGCAAAGTCTTCTTCAGCTTGCGCAGCGAGAAGTATCCGTGCCGCTTGCGAAGCCCACCGAGATCCTCGCTGACCGCCCGGACGAACCTGTTCTCCAACGGCTCGCGAGGCGACGCGTCGACCCGGACACAGGTCCAGTCGTTCTGCCGAGCCAACTGCTGCGCCCGGTCCAACTCGAGGCTCTTGCCCATCCCCGGACTGCCGGTGAACAACACCGAGTTGCCCTCCGGCGGTCGCAGGTCCAGCGAGATCGGCCGGCCCTGCTGGTCCGTCCGGGTGACCATGTACGCCGGACGCCGGGGCGTGCCGAAAACCTGGCTCATCCCGCCAGCCTCGGCCCGGGAACCGAACACGAACGCGGGCCGACGGCAACCAACAGATGAACATCCGACGGCCAAAGTGGCCGTTCTTCGTGATCCGCGGGATCTAGGCAGCCACGTCGCGGCCGTGCCATCCTGCGGAAATGGGCGCTGCGTCGTTGAGGGTCAAGGGGTGGGCGGCGCTGGCCGCGACGGTTTCACTGCTGGTCACGGCGGTGGTCGCGCCGGCCGCGTCCGCCGCACCGGAGACGGTGACGACACCTGATCCGAAGCTGACCGTCACGAGTGTCAGCCTGGGCCGTACTTCGGTCGCCGTGTCCGGGCTGAACACCGTGGCGGTGCCGGTCACGGTGGTCGGCGGCTACGACACCACGGAAACGTACCCGGTGTATCTCAACGTCTTCCTGAAGCGCTCGGGAGGACCCGGGCCGGCGACGTACATGGTCGCGGCGCTGCTGACGCTGGCCAGCGGGACCGTCGACGACGGCGTCTGGAAGGGCTCGCTGTACGTGCCGTCGACCGCGAACGGGACGTTCAAGGTCACGGGCGTGATGGAGGGCCAGGTGCTCGACGGGTCCACCGGCAGCATGACGACTCCGACCCCGTACGACGGGCCGAGCATCGCCGTCACCGGTGTGCACCTGCCGAGGATCGGCGTCTCGATCATCCCGAAGATCGTGCCGTTCGGCTCGGCGTACACGGCCCGGGTCGCGATCATCGACTCCGCCACCGGGAAGCCGTACGGGAGCCGCATCAACGTCCAGATCACCTGGGACAACCTCTGCGCCGAGTACGACGGCGATCGTTACCTGACCAACGCCGCCGGGATCGTCGAGCGGATCTATCCGGCCGCGGCCGGGAGCGCGCTCAACTGCGTCCGGTTGCGGGGCCGTGCGTTCGACACCCTCTCTCTCGGCTGGACCGTGGCGCGGCCGGGCATCGTCAGCGCGGCGCCGTCCAAGACCAGCGTGCCGGTGGGGACGATCGTCCCGGTCAACGGCTCCGTGGCCGGTGCGCCGAACAACTGCCCGGTGATCCTGCAGCGCCTGACCGGCGCGACCCAGTGGCGTGGGGTCAGCCAGGCCAGAGTCCGGCAGAGCGGCCGGTTCACGGTGCTCGCCCAGCCGCCGTACGCCGGGAACGTGATCTACCGGGTGTACTTCCAGCGGTGCTACCAGTTCCAGGCGGGCTACAGCAAGAGCTTCGTGATCCGCGGCTACTGATCCTGTACTCCGGACGTACGGGCGGAGGCGGCTGGGCCGGTGGGTTAGCCTGCTTAGGTATGCCTAACCAATTCCGCCTGAAGGTCGAGAGGACCGTGGTCGCGTGAGCACCCCCGCACCCCGTAGCCGCCGCGCGAAGCTGGCGGTCGTCCGCCGGACCGAGCGCATCACGCCGCACATGATCAGGGTGGTGCTGAGCTGTGACGACTTCGTCGACAACGGCACCACCGACCACTACGTGAAGCTGCTGTTCCTGCAGCCGGGCGTCGAGTACCCGGACCCGCTGGACATGGGCGTGGTCCGTGAGCAGTTCCCGTCCGAGCAGTGGCCGACCATGCGGACGTACACGGTGCGTTCGTGGGACGAGGGCACGCACGAGTTGACCATCGACTTCGTGCACCACGGCGACGAGGGGATCGCCGGTCCGTGGGCCGCGGCCGCTCAGCCCGGTGACAAGCTCTGGTTCAACGGTCCAGGCGGTGCGTACCGGCCGGACGAGGCTGCGGCGTGGCATCTGTTGGTGGGCGACGAGAGCGCGTTGCCGGCGATCAGCGCCGCGATCGAGCAGTTGCCGCCGGGCGCGCACGCCAAGGTCTTCGTCGAGGTCGAGGACGAGACCGAGGAGCAGAAGTTCAGCGGCTCCGGCGACGTCGAACTGACCTGGCTGCACCGCGCCGGCGCCACCGGCGATCGTGGCGACGGCCTGGTCGCGGCCGTCGAGTCGCTCGACTTCCCGCCGGGTGACGTGCAGGCGTTCGTGCACGGCGAGGCCGGTTTCGTACTCCGCCTCCGCCGCCACCTCTTCACCGACCGCGGCCTCGCGCGCGACCGCCTCTCCCTGTCCGGCTACTGGCGCCTCGGCAAGAACGAAGACGGCTGGCAAGCCGAAAAGGCCGAAACCGCCCGCAAAGAACGCGAAGCAGCCGGCGCCTGACCCGCAGCCCCACCGCTTGGGAACCGGATCGGGTTGGTTGTGGTCCAACCGGCCGAGATCGGTTTCGACCGGGAGGTGATGGCGGTGGCGCTTCAACTCGGGCAGACCGCGTACTTGTGCGGTGGGCCCCGGCGGGTGGTGCTGGTGACGGTGCTGGCGATGTGTCAGGACGGCAAGCTCGCGATCAGCCTGGCTCGGCACTGGGTGCAGCCGGGGCTCGGGGAGGCGGCGAACGACTTCGAGAGCGCGGTGCTCGACGCGGTACCGGAGTACGGCATCGTGCTCGGGAAGCTCTCGGATGCGGTGGTTCAGTCGCAGGCGATGAGGGAATTGCGGGCTTCATTGGTCGAGCAAGGGCTGGTCCGCCGCTGGCGGTTCACCGGGCTGACCATGCTCGGGCGACAACTTCGACGTGAGCTCCAGGAGTCACCGGTCGGCCTGCAGGCGGTCGCAGTACAGGGTGTCGCGGCGATCCCCGACGCCCAACTCCAACCACTGGCGATGCGCTGGACCGACGAGCGCGCCGGCTGAATCAGGCCGCTTCGATCCGGCGGTTGAGGATCTGCGCTATCGCAGCGGCGTCGTCCTGCGGTAGCACCCAGTCGGTGCCTTGGGCCTGCAGGATCAGAGCGGGCCCGGGGCTGCCGGCGGGTGGGAGCCGCAACGCCATCGGGAACCTGAGCCGCTCAGCGCCCGTCACCGACACGTCGTGCACACCGGTGATCGCCTCGAGCGGATACGTCACCGAGCCCGCGCCCGTCCGGACCCGCTCTCGCAAGCTCACCGACTTGTCGTCGACGAAGAGCCGCAACGTGGTCAGCCCCCGCACCCGGAAAGCCAGCTCGTACTGCGTATCGGCGAGCTCGGCGATCGCGGGCTGCATCAGCCGGCGTTCGCCGTACCGGCCGAGGGCGGCTCCGATGATGGCCCCGACAATGGCTGCCGGCAGGACCAACCACACGGAACCGGCCAGCGCGACCGGGTAGATCCCGGCGACCGCGCCGAGAAGCGCGCCCGCACCGTTCCACCGACTCGGCTTGTACCGGCTGCGCCGGCGGAAGAACCAGCCGGCAATCAGCACGGCCAGCGGCAGCAACACCGCCAACCAGTTGAAGGTCTCGGCCCCGGCGCTGATCCACACGGTCAACGCCAGCAGCACCAGCGGAATCCCGACATAGACGATCGCCACGACCAGTTGCGCTTGCCGGCTTCGCTGGGCCACATCTGAGGTCACGGGGAAAACCCAAGCACATCGCCCGGTCCCGCCCTAATGTTGCCGGCGATGACTACCGACCCGTTGTTCGTCGTGCCGGCTCCTTTGTTCGAGACGCTCGACGACGAGCTCGCCTGGCTGCAGGCCGTGCCCGGTCTCGCGGCGGAGTATCTGGAGCGCTGGGAACTGCGCCTCGACGGAACCCCGTTGAACGGAATGGCGTCGGTCGTGTTGCCGGTCGTCCGCACTGACGGAACGCCCGCGATGCTGAAGTTGCAGCCGTTCAACGAGGAGAACGCGGGCGAGGCGCTCGCCCTGCGGACCTGGCCCGGTGACGCGGTGGTCCAGGTGCTCGAGGACGACCCCACCAACGCGACACTTCTGCTGGAACGGCTGGAACCCCGCTCGCTCAACGACATCCCCGACCATACCGAGGCCACCCAGATCCTGGCGGAGTTGCTCGCCCGGCTCAGCGCAGTACGGGCTCCTGCTGGGGTGCGGCGGCTGGAGGATGTCGTCGCCGACATGCTGGAGGAGGCGCCTCGGCTCATCCCGCTGCTGTCGGATCCCGCCGAGCAGAAGCTGGTACGCCGGTACGCGGCGCAGGTGGCTGAGTTGGTCCAGGAGCCGGGCGATCGCCTGCTGCACTGGGACCTCCACTACGACAACGTGATGGCAGGGCGGCGTGAACCCTGGCTGGTGATCGACCCGAAACCCCTGTCGGGTGATCCGTGCTTCGAGCTGTTCCAGGCGCTCAACAACCGCTGGGACGACCTGGTCGCGACGGGCGATCTGCCGCGGGCGATCCAGCGGCGGTTCGACCAGATGGTCGAGGTGGTCGGGGTGGACCACGATCGGGCGGTCGGCTGGACGATGGGCCGGATCCTGCAGAACGTGCTCTGGGATCTCGACGGCGAGGAGTCGGGCAGGATCCATCCGGCGCATCGGGAGATCGAGCGAGCCTTGCTGAACCCGTAGAGATGATTACATGATTACAAGCAATCATAAGGAGGCCCGGATGACGACCCCGACCGTGTACGAGTGGGCCGGCGGCGCGGAGGCGTTGCTGCGGCTGACCGAGGTCTTCTACGACAAGGTGCTGGCGGATCCGCTGCTGGCGCCGGTGTTCGCGCACATGAGCGACCAGCACCGCGAGCACGTCGCGATCTGGCTGGGCGAGGTGTTCGGCGGGCCGAGCCGCTACACCGACGAGTTGGGTGGCTACCCCGCGATGCTCTCCCACCACCTGAACCTCGGCCTCACCGAAGATCAGCGGGCCCGCTGGGCAGCGCTGATCGCGGCCAGCGCCGACCCGGCCGGTCTGCCCGACGACCCGGAGTTCCGGTCGGCCTTCGTCGCCTACGTCGAGTGGGGCACCCGGATCGCGCTGGCCAACTCCCAACCCGGTGCCACGCCACCTCCGAAGGCGCCGGTCCCGAAGTGGGGCTGGGGCGAAGCGCCGCCGTACCAGCCCTAGTCGACGCGGGTGGGCCAGGGCAAGGGCGGGTAAAGGTTGAGGTGTCAGACAGACGGGCGGGGTCGGGCGGACTGAGGTTTCGATTAAAGTCGGCGGTTCACGACGAACCCGGTGGCCGGGATGCGAGGGTGAACCATTGTGACCGCTCAGCTCGAGTACCCCGACTTACAAGACAGCGAGGCGCTGCTGTCGGTCCAAGGTCTGTGGAAGGTGTTCGGACCCAAGTCAGGCCGCGTTCCGTATCGGCCGGAACTGGCGGCGATGAGCCGCGCCCGGTTGCTCGAGCAGACCGGCTGTACGGCGGCCGTCCGCGACCTAAGCTTTGACGTCGCGCCCGGCGAGGTGTTCGTCGTGATGGGCCTGTCCGGGTCCGGCAAGTCCACTCTGGTCCGCTGCCTGACCCGGCTGATCGAGCCGACGGCCGGCAGCATCGTCTTCGAGGGTGAGGACATCCGCGCGGCCGACGAGAAGCGGCTCCGGACGCTGCGCCGCAGCAAGTTCTCGATGGTCTTCCAGCACTTCGGCCTGCTGCCGCACCGCAAGGTGATCGACAACGTCTCCTACGGCCTGGAGGTCCGCGGCGAGAGCAAGCCCGACCGCCGCCGCCGGGCTCAGGAGGTCATCGACCTCGTCGGCCTGACCGGCAACGAGCAGTTCTACCCTGAGCAGCTGTCCGGCGGCATGCAGCAGCGGGTCGGCCTGGCCCGCGCGCTCGCCAACGACCCCGACGTGCTGCTGTTCGACGAGCCGTTCTCCGCCCTCGACCCGTTGATCCGCCGGGAGATGCAGACCGAGGTCGTCCGGCTGCACCGCGAGGTCGGCAAGACGATGGTGTTCATCACCCACGACCTGTCCGAGGCGCTCAAGCTGGGCGACCGGATCCTGCTGATGCGCGACGGCGCCGCGGTCCAGCTCGGCACCGGCGACGAACTGGTCGGCGCTCCGGCCGACGACTACGTCCGCGAGTTCGTCCGCGACGTACCGCGGGCCGACGTGCTCACGCTGCGCTGGATCGTCCGGCAGCCGCGGTCCGGTGAGGAGCTGTCCGGTCTGGAGCTGGGCCCTGACGTCCTGGTCCGCGAGGCGACCCGGCAGGTGCTCGAGTCCGGGCATCCGGTCAAGGTGGTCTCGGACGGGCAGTTGCTCGGCGTGATCGGCGACGAGGAGATCCTCGCCGTCGTCGCGGATCGGGACACGACTCCTTCCCCCGTGCGTGCTTCGCCGCACTCGGCACGCACGGGGGAAGGAGCCGTGTCCTGATGGCCTCCATCACCGGGTCGGTCGAGATCCGGGTCAGACGGCCGCGGCGCGGGGTGGTCGTCGGCGTGCTGCTGGTGGTCTGGGTGGCCGCCTGGTTCGTGCTCAAAGGCATCCACACGCTCGCCCTCGGTGGCCAGGAGACGACCGCGCTGCACCGCTGGTTGACGGACCAGCGCGACTTCCTCGGCGGCGGCAACGCGTTCCTCGACGCGATCCGGGTCGCCGTGGACCAGATGGTGATCCTGCTCCAGGCCGTGATCGCGCAGCCGTCGTACGGGCGGCCGGTGCCGGTGATCGGCTGGCTCGGGGTCGTCGCGGTCTCGGCGTACCTGGCCTGGGCGTTCGGCAACTGGAAGGTGGCGCTGCTGGCCGCCGCCGGGCTGACCTTCATCGGGCTGCAGGGGCTGTGGCAGGAGAGCATGGACACGCTCTCGCTGACGCTCGCGGCGGTGCTGCTCGCGCTGCTCGTCGGCATCCCGCTCGGCATCTGGGCCGGCTTGTCGAACCGGGCCTTCAAGGTCGCGACCCTGGTCCTCGACCTGATGCAGACGCTGCCGACCTTCGTCTATCTCGCCCCGCTCACCCTGTTCTTCGCGATCGGCCCGGCGGCGGCGACCATCGCGACCCTGATCTACGCGGCGCCCCCGGTGATCCGGTTGACCGCCCACGCGATCCGGTCGGTGCCGACGGAGAGTGTCGAGGCTGCCCGGTCGCTCGGATCGACCCGCAGCCAGACGCTGATGAAGGTGCTGCTGCCGATGTCGCGCAGTACGGTCGTGGTCGGGATCAACCAGACGATCATGGCCGCGCTCTCGATGGTGACGGTGGCCGCGCTGATCGACGCGCCCGGACTCGGCCAGACCGTGCTGAAGGCGCTGCAGACGCTGGACGTCGGCGTCGCGTTCAACGCCGGCCTGGCGATCGTCGTGCTGGCGATCGTGCTCGACCGGGTGACCACCGCCGCCGGCGACCGCCCCTGGCGTACTGCGAGCGTCCGGCGCAAGGTGCTCCTCGGCGTGGGCGCTGTCGGCGTACTGGTGGCTATCTGGTTCTCCCGCACCTACCTATGGGCCGCGGAGTTCCCCACCGAGGCGAACATCGGCCCCCGGATCGCCGTCGCCGCCGCGGACGTGACGACCTGGGTGCAGGACGTCTTCGGCGGCTTCACGTACGGCGTACGCGACGTCGTGACCGAGGGCATCCTCAACCCGCTGCAGGCCCTGCTCACCGATTCACCCTGGTGGCTCGTGACCGTGGTGATCGTGGCGCTGGCCGCGCTGCTCGGAGGATGGCGTGGCGCCCTGCCCGCCGCCGTCTGCCTGGGCCTTCTGGTAGCGACCGGGGTGTGGCACGACAGCATGATCACGCTCGCGTCGACGCTGCTGGCCACGGTCGTGGTGGTCGCCGTCGGCCTGGTGCTCGGCGTCTGGACCGGCCGGAACCACCGGGTCGACAGCTGGGTCCGGCCGATCCTGGACGCGGGCCAGACGATGCCGCCGTTCGTGTACCTGGTGCCGTTCCTGGCGTTGTTCGGGACCAGCCGGTTCACCGCGATCGCGGCCGCGGTGGTGTTCGCCGTACCGGTGACCACCAAGATCGTTGCCGACGGCATCAGAGCGGTGCCGGTGGCGACCGTCGAGGCGGCCAACTCGGTGGGCTCGAGCACCTGGCAGGTGATCAGCAAGGTGCAACTCCCGGTCGCCCGCCGGGCGATCACACTGGCAGTGAACCAGGGCCTGATCTATGTGCTGTCCATGGTCGTCGTGGGCGGTCTGGTCGGTGCTGGTGCACTGGGTTATGACGTGGCCGCCGGGTTCGCGCAGAGTGAGCTGTACGGCAAGGGACTGGCCGCGGGGCTCGCGATCGTGCTGCTCGGGGTGATGCTCGACCGGATCACGCAGGCCGCGGCCCGGCGTACACCGAAGTTCAGAGGAACAGTCAGAGGAGACAACCTGTGGTGACCAACAAACTCCGCTCAGCCGGGGTGCTGACCGCCTTGGCCCTGGCCCTGACCGCCTGTGGCGGGGCGAAGGTGGGCGAGGCGGAGAAGCCGGCCGACGGCGGCAAGGAGTGCGGCACCTTCAACCTGGCCGTCAGCCCCTGGGTCGGGTACGAGGCGAACGCGGCCGTGGTCGCGTACGTGGCGACCAAGGATCTCGGCTGCAAGGTGGTGAAGAAGAACCTGAAGGAGGAGATCGCCTGGCAGGGCTTCAGCACCGGTGAGGTCGACGCGAACCTGGAGAACTGGGGTCACGAGGACCTGAAGAAGAAGTACATCACCGAGCAGAAGGTGGCTGTCGAGGCCGGCCCGACCGGAAACAAGGGCGTGATCGGCTGGTACCTGCCGCCGTGGCTCGCGGCCGCCCAGCCGGAGCTGACCGACTGGAAGAACCTGAACAAGAACGCCGCGATCTTCAAGACCTCGGAGTCCGGCGGCAAGGGCCAGTTGCTGGACGGCGACCCGTCGTTCGTCACCAACGACGAGGCGCTGGTGAAGAACCTGAAGCTGAACTACAAGGTCGTGTACGCCGGCAGCGAGACCGCGCTGATCCAGGCGTTCCGGGACGCGGAGAAGAACAAGAAGCCGGTGATCGGCTACTTCTACGAGCCGCAGTGGTTCTTCAACGAGCTGAAGCTGGTCAAGGTGAACCTGCCGCCGTACACGGCCGGCTGCGACGCGGACCCGGCGAAGGTGGCCTGCGACTACCCGGCGTACGACCTGGACAAGATCGTCTCGAAGAAGTTCGCGGACTCGGGCAGCCCGGCGTACGAGCTGGTGAAGAAGTTCAACTGGACCAACGACGACCAGAACGTGGTCGCGAAGTACATCGCCGAGGACAAGATGACCCCGGACGCGGCCGCCGAGAAGTGGGTCTCGGAGAACCGCGCCAAGGTGGACGGCTGGCTCGGCAAGTAGTCAGTCCACCGGGCCGAAGACGCCCGGTCCGGGAGTCAGGATCCGGGCCGGGTCGACCTTGTCTTTGAGCGCACGCAGGTGTGACCAGCGGTCGCCGTAGTGGTCCTCCCAGTCGGCTTGGGCGAAGGCGACCGACTCGATCGGGTACCGCGTGCCGCCCAGCGCGCGGGCCTGGTCGTACAGGCGGCGGTTGCGGTTCAGCATCTCGTTGGCGAACTCGGGTCCGGCGCCTGCCGGGCCGGCTGTCATCACGGTGAACAGGTAGACCCAGTCGCTGCCGTCATCGGCGGGCAACCGCAGCGACGGCCGGGTCAGCCGGGACCGGCGGTGCGCGTAGAGCAGGACGAATCCGCCGGCGCCGACGTCTCTCGGGGTCAGGGCTTGGACTGCCTCGGTGACGTACTGCTCGACGGTCGTTTCTGGGAGCCAGAGGGTTAGCCACGGCTTCGCGAGGTTGTCCCAGTCGAGCAGTTCGCGAAGTTGCTCGACGGCGACGTCGATCCGGGTGACGTGGGCGAGGAAATCGTTCTCGGTGACCTCGGCTTCGTCTGGCGCAGAGGTGAGGTCGCGCAGCAGGTGCGCGTCGTCGGGCGGGTTGGCGGCGGAGTGGAAGGTGAAGGCGTTGAGGTGGTGGACCTCGCCCTGCTCACCTGGTCGCCACCAGTCGCCGTAGATCTCGGTGACTTCGGCGCGGCCGAGCAGGGTGCGGAAGTCTTGGAAGAAGTCGGTGGAGGCGGTGTAGGCGAGTTCGTGGCCGCGGACGTGCTCCGGCGCCTTGTGGAGCCGGACGGTGGCCTTGGTGATGATTCCGTACTGACCCAGGCCGGCCAGGACCGCTTCGAAGAGGTCTTGGTCCGTGGTTTCCGAACAGTGGCGGAGTTCGCCGGTCCCGGTGACCACTTCGAGCTCGAGCACGCTGTCTATCTGGCCGCCGGTATCGATCGCCGGTGGGATCCCGCCGAGTGACAACGTGCCGCCGAAGGTGAGCCCGAGGAAGCCGGTCAGCGCCGGCGGGGTGAGGCCTCTCGCGTGGCCGCGGTGGTGAGCTGCAACCAGTCCGCACCGGCATCCACGACGGCGCGGTCTTCATGGATCTCATGGATGGTGTTGAGCGAACGCATGTCGATCAGCAGCCCGCCGACCAGCCCTTGCCCGTGAGTCGTATTGGCCAGCCCTCGCGCCGCCACCGTGATCTCGTGCTTTCTGCAAAACCTGATCATCGCCTGCACATCATTCACAGACCCCGGCCGCAGAACAGCCTGCGGCGTCTGGCTCAGATACCGCCCGGCATCCTGCGAAACCTCCCCGCGGCTCGCCTCATCCAGCAACAACTCCCCGTCCAACAACGGCAGGACCTCAACGCCACTGTCTCCCGCCACCCACGACCGACTCACCACATCGAACCCAACCACCAGCACCCTCCTCATCCACCGACCCGACGAACAACCTCCCAAACCCTCTCCACATCAAACCGCTCCCCCCGAGCCAACGGCGCCCCCACCGCCAGCCGCAACCTCTCAGCCTCCCCCAACAACCCCACTGCCTTCCGCCGCAACTCCTCTGCCTGCCGCAACCCCTCTGCCTGCTGCAACCCCTCCGCTTGCTGCAACCCCTCCGCTTGCTGCACCCCCTCCGCTTGCTGCGCGGCATCCGCCTGCTGTGCCGCCTCGTCCACCACCGCCTTAGCGCCGTGCGCTTCGCGCGCGGCGGCTTCGGCAGCTGCTGCGTACGCGCCCGCCAAACCCTCCAGCGCCAGAGCGATCGCCCTCTCATCGCCTGTCACCACCGCGGCGGCGTGCGCCTCCTCCTGCAACTCCAACGCTCTCTTGTAGTCCCCGCGCTGTTCAGCGACGAAGCCGAGCTGCGCGAGCACGAACGCAACCCCCGAGGTACCACCGACCTGCCGCAACCACCCCAACCACTTCGCGAAGTGCAACTCCGCCTTGTCGAGCTCGCCCCGCCGCCGCGCGGTCAACCCGAGCCCGACCTCGGCGTACTCCTCGGCCGATTTGTTCGACTGCTCGATCGCCAACCGCCGCGCCTTCTCATGCAACTCATCAGCCTGCTCATAGTCCCCAGTGAGCAGCGCGATCCGCCCAAGTCCCGAAGTACGGAACGACACCTCGGTCCACATCCCGAGGTCCTCAGCCAACCGCAGAGCCTCCTGCAGCCGGCGAGTCGCTGTCGGATAGTCGCCCGCGATCTCCGCCGCCACGATGAGCGAGTAGTTGGCCTGCAACCGCCCCCACCCATCGCCGAGCTCGTCGAACAGCTCCAGACTCCGCAGCCCGTCCTCCTGCAACGCATCCAGATCCACCTGCGTCAGCGACAACTCCGCCCGAGTACTGAGCGCAGCAGCCAGCCCCCACCGATCCCCGATCCTGGTGAATGTCGCGATATCCCGATTCACCCGCGCCATGAGTACGTCGCGGTCGCCGTACGCCCATTGCGTCGCCGTCAGGAACCACTCAGCCCTGGCCTGGCCCTGCGGATCATCCAGCGGCTCATACAGAGCCAGCGCCTCCGCACTAGCCGCCGTGAGGTTGCTGCCGTCCGCCGCGGTTGCGTTGAGCCCCACACTCCAAACCGTCGCGGCAGCCCGCGCCGCCGACGCCGGCCCCGGTACTGCGAGCGCCGTGGCCAGGGCCCGTCTCGCCTCGCTCATGCGACCACGGAGGTACCAGTACCACGCCATGGCGTTGACCAGCCTGAGTGCTTGCTCCGGGGACGCGTGCTGAAAGGCTACCCGGGCATTAGCGCTCTCCAGGTCGAGCCGGTCCAGCCAGTAGCGCTGGTTTGAGCCACGGAGATGCGGCTCGGCTTGCTCAGCCAGAGACACGTAGTACGCGGTGTGGCGTCGTCGGAGCCGCGCTTCCTCTCCGGCCTCGACTAGTCGTTCGAGGCTGTAGGCGGCGACTGTCTCCAGCAGGCGGTAGCGGCCGTTGGCAGAGACCACCAGCGACCTGTCGACCAGCCGTGTCAGTACTTCGGCCGGCAGCTCGCTGACCTCCTCAGCCGCCTCCAAGCTGAAGCTGTCCGCATGCACCACCAGGCGCCGGAGCAACGTCTGCTCGTCCCCACTGAGCAGCTCCCAACTCCAGTCGATAGTCGCCCGCAGAGTCCGCTGCCGCTCCGGCACTCCGCGCCCACCTGCCAGCAACCGAAACCGATCATCAAGCTTCGCCGCCAGTCCTTGCACTCCCAACGCGCGCACCCGTGTAGCCGCTAGCTCCAGTGCCAAGGGAATCCCGTCCAGCCGCCGACAGATCGCCGCGACGGCCTCGGCGTCATCTGCTGATCCTGCAGCCGCAGCAGCCCGCTCCCGGAACAACCGTGCCGCCGCAGCGGCTTCCAGTGGAGGCACCTCCAGCAGATACTCACCGCTGACCCCCAGCGGCTCTCTGCTCGTCGCCAGCACCCGCAACTCCGGAGCCTCAGCCAGCAGCACACTCGTCAGCTCAGCAACGGCTTCCACCAGGTGCTCGCAGTTGTCGAGCACCAGCAGAGTCGCCCGAGCCCGCAACGCCTCCGCCAACCGCTTGCTCAACTCCCGCCCCACCGCCGGAGCCGGCATCCCCACCACGTCATCCCGCAACCCCACCGCCGCGGCCACCGCATCCACCACGTCGGCCCCCCGAACCCCGGCCAACTCCACCAACACGACCTGCGTCGCCGCCGATCCCGCTCGGACGACCGGCGTCGCCTGCTCCACCGACCTCGCCTGCGTCGCCGCCGATCCCGCTCGGACGACCGGCGTCGCCTGCTCCACCGACCTCGCCTGCGCCGCTGCCTCCCCGACCGACGCAGGGCGCTCGCCGCCACGCTCGGACTCTCGGGCGATCTCTAGGGCGAGGCGGGTCTTGCCGACGCCGCCGGGGCCGACCAGTGTCAGCAGCCTCGACTTACCGAGCAGCGCATGCGCCTCGGCGACGACCTCCTCCCGGCCGATCAGCTCGTTCACCGGCGCCGGCAGCTTGCTCCCGGCAGCTGCTGTGAGCGCCGGATCATGCCGCAGGATCGCCTGATGCAGCGCGGCCAACTCCGGCCCGGGATCAGCCCCCAGCTCCTCAGCCAACGCCTCCCGAAACTCAGCAAAGGCCTTCAACGCCTCTTCCTGCCGCCCAGCCCGGTACAACGCACGCAGCTGAATCCCCCGCACCCGCTCCCGCAACGGATACCGCCGCACCAGCTCAGCCACTTCCCCCAGCACCCCCGCACCGGCGCTATCCTCATCGCCGAGCGCGAACCGCGCCTCCAGAAGCTCCTCTGTGGCGGTCAGTCGTTGCTCGTCCAGACGGTCCCGCACAGCCCGCGCGAACTCCTGATCCGCGACCTCCGCGTACGCCGGTCCGCGCCACAGCGCCAGCGCTTCCTCCAGCAGCTCCACCGGCTCACGCGCCACCCGCGCCTCACCCAGCAACCGCTCGAACTTGTTGCTATCGACAACCTCCGCCGGCACGACCAACGTGTAGCCACCCGGCCCGTGGGTGACCAGAGCCCGCGCACCCGGCTCAGCCCGGGCGAGCGCAGTACGGAGTTGAGAGACGCGTGCTTGGAGGGTGCCGGTGGAGTTGCGTGGCGGGTGCTCTCCCCACAGGTCGTCGATCAGCCGGTCGGCCGACACCGGGCGACCGAGGTTGGCCAGCAGATCCAGCAGCAGCACGCGCACCTTGGCGTCGGGCACGGTGACCGGGTCGCCCGCGTCCGTCCGGACGACCAGCGGACCGAGCACCTCGAAGTACACGCCGCCACAGTAGCCAGCGCCACCGACACCCGTAGGGAACCCGTAGCGGCCTTCCCCAGGATCGGGGCATGACCAACAACCACGAAGCAGTCACCGTCATCGGCCTCGGCGCCATGGGCTCGAAGATGGCCGAGACCTTCCTCGCCGCCGGCTACCCCACCACCGTCTGGAACCGTACTCCGGGCCGCGCCGCTCAACTCGTCGCCGCCGGGGCCACTGAGGCCAAGACGGCAGCAGAGGCCGTCGCCGCGAGCCCCCTGGTAGTGATCAGTCAGGTCGACTACGCGGCGATGGACGACTCCCTGAAGGGCGTGGATCTCACCGGGCGGGTGCTGGTGAACCTGAGCTCCGACAGCCCGGACCGCCTCCGTCAAGGCAGCCGCTGGGCGACAGAGCACGGTGCCACCCTCATCACTGCCGGGATCATGGTTCCGCCGCCGGGGATCGGCCAGCCCGGCGCGTACTCGTTCTACAGCGGTCCGCGGGATGTCTTCGACGCGCACACCGGCACGCTGGAGGCGCTCGGGCGGGCCGACTACGTGGGGACCGACCCCGGCCTGGCGATGCTCTACTACCAGTCCATGCTGAACGTCTTCTGGACGACTCTGATCAGCTACTTCTACTCGGCCGCCCTGGTCGGCTCGGCCGGCGTCAGCGTCGAGAAGCTCCGGCCGTACGTCGCGGAGATGCTGGTCGACCTCGCCGAGGACGGACCGATGGGCTTCCTCAAGATGCTCACCGCGGAGATCGAGGCCGGCAACTACCCCGGCGAGCAGAACAACCTCCACATGCAGGCGGTGGGCAGCGAGCACGTCCTGCACGCCTTCACCCAGGCCGGTCTGGACACCACTCTCCCCACCGCGCTGGCAGCGATCTTCGCCCGGGCGGACGCCGAGGGCCACGGTCCGGAGGGCCTCGGCAGCATCGTCGAGACGATCCGGAAACCGGCGGTCTGAGCTGCCCGCGGTCGGCGGCCGGGGTACAGGTTGAAGGGCCGTTGAGCTTGTTCGACGCCACTGGCAACTATCACGATGCGTCCGGGCAACGCCGACGACACGCCGAAAATCGGACGAAACCGGGTAGCGTCGGTCCCATGATCATCGTGACAGCTGCACTGAAGGGCGGGGTCGGCAAGACAACCACGTCGGTGTACTTGGCCGCGCTGGCATCTTCCAACCGTCGCACCGCAACCCTGGTCGATGCCGATCCGCAAGGCAGCGCCGCCGACTGGATCGAGAACTCCGACGACGACCACCTGAACAGGATCGAGATCTCCGAGGCGCCGACGGAACGGCTCCTGTCCAAGGCACTCGACAAGGTGCCGCCGGAAGGGATCGGCGTGGTGGACATGCCGCCATCGCACGAGCGACTACTGAACAAGGCGCTCGAGCGCGCCCGGATCGTGATCATCCCGACCCGCGTGGGCGGCGTCGAGACTCCCCGGGTGAAGGCGGTGCTGGACCTGGTCCCGAAGGAGACTCCGGTGGGTCTGGTGATCTGCTCGGCGCGCACCTACACGCGGAGCTACCAGGAGACCATGCAGCAGTACGCCGAGGAGAGCATCCCGGTCTGGGGCACCATCCCGGAACGGGTGTCGATCACGGCAGGTCCGACCGGCCCGCTGGCGGAGGACGGTCTGGAGGCCTACCGCAAAGTCTGGCGAAAAATCCTCGCCGCCGCCCGCAGTTAGTACCCGGCAACCGCCCTCCCGCTCAGCGTCGGAGGGCGGTTCAGGGTAGCGACGGCGGTTGTCAGGTGGTCCGCCGGTGGTCTGCGCAGATGGCGGCGATCCAGCTCCAGCCCAGAACGATCGCGACGCCGAAGGCGATGATCGTGACCGGCTTGCCGGCTCCCGCCATCAGGCCGACGAAAGCGCCGAGGAACAGCACCCCGGTGACCGTCGAGTACCGGGCCCATCCGGTCCGGCCGGTACTGCGGTAGTGCGCGGCCATCACCAAGCAGGCGGCGATGAGGCCGGTGAAGCCGATGCTGCCGGCGACGAAGTGGCCCATCCCGCGGGTGCTGATCTCGGCGTAGTCGGCCGGGGTGCCGGCGGGGAAACCGGCGGCGGGGTCGGCGGGGAAGATCGCGGCGAGCAGCAGGCCGACGCCGTACGCGCCGACCAGTCGTGGCGCCCACCGGCTCCCGCGGCCCACGATCGCCCGGCGCAGACCGACGGCGGCAGCGATGGACAGGATGCCGGCGATCACGAAGTTCGCCGTCTGGATCCATCCCGGACCGCCGTTGGCGAGCAGGCTAGCCGGGTGGCGAGTGATGTCGAAGCCTTCCCGCGTCGCGGCCTGTCCGAGCCAGACAGCGGTGTAGAGCGGTCCGGCGACGAGTCCGGCAGCCAGCAACGTGCGAAGGGTGACGCGGGGGGTCGTGTTTGCGGCTGAAGCGCTGGTGGTGGTCATGATCCGGTCCTTTCAGAGCAGGGGTTCGTGTGCCTTCACCCACTGCGTCGGTCGGATCAACCGAAAATCGACACCGCTGCTTGGACAGTTCACCTGGAGTCAGCGGTGGAAAGGGGGTTCGCCGCGGACGTAGGAGCGGATCACCGTGGCGGCGGCGCCTCGGGCCCAGTCGTCGAAGGTGTGGGAGCGGAGCATGAGGCGGCAATCGCCTGCCGCACCGAAGGCGTGTTCGCCGAAGGCCTGACGCATTCGCTGGTCGTAGAGGTCGTAGTCGGCGACACCTTCACCGGCGATGACGACCAACTCCGGACCAACCAGGTTCACCATCGCGGCGAGAGCCGAGCCGATCACCTCGCCGGCTCGGTCGAAGGCCTCGCGGGCGTGCTCGTCACCTGAGTGCGCCAGTTCGATCGCACCAGATAGATCCAGTTCCGGCCGGCCGGTCGTCTCGCGCACTCGCGCGAGGATCGCGTCCGACGACGCGACCGTCTCGACGCACCCACGCCGTCCACAGGTGCAGACGAGATCTCCCGGCGCCAACGGCAGATGCCCGAGTTCGCCCGAGACACCATGCGCGCCAGAGACGACCTCGCCGTTGATGTAGAGCCCGCACCCGACACCGGACCCGATCGTCACCACCGCGAACGAGTCCGCATCAACCCCCACACCGAACCAGTGCTCAGCGACCGTCAACGCCCGTACGTCGTTCGACACCACCACCGGCATCTGCAACTTCTCCGCCAGCAGCGACGCCACCGGCACGTCCCGCCAGCCCATGAACGGCGAGTCCCGCACCACCCCGTGCCGCGCGT
Source organism: Kribbella sancticallisti (assembly GCF_039530625.1). Classification (NCBI taxonomy): domain Bacteria; kingdom Bacillati; phylum Actinomycetota; class Actinomycetes; order Propionibacteriales; family Kribbellaceae; genus Kribbella; species Kribbella sancticallisti. The sequence continues at coordinate 65,657 of NZ_BAAAOS010000017.1, read as the reverse complement.
CCACATCCCCGGAAACCGCGACGCCGATCCCGATCAACGGCCCGGCCGGATCCGTCGGATCGTCGAGCGTGCCGATCAACTCGGTCGCGAGATCGGCCAGCCGTGCGAGCACCGCCTCAGCGGAGGTGTCCGTCAGCGGCTGATGCCGCACCGCGCGAATGCCGGCGCGGAAGTCCGTCGTCACGCCGATCAGATCCGTCGGCGTCACCTTCAGCCCGATCACCGAGATGCTGTCCGCGACCACCGTCAGCGGACTGACCGGCCGCCCGATCCCCAGCTCGGCCCGGCCCTCCGCCGCTTCATCAGCCGGTACTGCGACCGGCTGGTCCGTCACGAACCCGGCCTCGATCAGCGGCGCGACAGCCTTGGTGACGGCGGCTTGCGAGAGCCGGGTCCGCCGGGCGATCTCGACGCGCGGAATCGGTCCCTGGGTCAGGATCCTGGTCAGCACCTCGACCCCCGCCGGCGTAGCAAGCGGCAGCGGGCGATTCGGGCGCAGCGGCACAGGACCAAACTACCGGCGCACGGTAGCTTTCAGCGCCTCAGGCGCTCCGCTGGCCGAAAGTCGTCGTCAGCGGGGAGCTTTGTCGACATTCTCGGAGGGGATCTCGCCCAGCGTCGGTGACGTCAGCGCCCACCGGATCGTCCGGGTCAGCCCATCGCCCGCAGCCCGGACCACCGTGCCCTCGGCAAGAGGCAGGAGCGGCAGCCGTAGCGGCCAGCGCGTCCACCAGGGCAGCAGGCCCACCGCCGCCGCTGTCAGCACCCCGTACGCCGGCCTCGCGGCCCACGGCACCGGTGGATGCACCAGGATGAACCGAGCTGCCTGACGAGCCTCTGTGGTCCCCCGGAGCTCCGGCCGGTACTCGTCCAGCATCTGGCGCAGCTCCACCTCACTGGTCGGTGGATCAACCACACCCAGCGCACGAGCCACTCGGGCGGTGTCCTCGACGTACCCGTCCCTCTCGGTGACGTCCAGCGGCGCAGCGCCGTACCGCTGATGGGCGGCCAGGAAGCTGTCCACCTCCGCCAAGTGCACCCACTTCAGGAGATGCGGGTCCGATGCGTGGTAGCGGACCCCGTCTGGGCTGGTGCCCCGCACCCGCTCGTGGACAGCCCGCACCCGGGCGACCGCCTCCTCCGCGTCCGGCGCAGCGCCGTACGTCGTGACTGCCAGGAAGTAGCTGGTCCGCTGCAGCCGGCCCCACGGGTCGCCGCGGTAGCCGGAGTGCGCCGAGACCGCCGCCATCGCCGACGGATGCAGCGACTGCAGCAGGAGCGCTCTGAGCCCGCCGGCGAACATCGACGCGTCGCCGTGCACCCGCCGGATCGGCCGGTCCGGCGCGAACCACCTAGGCCCAGGGGTGTTGTGAATACTGTCCCGAGCCGAGCGCGGGTCCGGTCCGGCGATCTTGGTCATGATCATCCGAGCCAAGCCGTCCCTCAGCGGGTCGAGCATGCTCTCCTGCGCGGTGGCGGACATGTATCCAGTCTCCCCACCACTCCAAGCCGTGGACCATCAGTGCACAACTTCGACGAACACCGGGTTGGTGTAGAGCCAGGTGTCGAGCCACGGGTCGCCGTCGTTGGTCGGGTGCTGGATCGGGCCGGCCGGGTCGATGTGGCGACCCAAGTACCCGGGACCGTTCCGCTTGCCGTCGCTACCTCGCAGGCGGAGATAGTGGGACCGCTCTGCCCGTCCAAGAGGGATGCGCAGCGTGTAGGTGCCGGTCTTACGGTGTACGTCGACCTGCTCGACCACCCGGGTGTCTGGAGCACGCCAGGTGTCCTTGTCGGGCGCAGTACCGGTCACTGCTCCGCGGATGACGTCCAGGTGCGCAAGACGAGGCAGTACTCCGTGGAAGTTCGGCCTGGTCGCACTAGTCACGGTGACCCGCAGTTCCAGCCGCTCGTTGCGGTGCACCCGCAACCGGCCGCCCAGGGTGACGCCACGCCGCGCAGAGCCGGCCGGAGCCACCCGTACGTCGATGCCGTCCACCAGTTGCCCGTGGTCGACCCAGACCCGTCCGGCCCGCAGTCCGGCCATCACTTCCAGATACCCGTACTTCGTCACGCCCACGTGCGTCCGGCTGAACTGCCCCGGCCAGAAGTCGCTCCCCGGCTGTGGCACACCCGAGTCGGTCGGGGAAGGCTTCCAGCCGAGTGAGTCGAAGTTCTGCCCGGGTGGGAACTCCCCGTCCCTCCAGGTGTCCCAGATCGTCCGGTGGTTGTCGCTGTTCGAGGTGATCGAGAACAACTGGCCCTCGGCGAGCATGGCGTCCCACAAGCCGCCCACGGTCGCGGTAGCCCAGTCGAACCCGCCGTACGTGCGGTAGGCGTCATTCGGGTAGCCCGCGAAGCTTCCGGCGCCGGGGCTGTTCACGTACTCGCCGCGCTGCGCGTTGGTGGCGCCGCGGAAGGCGACCCAGGCCGGATCGGCGTCGCCCTGCGAGCCCGGCGCGCCTTCCATCCCGATGCAGACGCCCGAGTCGCGCCAGCCGCGCAGCTCGTGCGGGGCGTCGATGCCGAGCCGCAGCGGGTGGTTCGCCACCACCAGGACGTCGTCGACGAACCCGCGCTGCCGCTGCTGAGCGAGCCACTGCAGCGCCTTGAGAGCGTGCTGCTCGTTCTCCGGGGTATCGCCCGAGCGGCCGGTGAGCTTGCCGTCGTACTCGCGCTCGAACTGCTGGAGCAGCGCGACGTTGTTCGGTCCTGGCGCGACCAGGACCGTGCCGTGCTCGGCCGCGGGGATGTACCACTCGAGGCCCTGGAAGATCAGCATCCGCGGGTTCTCCACCCGCGCCTTCAGCACCTCGGCGTTCTCCGCCTGCGCGCCCTTGTCGGCGTGGCCGAAGTTGCTGTGCTCCGTGAACGCCATCCAGTCCAGCCCGTACTGCGCCCCGCGCTGCGCGAGCTGGGTGAAGTCGTACTTCGCGTCGTGGCTGTACCTGCTGTGCACATGGTGATCCCCGACCAGGTAGACGAGCTCAGGATCCCCGGACGAGCCGCCACCCGCGTACGCCGTACCGGTGGTCGCTGCGGCCTCACTGGCTCCAACCCCGGCTGCCGCGAACCCCGCGCCCAGCAATCCGGCACCGCGGATCAGGTTGCGCCGCGACACCCCCTGGGCATCCAGCGCTTCCTCGGGAACGGACGGGTCGGCCCACTCGGGCACCTGCTGCTCAGCCATGTCGGGGAACCTTTCTTGTGCTGACAAGCACTGTCAAGGCTTCCGATGACCGGAAGGTGTGCGCCGGGTGAACTGTCAGCCGAGGCGGAGTTCGTTCTCGAGCAACGAGTAGAGCAGGGAGTCGCGCCAGGCGTCGTTGGTGAAGACGTGGTGGCGGATGCGGCCCTCGTAGCTGAAGCCGAGGCGTTTCACCACGGCGACCGAGGCCAGGTTCTCCGGGCCGATCGCGGCGCTGACGCGGTGCAGACCAAGCTCCTCGAAGGCGAACCTCACCAGCGTCCGGGAAGCGTCGGTCGCGTAGCCGCGGCCCCAGTGATCCGCGCCGATCGCATAACCAAGGTGTGCGGCCCGCACTCCGGTGGGTCCGAGCCGGGCGAAGCCGATCAACCTGTCGTCGTCCAGGCGGGTGACGGCGAGCAGGTAGTCGGGGCGTTCGGTCTGCCGGGCCCGGTCGAGAATGGCGGTCAGCGCCTTCTGCGCGGCTTCACGGTCCCGGCTGTCGAAGGACATCCAGGTCGTCACCCGGTCGTCGCCGACAATGGCCAGATAGTCGTCCAGGTCCTCCTGCCGGAACTCGCGCAGCCTGGTGGCCTCGCCGGTGAGCGGATCCATCCCCGGCCGCTACCGGGGGAAGGTCTGCATCGGCGTACGGGTGAACAGTTCGATCTCTTCCTGCAGTTCGCGGGCGTCGTCGGCGCGGCCGGACTGGCGCAGCGCCTGGTGGACCCGGCGGGCCGAGTGCACGACACCGTTGATCCGGCGCTCCGCGGGCAGGCCGAGGACCGGGGCGATCGCATCCGCCGCACCGTCGAGCTCACCGTTCGCGATCCGGTTGATGGCCATGGCGGCGTGGCTGCCGGCGGCGTCGCCGAAGGCCCACTCGGGGTGCGTCTGGTCGGTGTAGGCGTCGACGGCCTGGCTGGAGTACCGCTGGGCGGTCTCCACCTCGCCGGGGAGCCACGCGAGCGCGTCGGCCGCGTAGTACAGCTGGCGGTTGCGGCCGAAGGTGCAGAGGCCGCCCATCTCGTCGAGGTCGTCGTTCTGGACCGAGTTCCAGGCGTCCTCCGCCCGCTCCAGTGCGGCCCGGGTGGCGTCCGCGTTGCCCAGCGCGGCCCAGGCGCGGGCCTCGCTCACCGGGAGCCAGACGCCGGTGGTGCTGTTGGCCTGCTCGGCATAACCGGCGCCGAGCTGGGCGTAGCGGACCGAGTCGTGCGGGTTGCCGGCCCAGTAGGACACCAGCGACTGCAGGCCGCGGACCCAGGCGCGCAGCCCGTGGTGGTCGGCGTTGTCGGCGCACATGAAGGCCGTCCTGGCCTGGGTCAGGGCGGCGTGCGGGTTACCGAGGTCGTGGGACGCCTTGGCGAGCAGACCACCGGTCACGCCGCCGAGGAAGTACAGCTGCCGCAGGTGTTCCGGACGCTGCCGGCTCTCCAGCAGTGCGAAGACAAGGTCCTGGGTCTCGACCAGTTGGCCGAGGATCTCCGGGAGCGGGCGCTGCGGGTAGGCCTTCGCAACGTGTCTCACATCGTCGTACACCTGTTCCATAGCCTCGCTACCGAGACCGGTCTGGGCCGCGAGGGCGAATGCCCGCGCACGGCTGGCAGCCATGTCGAGAACCTCCATCTCATTACCTGTCGTGATCCGTCCACTCGCAGCAGGCACCACCTGAGCGGCCTGCTCGGGGACGTACGGGGCGAGAAGCTCCTCGACCGGCTTGCCGAACATGCGTTGCAGGGTGCGCCGGGTCTGTGGAGTGGTCCCTGCGCGCTCGCCCGATGCGAGGCGCCGCAGGTGCCGCTCGGTGATGGTTCCACCCAGCTCGACGAACTCGGCGACGATCTCGGAGTAGGTCTGGTTCCGGCGCTGGATCAGGTGCGCCAGAACCGTCCGCGGCGTATACCTACCCGCCATCGTTCCTCCCGTTCACGTCAGTGAAGACGTTGTCTCGACTCATGCCCCACGACAAGGTGCAGTCCCCCAGATGTCCTGAAGAGGTCCGGCAAAGGTCCGGTCCAGGTCCTAGAGCGGTCACGGTCGGCTTGTGCACCATTACTGCCATGACAACCAGTAAGTCCAACTGGTTGCAAGGGCTCAGAGTTACGGGGTGAGCAAGCAGTGACTGTTGCGGAGATGACGTCGAGGCAGCACCGGCGCAGAGTGCGGGTCTGGTTCGGCGAGCACGTGATCGCGCAGTACGTGGCGGAACCACCGCTGGCAGCGCGGTACGAGCAGGCGATGCGGAGGCGGTTCGCTGGTCTCCGGGTCACCAACGACGTACTCGGTCCGCAGCAGGAAGCGGACAACTGACCAAAGCTCGCCGGGTCCTCCTCAGACCCTGGCGGTTGCTCCTGGGGTCTCCTCACATCCAGGAGTGGCGATTGAAGGTCCGGGGCACTCCTCAGCTCCGGACAAAACCCGAGGTGCGGTCCGGGGCACTCCTCAGCTCCGGACCGCACCGCCCATCGGCCCGGCTGGGCCGGCGGCTGAGTCCCTGTATCGCCGCCGCCCAGCCGTTCCAACCACCTCCTGGCCGACACCTCGGGCCGGGCGGGGGCCGATGACTGGTGACACCTCACCACCAGTCATCCTCCGAGGTGGCCGACTCCGCTGTGTGACCGCCGCGCCTGGGCGGTCACACAGCGGAGCCATCTCCGGTGCGGGTCAGGTAGACAGCGAAAGGCGCGTCCGGGTGGACCCCGGGCCGGCCCTCGGCCTGGATCTCGCCGGCGTGCTTCATCCCGAGCCGCTCCATCACGGCGCGCGACGCCTCGTTGTGCCGCTCGGTGAAGGCGATCACCGACCGCGCGCCCAGCGTTCCGGTGGCGAAGTCGAGCCCAGCCCGGCCGATCTCGGAAGCGAATCCCCGACCGCGGAACTCACCGCGCAGCGCCCATCCCAGTTCCAGTCGATCCGCCGTCCACTCGCCGCCGTCGTCCAGGACCGCGGCGATCCTCTCGGCGTACTCCCCGCTCAGCCTGTCCAGCCCGCCACGACCGACCAGTTCACCGGTCGACCGCTCGTACGCGATCCACTTGCTCACGCTGTTGGCTTCCCACCGGCCCTGGTACTCCGCCGCCCGCCGCGCAGATTCCTCGGGAGACCACGCGCCGCCGTACCACTGAGCCACCCACGGGTCCGCGTGCACGACCTCGAGGTCCGCTACATGTCCGGTGAGGACCGCGGTGGGTCCGGTGATCGGCTCGAGCCGCAGCCGCTCCGTGAACCTGGTCCGGACCGCGTGCGCCACGATGTCCCGCAACCGGCGATCCCCGTCGGTCCGGTTCACCATCAGCAGTTCGAGGTCGTCCGGCCCGACCCACGCACCGGCGTCGTGCTTGCCCTCTTCGAGGCGCGGTTGACCCAGGTCGCCGTCGATCGTCACCAGGTAGTCGAGCTCCCGGCGCACCCGGCCCTCGTACTCCCACTCCCAGTCGGCGACTGCGGCCACGATGCCCCGGACCCGCCACCCGGTCTCCTCCTCGACCTCCCGGACCAGCGCCTGCTCCGGCGTCTCCCCGTCCTCCAGGTGCCCGCCGACGATGTCCCAGATCCCCGGGAACAACCTGCGTTCCGCAGTACGGCGGTGCACGTACACCCGGTGCTGCTCGTCCTGGATCAAAGCCCCAACACAATCCACTGGCCGCATGACCAACAACCTAAACTCAGCCCCCGTTTCCAGCGCACCGAAATACGTCGGCCGAGCGGTCCTCCTCGGCCTCACCGCGATGGCTCTGGTCGCTCCGATGCCCTTAGGGGCTGGCAGACTCGGCGGTATGCGTGCGGACCGGGCGATCCTCTTCAAGCTGGCGACCAACGAGCGACTCGAGCAACTGGTGAAGGGTGTGCCGGGCGGTGAGGAGAACGCTTGGCGCGCGGCCTCCCGCTATGTGGCCGGGCGGACCCGGGACGAGGCGCTGACGGTCGCAGGCGAGCAGCTGGGCAAGGGCCACGGCATCAGCCTCGACCTGTTCGGCGAGATGTCCACTGACCCGGCTGAGGCTGTCCGCGTCGCCGACGAATACGTAGAGCTGACCAAGCTGGTCCCGGCGCCACCCGCTGACGTCTGGCTGTCCCTGGACCTCTCGCACCTCGCCCTGGACGTAGACCCGGCCGGTGCCGCCGATCAGGTCGCCAGGATCGCGGAAGCACTCCCACCCGGCCGCCTGCTCCAGATTGGCGCCGAGGACACCGCTAGCACCGACAAGATCCTGCAGTGCGTCCTCGAAGTCGCCGGCCGCGGCCTGGCCGACCGCCTCGGCGCTACGGTCCAGGCGAACCTCCTCCGCTCCCCGGAAGACATCGACCGCCTCGCCTCCGCCGGAGTACAGATTCGTCTCGTCAAGGGCGCGTACATCGAAGCCGCCGGCGCCCACCCGTACGGCGAACCCACAGACATCGCGTACCTCCGCCTGGCCCACCAGCTAGCGGCCTCCGGCGCCCGCTGGTCCCTGGCCACCCACGACGGCCGCCTCCGCGAGGCAGTCCTGCTCTCACTCGGCCCCGTCCCCGTCGAGCAACTACTAGGAGTCCGCCCCGAAGTGCTCGACGACCTACACGCCCGCGACATCCCCACCCGCGTCTACATCCCCTACGGCCCCGACTGGTTCCGCTACTGGCTCCGCCGAGTAGCCGAATCCCGCGGCGCCTAGTTGCGGGGGTTGTTCGACTACTCGGTTGGGCATGAAGAGGACGGCTACTACCAGGAGGACCGCGGCGGCTGCGGCGCCGTAGTACACGTCGTGGATGGCTGGGGCGAGGATCTCGCCCGGGAGGTGTGCGAGGTCGTCGTGGCTGTTGCCGAGGCGGGAGGCGACTACGCCGTTCGCGACGGCGCCGAAGATGGCGACGCCGACCGCGCTGCCCACCGAGCGGGCGAACATGTTGGCGCCGGTCACGACACCCCGGCTCTTCCAGTCGACCGAGGACTGGGCGGCGACGACGCCGGGTGAAGCCGAGAAGCCGAGGCCGATGCCGATCACGAAGCAGGCCAGGGCCAGGTAGAGCACCGAGCTGTCCGGGGTCACCGTCAGCAGCAGGCCCGCGCCGATCACCACGATCGCCGAGCCCATCACCATCGTGGTGCGGAACCCGACCCGCAGGTAGATCCGCCCCGCGAAGGACGCCGCGATCGGCCAGCCCAGCGTCATCGCCGCGAGCGCGAACCCGGCGACCAGCGCGGACGTCCCGAGCACCCCCTGCGCGTACAGCGGCACGTACGTCGCGAGCCCGATCATCAGTACGCCGATCAGCAGCGCGGACGAGTTCGCCGAGTTCAGGACGCGTTGTCCCAGCACCCACAGCGGCAGGACCGGCTCGGGAGCACGTCGCTCGACGAAGGCGAAGACCACCAGCAGCAGCGCGGCCACGGCCAGGATCGCGATGCTGGTGGGCGAGTCCCAGGCCCACATCACGCCGCCCTCGAGCAGACCGAGCAGCAACAGCGAACCGCCGACGGCGAGCAGGATCGTGCCCGCGTAGTCGATCTTGTGCCGGGTGGTCTGCTTGACGTCCTCGTGGAACCGCCGGAACAGCACCCAGCCGGCGGCGACCCCGAGCGGGACGTTCACGAAGAAGATCCACCGCCAGGAGACGAAGTCGGAGAAGACGCCACCCAGCGTCGGGCCGACGAACGACGCGATGCCCCAGACGCTGGCGATGTAGCCCTGCACCTTGGCCCGCTCGGCCACCGAGTAGATGTCGCCGACGATCGTCATCGCGATCGGCTGGATCGCCCCCGCGCCGAGGCCCTGGATCAGCCGGAACGCGATCAGCGCCGGCATACTCCAGGCGAAGCCGCAGAGCACCGAGCCGAGCACGAACAGCGCGACTCCGAGCAGCATCAGCGGCTTGCGGCCGCGCAGGTCGGCGAGCTTGCCGTAGATCGGTACCGAGATCGCTTGGGCGAGCAGGTAGATCGAGAACAGCCAGGGAAACTGGGTGAAGCCGCCGAGGTCCTCGACCACCGACGGAACGGCGGTGGCCAGGATGGTCGCGTCGATCGCCACCAGCCCGACGCTCAGCATCACCGCGAGCAGGATCGGCCCTCGCTCGGACCGCAGCCCCACACTGGCCCGGTCGATCCGCTCAGTAGTCATGACAAATGGCAACTTACGCGATGGGAGAACGATTCCCTGACCGGACAATCACCAGATGAAACGCTGAACCGTACGGGCGGACCGCTGGCTCGATACGCTCCGTGGGTGAGGATCCACGGGCTGCTGAGGGTCATCGTGCTGGTCCTCACCATCTCGCTGACCCTGGTGCTGCTGCCGATCGCCATCAACGTGGGCACCGGCGGCACCGCTCCGGCCTTCCTCGAGCCGTACGTCGACTGGACCTGGCCGGTCATCGGCCTGCTCTGGCTGGTCGCGATCGTCACCGGCCTGATCGAGTTCCGCAGCCGCCGCACGGTCAGCCACAACGCCAGGTCGGCCGACCAACCCCGCAACCGCCCGAATGCCCTGGCCCGCGTCCAGCGCTACCTCGATGACCGGGTGGCCGGCTCGCTCGCCTCGAAGACCCGCCTCGCGCTGGCCCTCGACGAGCGCCCGGACGCGGTGGTCCGCCCGTACGACCTGCTGGTGCAGCCGATCGGCGGCAGCCTCACGGAGGTGCGGGAGAACGCCGATGTCGCGGCCGTCTTCGACGATCTGCAGGACTCGATGCTGATTCTCGGCGCGCCAGGTGCAGGCAAGACCACTCTGCTCCTGGACCTGGCGCGGACCCTCGCTGAGAAGGCCCGCAGCAATCCGGACCAACCCATCCCGGTGCTGGTGGACCTGGCCGGCTGGAGCACTGCGGCCAACACCAGGCGCGAGTACGACGACCCCGGCGACAGCGCGCTGCTCGCCGGATTCGTCCGCTGGCTACTGGACGAACTCGACGGCCGCTACCAGATCCCCGCAGCGGTAGGGCGGATCTGGCTACGCAAGGGCAAGCTCTGCCTCCTCCTGGACGGTGTGGACGAGATCGCCAGCCAGCAGCGGGAGAAGCTCGCCACAGTGCTGGAAGAACTCCGTCGCCGCTACCTGATCGGCCAACTGGCTGTCACCTGCCGCATCCAGGACTACGAGCAGCTACCGCAACCACTCCGCCTGTACGGCGCTGTCCACATCCGCCCGCTCGGACGCCAGCAGGTGCTCGACTACTTCGCCGCCGTCGGCCAGGAGTTGGCCGGCGCCCGAGCCGCGATCGAGCAGGACGACGACCTCTGGGACCTGATCAACTCCCCGCTGATGCTCAACGTGGTCGCGCTCGCCTACCAGGGCCGGGACGCGCGGGACATCGCAGCAGGCGCGGTAGAGGACCACCGCCGGGAGTTGTTCGACACCTACGTCTCCGAGGTCCTCGCCCGCTACCGGCCGACCAGCCGTCAGTACGGCTCACGCGCGGCGGTCCGCTCGCTGTGGTGCCTCGCCTGGTGGAGCAAGACCCGGGCCGGCGACCAGATCGCCATCCCGCGCCGCCTGACTCCCACTGGTTGGTACGGCCTGGACCTACCGGCTGTCACCTTCCTGGCCCACATGGTCTGCCTACCGGCCCTGTTCGCCGGCCTCACCGCTGGAGCCACCCTCGCCACCACCATCCTGTACGGCGTACCGGCGGGGCTGGCCGTCGGCGCGTACGGACTCATCCTGGTCCACGTGCACCCACGGACCTGGTGGGTCCTGCAGGACCGCCAGCAGCAGCCGCGAGCTCTACTGGCCGCGGTGATGGTCGCAGCGAGCCTGGTCGCCGGCACGGCGTCGATCTATCTGGTGGTCGGCGTGGTGTCGGTGCTGCCGCCCTGGCTGGCTCTGGCGGCACAGGCGGCGATCGTAGGTGCCTCCTACGGGCTGGAGTTCATCCTGTCGCCCGGCAACCAGCGACGGTTCCTCCTCAGTGGCCGACTGATCACCGTGACCGTGCTCAGCGTCCTGGTCTTCTCCTGGGCGGACGATCCCAGCGCTTTCGTCACCGGCACCGCGATCGGCCTGATGGTTGCCCAGGGCATCCGCTTCGTGAAGGCGCTGCCACTGGATCACCAGGTGCACCCGCACGGCCCGCACGAGTCTCAGGAGACCCGGCAGGCGATCTGGCGGATGGACCCCTGGGTGGCGGCGGGTGTCCTCGCGGCGGTGCTGGCGGCCGCCGTACTGGGTGCTGGACTCGGTGGGCCCGAGGCAGTCCTCGGAGTACTGGCTGGTGGGTTCGCCGCCAAGGCCTGGCGGCGGCGGGCGCCGTTCTTCGCGGGCGGATTCTCCCGGTTGCTGCACGGCTTCCTGCTCCGGTGGAGCGGCTACCTGCCCTGGCGGCTCCGCTCCTTCCTCCGGTACGCCGCCGACCGCTACGTCCTGGCCCGGACCGGCCGAGGCGAGTACGCGTTCATCCACCTGCTCGTCCGCGACCATCTGGCCGACTGCGACCCTGATGCGCTGGCACAGAAAGTAGACGAGCGAGTCGCGGCCCGAGCCGCTCGCCGACAACTAGCGCGCAGCAACTAGCGCCTGGTCGAGGATGTGCGCCCACTGCCGCACGATCCCTCGCCGCCGCGGCGCATCGTCAGTGAGCAGGTCGGCAAGCCCCAGTCCTCGAGCCATGTCCAGCACACCCTGCACGGTCTCGCGGACCCCAGGAGTCCGCTCATCGACCGACAGCACCTCCAGCAGCGCCCGGTGCGCCTGCCGCCCGACGTGAGCTTCCAGCCGCACGATCTGCTGCCGCAGCGGCTCCTCAGTAGAAGCCGCAACCCACAGATGCAGCGCAGCCCGGAACAGCGGACCCGTATAGACGTCCGCCAGCATCCCGACGATCGCCTCTGTCCGCCCCTCACCGCTGGGCAGCCGCCCGGCCTGCTGACGAATCTCCGCCAGCCGCACCTCGGTCATGTACTCCACAGCCGCCGCAAAGAGGTCCGCCCGCGTCGGAAAGTGGTGCTGCGCAGCACCCCGCGACACCCCGGCCCGAGCGGCGACCACGGCGACAGTGGTCGCCGCGTACCCGACCTCGGCCAGGGACTCCAGCGCCGCTTCCAGGAGCTTCTGCCGGGTGGCCCGGCTCCGGTCCTGCTGCGGCTCCCGCAGGGCCTCGCTCACTGCGACTCCAGGAAGATGTCCGGCGCCAACTCCGCCTCACTCGCACCCAGCCTGTACTGCGAAAAGTCCGTCACCCCTGCCCCGGCAAGAACCTCATCATCGATCAGGAACTCCCCGGTCCGCCGCCCCGTCAGTACGACGTACGCCGCGTCCGCCACGATCTCCGGACTCCGCGACCTCTTGCTGGCCTCGGTGCCGCCGAGCAGGTTCTGCACAGCCGCGGTGGCGATCAGCGTGCGCGGCCAGAGCGAGTTCACGCAGATCCCGTCGCCCTTGAGCTCCTCGGCCAGCCCCAGCGTCGTCAGGCTCATCCCGTACTTCGCCATCGTGTACGCGAGGTGTCCACCGGCCCAGCGGGGATCCAGGTTGAGCGGAGGCGACAGCGTCAGGATGTGTCCGGCGGGGGACTTGCGGAGCCAGGGAATGCACGACTTGGACAGCAGGAACGTGCCGCGCGCGTTGATGTCCTGCATCAGGTCGTACCGTTTCATCGCGATGTCCGCGGTCGGCGTGAGGTCGATCGCGGAGGCGTTGTTCACGACGATGTCGATCCCGCCGAACTCCTCGGCCGTACGCCGTACCGCCTCGGCGACGGACTCGTCCGAGCGGACGTCACCGACGATCGGCAACGCCCGCCCGCCGGCCGCCTCGATCTCCGCGGCGGCTGTGTAGATCGTGCCCGGCAGTTGCGGATGCGGCTCGGCGGTCTTCGCCAGCAGGGCCACGTTCGCGCCGTCGCGGGCGGCCCGGAGCGCGATCGCCAGGCCGATCCCGCGACTGCCGCCGGACATCAGGATGGTCCGGCCGGCCAGATCACTCACGCGTCGCCTCCCTTGCCCTCAGCTCGCGCCGCAGAATCTTGCCCGAAGCGGCCTTCGGGACGGCGTCGATGAACTCCACCTGCCGGATCTTCTTGTACGGCGCCACCCGCTCCGCGACGTACTGGATCACGTCCTCAGCGGTCAGCGAGACCCCCGGCATCGGCACCACGAACGCCTTCGGTACCTCGTTGCCCTCAGCCTGTACTCCGATCACGGCGGCATCGGCGATCCGGTCGTCCGTCAGCAGCACCGCCTCCAACTCGGCCGGCGGCACCTGGTACCCGTGGTACTTGATCAGCTCCTTGACCCGGTCCACGACGTACAGGTAGCCGCGTTCGTCCACCCGGCCGATGTCGCCGGTGTGCAGCCAGCCGTCCGGGTCGATCGTCGCGTCGGTCTCCGCGGGCCGGCCGAGATACCCCTTCATCACCTGTGGGCCGCGGATCCAGATCTCGCCGGACTCGCCCTCGGGTACGTCGTCGCCGTCGGCACCGACCAGCCGCATCTCGGTCGACGGGAACAGCTTGCCCACCGCGCCGGACGGCGGATCGATGGCATCCTGCGGTACTGAGTGCGTCCCCGGCGAGAGCTCGGTCATTCCATAGGCCTGCAGCACCGCGTGCAACCCCAGCCGCTTCGCGCACGCCTCGGCCAGGTCGCCGTCCAGCGGAGCCGCGGCACACGTGACGTACTTCAGCGCAGACAGGTCCACGTTGTCGACGGCCGGGTGCTTGGCCAGCGCGAGCACGATCGGCGGCGCCACGAAGGCCCGGGTGATCTTCTGCTCGTCGAGCACGGTCAGGAACTGCTCCAGGTCGAACTTCGGCAGCACCACCACCGTCGCCCCGAGCCGCAGCGGCAGGTTCATCAGCACGGTCAGCCCGTAGATGTGGAAGAACGGCAGGATCGCGATGATCCGCTCGTTCTCGCCGACCTGGATCGTCGGCTCGGCCTGGGAGATGTTCGTCGCGATGTTGCGATGGGTGAGCATCACGCCCTTGGCCGCACCGGTGGTGCCACTCGAATACGGCAGGACCGCGACGTCGTTGGCCGGGTCGATCTCCACCACCGGCTCGGGCGCGGTGGTCGCCATCAGGTCCATCACCGACCGGTATCCCTCGGCCGCGTCGCAGACCAGGATCTCCTCGACGTCGGTGCCTTCCACCGCGGCCGTCGCGACCGGCAGGAAGAGCGAGATCGTCACCAGCAACTTCGCCTTCGAGTCCACCAGTTGCTTGTGCAACTCGTTCGCGGTGTAGAGCGCGTTGACCGTCGTGACGGTGGCGCCGGCCCGGGTCGCGCCGTAGAAGACCGCCGGATAGATGATCGTGTTCGGGCTGTACAGCGCGATCGTGTCGCCGTGCTTGATACCCGACTCGGCGAACCCGGCGGCCATCCGCCGGCTCATCCCGTCGAGCTGGGCATAGCTGATCTCGCGACCGCTGACACCGTCCACTAGGGCCGGCCGGTCGCCGTACTCCTGGGCGCGGCCGAGCACGGCGTCGTGGATCGGCACGTCCAGGATCTCGACGGGTGGGAACTCACTCTGGATGACCACTGGCGGGGTCCTCTCTGCTCGGCCTGTCAGGTGCGGACGACGATGTCTGATTGCGGCGGGGTGTCTCGTGCACAGCTAGTAGGACTTCGGTAGACCAAGGCTGTGTTGCGCGACGAAGTTGAGGATCATCTCCCGGCTGACCGGAGCGATCCGGCTGGCCCTGGCGGCGTTGACCAGCGACGCCACGCCGTACTCCACCGTCATGCCGTTGCCGCCGAGCGACTGGACGGCCTGGTCGGTGGCGCGGGCGGTCGCCTCGCCGGCGGCGTACTTGGCCATGTTCGCGGCCTCCCCCGCGCCGAGGTCGTCACCGGCGTCGTACAGGGCGGCGGCCTTCTGCATCATCAGCCGGGCCAGCTCCAGCTCGATCTTGCACTGGGCCAGCGGGTGCGCGATCCCCTGGTGGGCGCCGATCGGGGTCTTCCAGACCTGGCGTTCCTTGACATAGGCAACGGCCTTGCCGAGGGCGTGCCGGCCGATCCCGATCGCGAACGCCGACGCCATGATCCGCTCGGGATTGAGCCCCGCGAAGAGTTGCATCAGACCCGCGTCCTCCGAGCCGACCAGCGCCTCGGGCGGTAGCCGGACGTCGTCGAGGAAGAGCGCGAACTGCTTGTCCGGGCTGATCAGGTCCATCTCGATCCGCTGGAACTCGACGCCGTCGGCATCGGTCGGCACGATGAACAGAGCGGGTTTGAGCTTGCCGGTCCTGGCGTCCTCGGTCCGCCCGACGACGAGCACGGCCTTGGCCACGTCGAGCCCGGAGATGTAGACCTTCCGGCCCGACAACGACCAGCCCGCGTCCGTACGCCGGGCGGTGGTGGTGATCCCGTGCGAGTTGGACCCGGCGTCCGGCTCGGTGATCGCGAAGGCCATCGTGGTCGTGCCGTCGGCCAGCGTCGGCAGCCACCGCTCATTCTGCCCGTCGGTGCCGAACCGGGAGATGACCGTGCCGCAGATCGCCGGCGACACCACCATCATCAGCAACGGGCACCCGGCCGCGCCGAGCTCCTCCAGCACGATCGAGAGGTCGCCCATGCCGCCGCCACCGCCGCCGTACTGCTCCGGCAGGTTCACGCCCAGGTAGCCGAGCTTCCCGGCTTCCTGCCACAGCTCGGTGGTCTGCCCGCCGCTGCGCGCCCGCTCGTTGAAGTAGGCGTACCCGTATTTCTTGCCCAGTTCGCTCACCGCCGCCCGCAACGCCCGGCGTTCCTCGGTCTCGACGAAGCTCATCCGTCCACCCCTTCCGGTCCCTGTACGACGGCCAGCACCGCGCCGACCTCCACCTGCTGCCCCGCACTCACCGCGAGCTCGACCACCACTCCGTCGGCCGGCGCGGAGATGGTGTGCTCCATCTTCATCGCCTCCAACCAGACCAGCGGCTCGCCTTGCTTGACCGAGTCCCCGGCTTCCACGCCCACTCGGATCACCGTCCCCGGCATCGGCGCCACCAACGACCCGGCCGCGATCTGCTGCGCCGGATCCGGGAACCGCTCTACCGGTGCCAATGCCACCGACCCCAGCGCGGAGTCGACGCACACCAACCCCGGGTACGCCGCCACCGCAAACCTCCGCCGGACGCCTCCGACGTCAAGCACCACCAGCTCGGAGTTGACGTCCACCACCTCGAGATCACCGTCCACAACCCACCCGTCGCGGGTCGCCCGATAATGCACCTCGTACGTCGAGTCGCCGACGCTGTACGCCTTCTTCTGGGACTGGGAAGGCAAGTTTCGCCATCCGGCAGGCAACCCCCGCTGGACCTTCGCCTGACTCCGACTCCTCGCGGCGTCCGCCAGCGCAGCCACTATCGCGGACAAGTCCTCCGTCGCCGGATCAGCAAGCGGTTCCGCCAGCCCAGCCACCTCCGGCTCCGCACTCCGCGCGGTCGCGGCAGGCTCGCGCTTCAAGCCGTGGCGTTCGAAGAACGCCGTGTCGGTGTCTCCAGCGAGGAAAGCGGGGTGTCGCAGGGTCCGAACCAGCAGGTCCCGGTTGGTCCGCACTCCGTGGATCTTCGCCTTCGACAACTCCCCAGCCAGCCGGGTTGCCGCCTCACCCCGGGTCGCGCCCCAAACGACCACCTTCGCCAGCATCGCGTCGTAGTACGGCGAGATTTCCGAACCGCTGTCCACGCCCGAGTCCACCCGCACCCACGGCATGCCCTCCCGCGGACCGCCCGGGGCGAAGGTTGAGCCGGGTAGCTCGAAGCGATGCAGCGTGCCGGTCTGAGGTTGCCAGTCGCGCGCCGGATCCTCGGCGTACAAGCGCGCCTCGATCGAGTAGCCGACCGCAGCGGGTGGCTCACCACCCAGTGCCTCGCCGGAAGCGATCGCGAACTGCAGTGCGACCAAGTCCAGCCCAGTCGTCGACTCCGTCACCGGATGCTCGACCTGGAGCCGCGTGTTCATCTCCAGGAAGTAGAACCGCCCGCTCTCGTCGGCCAGGAACTCGACAGTCCCCGCACCGACGTACCCGATCGCCTCCGCGGCCTTCCGCGCCGCGTCGAACAGCTCGGCGCGCATCGCCGGAAGCCGTTCCACCAAAGGCGAAGGAGATTCCTCGATCACCTTCTGGTGCCGCCGCTGGATCGAGCACTCCCGCTCGCCGACCGCCCACACCGTCCCGTGCTGATCCGCCAGCACCTGTACCTCGATGTGCCGCCCGGTCGCCAGATACCGCTCGCAGAACACCGTCCCGTCGCCGAACGCCGACAACGCCTCCGCGGACGCCGCGTCGATCTCGGCGGCAAGATCCTCCAACCGGTGCACCACGCGCATCCCGCGGCCGCCACCACCGGCCGACGCCTTCACCAACACCGGCAGATCGCTGGAATCGACCTCCGCCGGCGTCAGCTCGGCCAGCACCGGAACCCCGGCGGCCGCCATCAGCTTCTTCGCCTCGATCTTCGAGCCCATCGACGAGATCGCCTCGACCGGCGGACCGATCCAGGTCAGCCCGGCCTCGACCACCGCCGCCGCGAACGGCGCGTTCTCGGACAGAAACCCGTAGCCCGGATGAACCGCGTCCGCCCCGGCCCGCCGCGCCGCCTCGATCACCAGGTCGGCTCGCAAATAGGTCTCACCCGGCGCGTTGCCCGGAAGATGCACCGCGGCGTCCGCCTCCCCGACGTACGGCGCGGTCGCGTCCGCGCTCGAATGCACCGCCACCGTGGACAGCCCGAGTGAGCGCGCGGTCCGGAACACCCGCCGGGCGATCTCGCCACGATTCGCCACCAGTACCGAGGTGATCGTTCGCGCCGGAGTGATCATGAGCGTCGACCTGTCGCCTGACACATTCCTCCGTTCAGAAACTGTCGGTGGTCTGAGGGATGGTTGATGGCATGTCGAGGTTCCGGCTCTATCCCGCACCCGCGCAGGAACGGACGTTGTCTCAGCACTGCTCGCATGCGCGATTCGTGTGGAATCTGGCGGTGGAGCAGCACTCTCATTGGCGAAGAGATCGGCCGAGAGCTCCTGGGCTCGCTGAACAATGCAGGCAACTGACTGAAGCCAGACAGGAATTCGGCTGGCTGGCCGCAGGATCGTGCACGGTTCAGCAACAAGCACTCAGTGACTTCTCCAAATGCATGGCCGGTCACACCGCGGGCCGGACTGGTCGACCAGGCTGGCGGAAAAAGGGCCGCCACGAGGGGTTTCGGATCGTCGCCGTACGCACGAACCAAGTCCGGCGCGTGAGCAAGCGCTACGGACTGGTCTACATACCCAAGGCTGGCTGGGTCCGATTTCGGTGGAGCCGAAGCGTTCCTCCGGCGAAGTCCTATCGAGTGACGAGAGACGCGGCCGGCAGATGGCACATCGCCTTTGCGATGATCCCGGAGCCAGTTCGTGGCCCCGGGACACGGGCCTTGGTCGGGCTCGACCGTGGGGTTGTCAACTCGGTCACCCTGTCGACGGGCGAGCAGCTTCGCTGTCCTAGCATGAGCCCATCGCAGGCGAAGCGTTTCGCCAGGCAGCAGCGTCGCCTCGCACGAGCCCGACGGGGATCGAAGCGACGGGCCAAGGTGTTGCAGGTCCTCGCCCGCAGTAAAGCCAGAGAAGTTGATCGCCGAAAGGACTGGATAGAAAAGGTCAGCACGAACCTCGCGCGACGTTTCGACATCATCCGCGTCGAAGATCTGCAGATTGGCAACATGACCCGCTCCGCCCGAGGCACCCGGGAGGCTCCGTCGCGTCACTCCAGTCGCAAGGCCAAGCTCAACAAGCGGATGCTTGCGAGTGGATGGGGTTTGCTGATCCGTCGGTTGGAAGACAAGGCCGGAAGGCGTGTTGAGCGAGTAAGTGCCTACTACACCTCCCAGAGATGTTCTGTTTGTGGATACCGCGCGCCACAGAACCGCAAGAGTCAAGCGGTTTTCGAGTGCGGAAGATGCGGTCACCGAGACGACGCAGACATCAACGCTGCAAAGAATATCGCGGCCGGACGGGCCGTGACTGCACGAGGAGGCATGCCGATGGGCAAGCCAATGAATCGTGAACCTCGACACGCGACCTCCTCGGGGGCGTAGTTGGAACCTCCACCTATTTGGTGGAGGGGACGTCAAATCCTGAAGACGCCGAAGTTGGCGCCGTCGAAGCGGGTTCCCTCGACCGGGGCCGAGTGGATGGCGGACAGGCACAGGCCGAGTACGGTGCGGGTGTCGCGCGGGTCGATCACGCCGTCGTCATAGAGCCGGCCGGACAGGAACATCGGCAGCGACTCCGCCTCGATCTGACCTTCGACATAGGCCCTCATCGCGGCGTCACCGTCCTCGTCGTACGGCTGGTTCTTCGCGGCCGCGGCGGCCCGCGCCACGATCGACAACACCCCGGCGAGCTGCTGCGGGCCCATCACCGCGGACTTCGCCGACGGCCACGCGAACAGGAACCGCGGATCGAAGGCGCGCCCGCACATCCCGTAGTGCCCGGCCCCGTAGGACGCGCCCATCAGGATCGAGATGTGCGGCACCTTCGAGTTCGACACCGCGTTGATCATCTGCGCGCCGTGCTTGATGATCCCGCCCTGCTCGTACTCCTGACCGACCATGTACCCCGTCGTGTTGTGCAGGAAGATCAGCGGCGTGTTCGCGCGGTTCGCCAGTTGGATGAACTGAGCCGCCTTCTGCGACTCCTCGCTGAAGAGCACACCCCGCGCGTTCGCCAGTACGCCGACCGGATACCCGTGCACCGACGCCCAGCCGGTCGCGAGCGAGGACCCGTACAACGGCTTGAACTCGTCGAACACCGACCCGTCCACCACCCGGGCGATCACGTCCCGCGGGTCGAACGGAATCTTCAGATCGCCCGGCACGATCCCGAGCAGTTCCTCCGTGTCGTGCAAGGGCTCCTCGTACTGCGCTGCCGGCGCCGGCCCGAGCTTCTTCCAGTTCAGCCGGGACACGATCTGCCGCCCGAGCCGGATCGCGTCCCGCTCGTCCACGGCGAAGTAGTCCGCCAGCCCCGACGTCCGGGCGTGCATCGAGGCGCCGCCGAGCGACTCGTCGTCCGCGTCCTCGCCGGTCGCCATCTTCACCAGCGGCGGCCCGGCCAGGAACACCTTCGCGCCGCCGTCGACCATCACCACGTAGTCGCTCATGCCCGGGATGTACGCGCCGCCCGCGGTGGAGTTGCCGAAAACCAGCGCGATCGTCGGGATCCCCTCCGCCGACAACCGGGTCAGGTTCCGGAACATCGCCCCGCCGGGGATGAAGATCTCCTTCTGCGTCGGCAGATCCGCGCCCCCGGACTCGACCAGGCTGATCACCGGCAGCCGGTTCGCCCGGGCGATCTCGTCCGACCTCAGGGCCTTGCGCAGCGTCCACGGATTGCTCGCGCCGCCTTTGACGGTCGGGTCGTTCGCGGTGATCAGGCACTCGACGCCTTCCACCACGCCGATTCCGGTGACCAGGCTCGCCCCGACGGTGAAGTCGCTGCCCCAGCCCGCGAGCGGGGACAGCTCCAGGAACGCGGTGTCGGGATCCAGCAACAACTCGATCCGCTCCCGGGCTAGCAGCTTGCCGCGCTTGTGGTGCCGCTCGACGTACTTCTCCCCACCGCCTGCCAGCGCCTTGTGATGCTCGGCTTCCAGCGCCGCGAGCTTCTCCAGCATCGCCTCACGATTGCCAAGCGAGTTGTCCGTGACTGTCATGCGGTGAACCCCAGTCGTCTGGCTGCCAAGTTCGTCATGATCTCCGTCGTGCCGCCGCCGATCGCGAGGATCCTTTGGTCGCGGTACTGGCGCTCCACCTCGGCCTCGCGCATGTACCCGAAGCCGCCGTGCAACTGCAGCGCCTGGTCGCAAACCCACGCGCCGGCCTCGACTGCGGTGTTCTTCGCGAAGCACACCTCCGCGATGACGTCCTCGCCCGCCTCGGCCCGGCGAACCACCTCGTGCACGTAGACCCGGGCGACGTCGATCCGCCGGGCCATCTCAGTCAGCGTGTGCTGCACGGTCTGCCGCGAGATCAGCGGCCGCCCGAAGGTCTCCCGCGCCCGGCACCACCCGACGGTGAGATCCAGCGCGCGTTGCGCACCGGCGTACGCCTGCACTGCGAGCGTCAATCGCTCAGCCACGAAGTTCTGCGCGAGCTGGACGAAACCCGACCCCGCTACGCCGACCAGGTTCGCCGCCGGAACTCGTACGTCGGTGAACGACAACTCGGCCGTGTCCGAGCAGAGCCAGCCCATCTTCTCCAGCTTGCGAGACACCTCGAAGCCGGGCGTCCCGCGCTCGATCACGAGCAGGGAGATCCCGTGAGCGCCCGGCCCGTCGGTGCGGACCGCGGTGGTGACGAAGTCGGCGCGGCACCCGGAGGTGATGTAGGTCTTCGTGCCGTTGACGATGAAGTGGTCGCCGTCGCGGCGGGCCGTAGTACGGAGGGAGGCGACGTCGGATCCGCCGTCGGGTTCGGTGATCGCCAACGAGCCGATCAGCTCGCCCGCCAGCGTCGGACGGACCCATCGCGCGAGCTGGTCTTCATTGCCCGCAGCAACAATATGTGGAAGGGCGATACCGCAGGTCAGCAGTGACGCGACCAGTCCGCCGGAACCGCCCGCGTAGTGCATCTCCTCGACCACGGCGATCGCGTCGGCGAGTGATCCGCCGCCTCCGCCGACCGCCTCGGGGAAGGCGACCCCGAGCAGGCCGATCGCGCCGGCCTTCTTGTGCAGCTCGCGCGGCAGTTCGCCGTCCCGCTCCCACCGGTCGAGGTTGGGCAGCACCTCCGCGCTCATGAACCGCCGCACGCTGTCCCGGTAGTCGCTCACAGCAGCACCTCCGGTACGTCGATGTACCGCGAGCGCAGCCATTCCCCGACCGCCTTCGCCTGCGGGTCGAACCGCGCCTGCGACGCGACCCCCTCGCCGAGCAGCCCGCTGACGACGAAGTTCAGCGCCCACAGGTTCGGCAGTACGTGCCGCGTGACCGGAAGGCCGGCCGTCTCCGGCAGCAGTTCCTGGAACTTCTCGACCGTCAACGTGTGCGCGAACCACCGCCAGGCCGTCTCGCTTCGGACCCACACCCCGACGTTCGCGTCGCCGCCCTTGTCACCGCTGCGCGCTCCGGCCACCCGGCCCAGCGGCACCTCCCTGGTCACCGACCTCGCAGGCCGGCCCGCGGCGACCAGTTGCGGCAGCGGCATCGGGAGAGTCCCGCCATCCGTGGGCTCCAGTTCCTGCGTCTCGTCCGCCGGCGTGATCACCTTGCGCGTGCCATCCGGCAGTACGACGACGTGCTCCACCTCGCGCGCGTCGACGTATCCCGCCGTGAACACCCCGTACGGCGAGGCGTCCTCGGGCGGAGCCGTCACGTGGAAGCCCGGGTAGCTCGCCAGCGCCAGCTCGATCGCCGCACCCGAGAACGCCCGGCCGACCACCTTCGGATCGGGATCCTTCACCGTGCACTTGAGGAAGACGCTCGCCTGCTCCTCGGTCTCCGCGTTCGGTGTCTCGGTCCACGCCAGCGACCACTTCAGCTCGGCCGGCTTCTTCCGCAGCCCTTGCTCGAGCTGCTGCTGGACCAGCTCCGCCTTCGCCTCCAGGTCGAGCCCGGTGAGCACGAAGTCCACCTCGTTGCGGAACCCGCCCACAGTGTTCAGCGACACCTTGTACGTCGGCGGAGGTGGCTCGCCCTCGACGCCCGAGATCCGCACCCGGTCCGGGCCGTCCTGGCTCAGCTCGACAGAGTCCATCCGCGCGGTGACGTCCGGACCGGCGTACCGGGCACCGGTGATCTCGTAGAGCAGTTGCGCCTTGACCGTGTCGATCGTGACGGCGCCACCGGTGGTGTCGTGCTTGGTGATCACGCTGCTGCCGTCCGCGTGGATCTCCGCGATCGGGAATCCCGGCCGGCCGAGGTCGCGGATCTCGTTGAAGAACGCGTAGTTGCCGCCGGTCGCCTGGCAGCCGCACTCGATCACGTGCCCGGCGACCACCGCGCCCGCGAGTTCGTCGTACTGGTCGCGGCGCCAGCCGTGGTACGCGGCGGCCGGCCCGACGATGACGGAGGCGTCGGTAACGCGCCCGGTGACGACCACGTCCGCGCCCGCGTTGAGCGCTTCGGCGATTCCCCAGGCGCCGAGGTACGCGTTCGCCGTCAACGGCCGGCCGAGCTCGAGCTCTTTCACTCTCGGGAGCAGGTCGTCGCCTTCGACGTACGCGATCTCCGGGTGCAGCCCGAGCTTGTCCGCCACCTCCTGAATCGCCGCGGCGAGCCCAGCGGGGTTCAACCCACCCGCGTTGCTGACCACCTTGATGCCACGATCCAGCGCCTCCCCAAGCCCTTCTTCGAGTTGCCTGAGAAACGTCTTCGCATACCCGAGCGACGGATCCTTCAGCCGATCCCGCCCGAGAATCAGCATCGTCAGCTCAGCCAGGTAGTCCCCGGTCACCACATCCAGCGGCCCCCCGGTCACCATCTCCCGGAACGCACTGAACCGATCCCCGTAGAACCCCGAGGCGTTCCCAATCCGAATCGGCGCGGTCATCCGAACTGCCCTCGCTCCCGACCCTGACCAGGCAGACCGGCGAAGGCTTGGATGATTCCCAGCCATTCAGCTGCCTCGGCGCCGTGCGCCTGGACATCCAAGTCAGCTCGATGCCGCCGCTGGGTGGCCAGCAAACAGAAGTCCAGCGCCGACCCACTCACCTTCTGCTCGGCGTCCTCCGGCCCCCAAGTCCACAGCTCCCCACCAGGCCCCCGCAGTTCGACGTGGAACGCCTCCGACGGCGGCTGCCGATCATTCAGCAAATACGAGAAATCCCGAGTCCGCACCGCCAGATGCGCCACATGCCGCAGCCGAGCAGTCGGCTCACGCCTGATGCCTAGCGCATCCACCACGTCCTGCCCATGCGCCCACGTCTCCATCAACCGCGCGGTCGCCATCGAGGTAGGACTCATCGGCGGCCCGAACCACGCGATCTTCTCCCCGGCAGGCACCCCGCGCAGTGCGTCCGCGAGCTCAGCCCGGGTCTGCCGCCAGTACGTCAGCAACTCAGTAGGCGGCAAGGCGGCAGTCTCCGCAGCACCGTCATCCACGAACCCGGCCGGATTCTCCACAGCCTTCTGCAGTTCGACCTTGAACTCCTCCGGTTCCGCCGCGGCCATCCGAGCAGCCTCATCGGTCCAGGCAAGATGCGCGATCTGATGCGCGATCGTCCACCCCTCGGCCGGCGTAGGCGTCGCCCACCCGTCCGCCGGAAGCCCACCCACGAGCAGATCGAGCTCAAGACTCTCCGCACCCAGATCAGCAAGCACATCGTCCAGTCGCACGCACGGACTCCTCTGCTACAGCAGTAAGTCGTCCGAGCCTCCCACCCCGCCCAAAAAGAATCAAGCCTGCTTGTTTTTATTTTCCGGCAGGATCGAGGCCAGCGCGACATCGACGATGTCGGCCCGTGGAGCCAGCGACCACGCCTCGACGAGTGGCGCCCACCGCGCGAAGGCCGTCGTTCCCCCCACCTCGATGGTGCCCAGCGATCCGCCCGTCACCTCGGCAGCGAAGATCACCCGGACGGACTTGTACGGACGGCTGCCGCGCCTGCTGGTTGGTTTCGTGAAGTGGTCCGTGGCAAGCGGCCTGCCAACCTCGACCGTGTACCCGGTCTCCTCCAGCACCTCACGCACTACGGCCTGCTGTAGTGACTCCTCGTACTCCACGCCTCCGCCCGGCATCGACCAGCAGGCGGGCGAGTGTTCACCGCCGACGAACCAGGTCAGAAGGATTCGGTCGTCGACGACGATCAACGCGTACGCCGCAAGCCGGGTGTCGTACTCGGTGAACTCCACCGGCCGAGGGTAGCGATTCCATGACGGTCGAAGAGTCCGTCGGGAGACCCTTGCGGGTGTTAGGGAAGAGGTATGCACAGTTCGCTTCCGGGCAAGGCTGCGGAGGTGCGAGTGCTGTTGCTCAGCCTGATCGACGGATTGCCTGAGGGGTCCGTGTTGCCGCCTGAGCGGGAGTTGTCGGCTCGGTGGAGCGTCGCGCGGATGACCCTGCGCCGCGCGGTCGACGAACTGGTGATCGAGGAACTGCTGATCCGCCGCCACGGCAGCGGCACCTACACCGCCCGGCCGAAGGTGGCGAAGTGGCTCGGCATGATGGGGTTCTCCGAGAACATCCGCCGCCGCGGCATGCAGCCGGGCAGCAAGATGCTGGAGTTCCGCCGGCGCAAGGCCGAGCGCGCGGTGGCTCGCAGGCTGCGGATCCCGTTCGGCGATCCGGTCCTCACCTTCACCCGGCTCCGGCTGGCCGACGACCTGCCGATGGTGGTCGAGCGGACCACCTTGCCCAGCAGTTACGTCCCGGGCCTGGAGGCGGACGACCTCGGCGGCTCGCTCTACGAACTCCTCACCGATCGCTACGGCATCGAACTGGTCAGTGGTACGTCGAAGCTGGAGCCGGTGCTGCCGGACGCGAAGACGGCCGAGTGGCTCGACATCCCCGCGACCCAGCCCTGCCTGGCGCTGCACGGCGTCAGCTTCGACCGGCGCGAGCGCGTCTTCGAGTACACCTCGGGCGTCTATCGCGGCGACCGCTACGCCTTCACCGCCGAACTCCGGATGACGCCGACGGTCAGGGCCGACGCGAAAGGTCTCTAGCCCGCTGGTTCTCCACGACATCCATGAAGGCGGTCTTGAACGCCGCATAGGTGTCGCGCCCGAGCCGGCGCGCGTGCCGCTCCTGCATCGCCGCCATGATCTTGTCGGCGGCAACCATCTCCGCCCGGCCGCGCTCGGTCGGGCAGACCAGCTTGGCCCGCCGGTCGGCCGGATCCGGCAGCCGCTCGACGTAGCCCAGCGTCTCCAGTTCGTCGATCATCGTGCCGATCACCTGCTTGTGCTGCCCGGACATCCGGGACAGGTCGGTGGCCCGCACCCCGTCCACCTCGAGGTACGCCAGTACTGCGCCGTGCCGCGGGTGCAGGTCGTCGAAGCCGAGCTCCGCCAGCGAGCCGAACAACTCGCGCTGCACCGCGAAGAGCAACTGCCCGGCGAGCACGCCGAGATCCGGATTGGTCTCGCGCCGGTCGGCCCTGGTGGCCACTCGCGACCTCCTCAGCGGGGATCAAAGATAGTCACTAAAGATGACTAACGTAGTCCGCGGCCCGGGCCCGAGGCAAACACCCGGGAGACCCCCCGCTCGCCCGTTGGCCTGGTTTGTTGTCAGTCCGAGACCAAGCTGAAGCACTCCGGAGGGCAGCTCCGGACTTAGCCTGGGGATATGGCCACCTACGGGGGTGACTCCAGCGGTCAGGGGCTGCAGGCACTGATCGACAGCTCGCCGGCGCCGCGCGCGCATACCTCGGTCGCTGCCGAGACAGCGCTCGTCTGCGGCCTCGGCGCGGTGCTCACAGCGCCGTTCTCGATCCTCTTCGGTGTCGCCGCGGTGCTCGGCACGGTGGCCGTCCTCAGCGGCATGATCGGACTGATCACCACGCACCGGCCCGATGTCGCCGGCAGCGCGTTGACCGCGTTCGGCGCCTGCCTCGGCGGGTTCGCGATCGCCTTGATCGGGGTTCGCTATCTCGGCCTGGACTCGGCGTTCGGCGACCAACTCGTTCCCTGGGTCGCCGACCAGTTGCAGCACTGGAACACCAAACTCCCCCAACCGCGCTGATCCTGCGGACCCTGGTCGCTCAGCTGGTCGCTGAGCTGGTCTCAAGCGCGGGATTCGAGCAGCGACTTCAGTCGAGCGAGGTCCTTCTGGTTGGCGCGGCGCATAGCGGCTGACATCAGCGGCGCGGCAACCCCGGCGAACCCGGACGGCTCGCCCCGATTCCGCAAGGTCATCCGAGTCGCCGCCTCACCGGCAGCCGTCCACTGGTAGCTGGTCTCCATCGGAAACGGTCCCTGAGCGGTCCGCATCACCAGCCGTTCCAGCGGCACCAACTCGACCACCTCGTAGGTGTAGGCGAGCCTGCGCCCGAGGAAGTGCGCCACGAAATCCATCCGCGATCCCACCGCCACGGGCGGCGAGGTCAGCCATTTCACCGACTCGATGTTGGAGTACCACTCGGGCGCGTGGGACGGATCCCCGACGTACTCCGCCACCTCTTGCAGCGGCCGGTCGATCAGGGTCTCGGTCATCACGTCAACGGCCATCGGGCATCCCGCGGGTAGGTTCAGCAAGCAAGCCGTACTACGAGGAGGTTGTCCCGTGGACACCGTGTTCGTCAACGGTTCGGTTTTCGACGGCGCCAGCCATCGACCCGGCCTGTCCGTCGGAGTCCGGGCCGGCCGGATCGCCGCCGTCGGGGCGGACCTGACCGAGCTGACGGGACCCCGGACCGAGGTCGTCGACCTGGCCGGCGGTCTGCTGGTCCCAGGTTTCGTCGACGCCCACGTGCATCCCGTCCAGGGCGGCCTCGAGCGGGCCCGCTGCGACCTCTCCCCGATCTCCGGCCGCGAGGCCTATCTCAGCACGATCACCGCGTACGCCGCCGCGCATCCCGAGGTCGAGTGGATCCTCGGCGGCGGCTGGCACCAGCCCGACTTCCCCGGCGGAACCCCGCTCGCGGCCGACCTCGACCTCGCCGTCAGCGATCGCCCGGCCCTGCTGGTCAACGCCGACCACCACGGTGCCTGGGTCAACTCGCGAGCGCTCGAACTCGCCGGCGTCGACGCGAGTACCCCGGACCCGCCGGACGGCCGGATCGAACGCGGCCCCGACGGCTCCCCGACCGGCACGTTGCACGAGGGAGCGATGGAACTGGTCGGCCGGCTGGTCCCGGAGACCACCCACGCGGAGCAGGTCGCCGCCCTGGTCGATGCGCAGGCGTACCTCCACTCGTTCGGCATCACCGGCTGGCAGGACGCGATCCTCGGCGAGTACGTGGGCCTGACGGACGCGACCCCGGCGTACGTCGAACTGGCCCGCGACGGGCGGCTCACCGCGCGGGTGGTCGGCGCGCTCTGGTGGCAGCGCGAGTTCGGCGCCGAGCAGATCCCCGGGCTGCTGGCACGCCGGGAGGCCTTGCAGTACGAGCGGTTCCGGATCGCCAGCGTGAAGATCATGCAGGACGGCATCGCCGAGAACTTCACCGCCGGAATGCTCGATCCCTACTGTACGAATTCTGACCCCGTCCCACCGGCCCGGTCAGGTGACGGCTGCGGTTGCCGTACCGGGAACGCGGGCCTGTCCTTCGTCGACCCGATCGCCCTGCGGGAGCACGTCACGTCGCTCGACGCCGCAGGGTTCCAGGTCCACGTGCACGCGATCGGGGACCGGGCCGTCCGTGAGGCGCTGGACGCGTTCGAGGCTGCCCGCGCGGCGAACGGCGACAGCGATCTGCGCCACCACATCGCCCACCTGCAGGTCATCCACCCCGACGATGTCGGCCGGTTCGCCGCGCTCGGGGTCGCGGCGAACATGCAGGCGTTGTGGGCGGTGTACGAGCGGCAGATGGTCGATCTCACGATCCCGTTCCTCGGGCCGGAACGGACCACCTGGCAGTACCGGTTCGGGGATCTGGCTCGCTCGGGTGCGCGGCTCGTGGCCGGCTCCGACTGGCCCGTCTCGACGCCGGACCCGCTGGCCGCAGTACATGTGGCGGTGAACCGGCGGGCTCCGGCCGAGCACGCGGATGGAGAGTACGAAGCATTCCTGCCGGAGCAGGCGCTCGATCTTGCGACCGCGCTGGCGGCGTACACGTCGGGTAGTGCGTGGGTGAACCACGCCGACGACACGGGCCGGATCGAGGTCGGCGCCCTCGCCGACCTGGCCGTCCTCGACCGCGACCCGTTCACCGGACCCGCCGAGGAGATCGCGGCGGCCCGGGTCCAGGCAACCTACGTAGAAGGAAAGGCCGTCTTCGGCGGGTGATCCGGCGGCCCAGTTCACGGCGCCGAGCCGGCGATCCGCGCGAGCGGAACTCGGCCGCGCGTCTCGGCGGGCCGAGCGCACCCCTCAGCGGTAGGTGTCGAGCTTGGCGGCGATCTTCTCGAAGACGGCTTGCTCGTGCTCCTTCGGGGCGTAGACCACCAGTTCGTCGAAGCCGACGCCGCGGTAGCGCTCGACCAGCCGGGCGAACCCGTCCTCCGACGCCCACGGGTTGATCTGCCCGTAGGCGAGCAGAATCCGCCGGATCTCGCGGCCGCCGAGCAACTCGTCGAGCACCTCGATCCGCTGCACGGACGCCTCGTAGAACTCGACCTCCGACGCGGCACCGGGGAACGTCACCCACCCGTCGCCGTGCGCCGCGACCACGGCCAGCGCCCGGGGAGCGTTCGCCGCCACGATCAGCGGCAACCGCTCCTGCACGGTGCCCGGCGTCATCGCGGCCTGGGTGTACGGGTAGAGCGGCCCGTCGTGATCGGTGACGTCACCCGACAGCAGCCGGTCGACGATCGCCACGAACTCGGCCAGCCGGTCGGTTCGCTCGCGCGTCGTCCAGACCGGCGTACCGGCCATGCCGTGGTCGGTCGGCCAGACGCCGGAGCCGATGCCGAGGTCGAACCGGCCGCCGGAGACGTGGTCCATCGTGGTCGCCTGCTTGGCCAGCACGGTCGGGTGCCGGAACACCATGTTCGCGATCAGCAGCCCGACCCGGATCCGGGTCGTGATCGCCGCCCAGCCGGTGACGACGGTCGGCCCGTCGTGCACCGGAATCGCGGGATCACGCGGATTACGCAGGTTGTCGCCGGTCCAGAGTCCGTCGAACCCGGCCGTCTCCGCCACCCCCGCCCAGTGCACAGCGTCGTCCCACCCCGCCGGATTCACCTTCAGCCCGAACCGCATACAGCCCCCTCACTCAGTTTCCAGCCTGCCACCCGCACCGTACCGGAGCGTGAAAGGCTGAAGTGGTCTACTCGGCTTGCTTTACCCAGCGCGGGCCAGGCAGTCAAAGTAGGCCCATCTCACCCGCTACTACGAGGAGCGCGGCATGACTCGGCTCGCGTTCGACGGTGGTCAGTCGGCCATCAGGCTGCGTGTGCTCCCGGACGGCCGGACCGGCCAGGGACCTGGCTACCGGCATGGCGCGAACAGCCTGCAGGCGACCCTCGACGCGATCCGCTCGGCAGCCGAGCAGGCACGCGTCACAGGTCCGGTGGAGGTCGCCGCTCTCGGGTTGACGGGCTTCCCTCCTGACCTACCGACGGCCGGCAGACTCGCCCGCGACATCGCGGAAACCTTTCAGGCGAAGGAAGTCAGGCTCACACAGGACATGGTCACCGCGCATGCCGGCGCACTGCCCGACGGGTACGGCGTAGTGGTTGCCGCTGGCACCGGCCTGGTCTGCCTGGGGATCGACCGGGATGGTTCGTGGCACAAGATCGACGGGCACGGCTTCCTCTTCGGGGACGCCGGGAGCGCCTTCGCGATCGGCCGCGCGGGTCTGGTCGCAGTACAACGGGACCGGGACGGGCGTGGGCCCGCGACGATGCTTGCGGAGGTCGAGCTGGACCCGGTGACGTTGTACCCGTCGCCGACGCTGGTGGACGACGTGGCCCGATTCGCGCCCGAGGTTTTCCGTTGCGCGGCGGAGAAGGACCCGGTCGCGCAGGACATCGTCGTACGGGCTGCCGGTGACATCGCCGAGACGATCGGTGCGGCGGTTCGGCTGACCGCGGGCGACGGGCAGGTGCCGGTCGCCTGCGTGGGCGGCCTGTTCGACGGCGCAGGTGAACAACTGCTGGAGCCGCTGCGAGCGGTGTTGCCGCGCCGGGCCCAGCTCACCGAGGCCGCCGGCAACTCGCTCGACGGAGCCGCCCGACTGGCCGGCAGCCCACCCGGCCCGTACGCCGATCTGCTGGTGATCCACCGATCATGACGATCTTCGAGCCAGGCACTCTGGTGGTTTCGTGCCAAGCCGGTCCCGGCAATCCGTTCTTCTCGCCCGAGGCGATGGCGCTGATGGCACGAGCAGCACAGGCCGGGGGCGCCGGGGGGATCCGGGCCAACGGTGCGGCCGACGTGGCCGCGATCCGGGCCGTGACGGACCTGCCGATCATCGGGCTGAACAAGGTCGGCGATCCGGACGGGGTGTTCATCACGCCCACGTTCTCCTCGGCCGTCGAGATCGTGGAGGCCGGCGCGGACCTGATCGCGCTCGACGGCACGCTCCGGCCGCGCCCGGACGGAGAGCCGCTCGCTCGGCAGATCCAGCGCATCCACGACGAGCTCGGCGTACCGGTGCTGGCCGATGTCGACAGCCTTGGGGCGGGTCTCGCGGCCCGTGCGGCCGGCGCCGATCTGATCGCGACGACTCTCTCCGGCTACACCGACGGCAGTACTCCGCCCGGCCCCGATAGCGGGTTGGTCAAGCTGCTCGTGGCGGAACTGGACTGCCCGGTTGTCGCCGAAGGCCGCATCCGTACGCCAGAGGACGTCCGCGCCGTGATGGATGCGGGCGCGTACGCCGTCGTGGTCGGCACTGCCATCACCAACCCGATGGACCTCACCGCCCGGCTTGTCGAAGCGATCTCGTCTCCAGAGGTTTGGCGGTCGTCCCCGTGACGCAGGGTTCTGATAGTGCCCACTCCGGACTGGAGCGTTGAAGATGAGTGAGCTGTTGCTGGCCGCGGTGTCCCTCGACGTGACGCCACCACCAGGACACCGGCTGGATGGGTACTCCGCTCGCACGGGCCTGGCCACCGGGACCGCCGATCCGCTCCGCGCCACGATGATCTGGCTCAGCACCGAGGACTCGTCCGGGGTGCTGTGGATGAGCCTGGACGCGATCGCGGTCGGCTCGGAGTTGGTGTCCGAGCTGTCGACGGCTGCCGGGATCGCCGCGGGGATTCCGCCGGAGAACGTGGTGGTGTGCGCCTCGCATACCCACTCCGGGCCGGCCGGGTGGACCGGGCAGATCCACCCGGTGATCCCGGCTGATCGTGAACCCTCGTTGTGTCAGCCGCTGATCGCGGCAGTGGAGTCCGCCGAGCTTCGGCGCCAGCCTGTGCGTGCTTCCTGGCGATCGGTCGAGGTCGTGGGCGTGGGGACCAACCGGCATCGGAAGAACGGCCCGCATGACAACACGGCCGGCGTTCTAACGTTGCACTCGCTGGATGGGACGCTGGCCGCAGTACTGCTGGATTTTGCGTGCCACCCGACGACGTACGGGCCGGACAATTTGCTGTACTCCGCGGACTGGCCCGGCGCCGCCCGTACTGCGATCGGCCCGGACGTGGTGGTCGGATTCATGCAGGGAGCGGCTGGAGATGTCAGTCCACGCTTCACCCGCCAGGGCCGGGGTGCAGCCGAGGTAGAGCGTCTCGGCAGCCTGCTAGCCGCCCGAGTCACCGAGGCCCTGAATGAGCCAGGCCTGGAGCTGCCACCCGTCGCCCCCGCCATCCGCCGTACGACAGTGAGTCTGAAGGTGCGGGACCTCCCGTCCGCACCTGAAGCAGAGCAGATCGTCGCGGCGGCCACTGCCGGAGTACATGGCGGTCTGGACGACCCAGCAGTCCGCATCGCCCAGACCCGCCTGGACGGCGCTCGCGGCCAAGCCCTGATGGCAGGCGCTTCGCTCCCACCCACTCTGGATCTCCCCATCAGCGTGGTGACCCTGGGCTCTGTCGCCTGGGTCCACCTGCCGGTAGAACTCTTCGCCATCTTCGGCGCCTACCTCCAAGCCGACAGCCCTCACCCCATCACCCGAGTGATCGGCTACACCGACGGCTACTTCGGCTACGTGGTCGATCCCGACGCAGCCACCCACGGCACCTACGAAGCCCTCATCACCTACTTCGACCAGCCCACCACCCAGTCCCTCCTGACCGCCGCCACCAACCTCCTGGCCGACTGAATCAGAGCGCGAGTTCGGGCTGGAGGCGGTCAGCCGACCTTGATGTCGACGCTGTGCAGGCCGGTCGAGCCGTTCGGCGCCGGCGGGGCCTGGGACTCGATCTGGGGATTGCCCTGGGCGTCGAAGGCGCGGACCTGGAGCACGTGGTTGCCACGCGGTGCGTCCCAGGTCCAGTGCCACTGCCGCCAGGTGTCGATCGAGGCGTCGGTGGCCAGCTCGGCTTGTTGCCAAGGGCCTCCATCGACGCGGACCTCGACCTTGGACACGCCCACGTGCTGGTCCCAGGCGACCCCGGCCACGGTGACCTGACCCGCTGACGCCTTGGACCGCGGTACGTCGATCCGCGACGACAGCTTGATCGGCCCGAGCTCGGACCACCCCCGCGGCGTCCAGTACGCCTCGAACTGGTCGAACCGGGTCACCTCGATGTCGACCAGCCACTTGGTCGCCGACACGTACCCGTACAGCCCCGGTACGACGATCCGCACCGGGAACCCGTGCTCCACCGGCAGCGGCTGCCCGTTCATCGCGAAGGCGAGCATCGACTGACGGTCGTCCAGCAGCGTGCTCAGCGGCGTACCGGCGGTGAATCCGTCCTTGGAGGTCGACTGAATCGCGTCAGCGTCCTTGGCCGGGCCGGCCTCGGTCAGCAGATCCTTCAGCAGTACGCCGGACCACAGCGCGTTGCCGATCAGGTCACCGCCGACCTCGTTGCTCACGCAGGTCAGCGTGACCCACTTGTGGACCACGCTCCGCTTGAGCAGATCCTCGAAGGACAGGCTGATCTCGCGCTCGACCATCCCGTGGATCCGCAGCTTCCAGTCCGCCGGCATGATCAACGGCACGGACAAGGCGGTGTCGATCCGGTAGAAGTCATCGTTCGGCGTCGCCCACGGCGTGGCACCGGCCGCCTGTACTCCGGCCGGCGGGTCCAGGCTCGGCGGCACCGGAAGTTGGAGTGCGGCGCGAGCGTCCGTCACAGCTGATCGGCGACCACCGACCACCCGGCCGAGGGCTCCAACGGCCACCGTGCCGAGCGCGACTCCCGCAGTGAGTTGGAGGAATCCGCGTCGGCTGACCGCGTCGTCGGGCTGGTCGAGCAGGCCCGACAGGCGGGTGGCGAACATCCTCAGGATGATGAGCGCGACGGCTCCGGCCACGAGCGACGGGACGAATCCGGTCTGGCCGGTGTCGGGACGGGTTGCCGCCGCGATGACGGCGACGCCTGCCAGGACGATGACGACGGCGGCGCCCACCCAGTACCGCCGTACGGCGAGATAGCCGCCGAGAGCGGCGAAGGCGAGCAGCACGGTCAGGATGCCGATCCTGAGCGCGGTCTTGTCGTTGGTCCCGAACAGGGAGATCGCGAGGTCCTTCAACCACGGCGGGACCCGGTCGATGAAGGCCGAACCGATGGCGACGACGGGCGTCTGCCGGGTGCCGAGGAGTGCGGCGGCCACGGATCCGGCCGCCAATCCGGCCAGCGCGGCCAGGATGCCGCCGATCGCCGACCTGAGAATGAGGCCGCGTCGGCCCGGGCGTACGGGAGCGCTGCGATCGGGGCCGTCGAGATCGTGGGGAGACCGGACCAGAGGTTGGTTCACAGCTCAACCATCGCTCGGCGCGACGCCCGGCACCAGCCGGGCGCCGCATCCGTTAGTAGCGGGTAATGCGTTGGAAACGGCGGGGTTCAGATCCGGTCGGAGCCGATCGGGCCGAGGTTGGGCCGGCCGTGCGGCCAGCGACGGGCGTTGTCGCGGACGCGACGGAGCTTGCCGAGGACGAGATCCCGCTCGTCCGCCAGTTGGGACATCCACAGGCTGTCGATCTCCAGGAGGTGGTCCGGCAGCGCTTCGCGCAGCCGCCGCTTGCCCTCCTCCGTGAGAACCGCGAACGACCCACGGGCGTCGTCGGGACAGGGCTCCCGACGCACCAGCCCGAGGTTCTCGGCGCGGTCGACCAGCCGGGTGATGCCGCCGGTGGTGACGGTCAACTCCCGGGCGAGTGAGGTGAGACGCTGCTTCTCCCCGTGGCTGCGGGCAAGCCGCAGCAACAGTTCGAACATTGCCATTTGCAGACCACTGCGCTTGAGGGAATGGCGCATCAGGTGATCGAGTTCGGCTGCTGCTTCACGCAGCAGGCCGTACGCGGTGATCACGTCGCTTTCCCAGGGTTCGGCGGCGCGAGTGGGTTCTGCATCGGCGAGCGCTAGGGGCGAGCAAAGCGAAGGCGCGATGGTCATGCGCGGACTCTATTGGCTGACTAGGTCACTTCGCTACACGGGGTGACCTATCGGCTACAGGTCGAGACGCGATCGATGGCTGATTGAGCGTGACGTCGGGCCGCCTGTGGATAACTTCCGCGGCGCCCGGCCGATCTTTGCCAGGCTTTCCCCGTCAGCGAAAACACCGGGAAAGCGGGCCTCCGATGGACGAGAACGAAGACCAGTCACCCTTCGGCCGGGGCTTCGTAGCCGCCTGCGTAGTCCTCACCGCCATCCTCGCCTGCGGCGCCGTCCTGATAGTCACCGGCTCATCCTCCGACCCAGCCAACGCCTCCTCCACCAACCCCAACGTCCTCGGCCCACCCACCTCCGGCCCGGCGACGCCCGGGCAGTCCGCGGGGACCGGCGCGACGTCGGGTTCGGGCTCGGTCAGTACTTCGACCGCCTCCGCCGGAGGCCAGGCCGGCTGCAAGCTACCTGACGGCGAGCAGTCGGTCCCAGCCGTGCCGCCCGCCGTGGACGCCTGGGAGGTGAACCGTCGGGTGGTCGTCCCGCGCTCGGCCGCCTTTGGGCCCGGCAGCGTCGACTCCGACGGATTCCGCCGGTGTTTCGCGCACTCGCCGACCGGCGCGGTCTACGCGGCGTACAACGCGATCGCCGCACTCGCCGACCAGCGCAAGGCCGTCGCGACCGTCGCCAAACTGATGGTGCCGGGCCGCCACACCGACGCGCTCCTCAAGCAACTGAAAGCGGACCGCCCCGACGACCGCTCCGCGCCCACCCAACTCGCGGGCTACCGACTCCTCGACACAAGCCCCGACCGCGCGACCGTGATGCTCGCCTTCCCGGTGCAAACGGCGTACATGAGCGCCACCCTCACCCTGACCTGGCAAGCCGGCGACTGGCGAGTGGTCCCACCACCGCCCGGCCAGCCCGTGGGCGCGCCGTACTCACAACACCGTGACCTCGACGAATTCGTAGCTTGGAGTGGTGTCTGATGTGCGGTCCCGTCGACGTCGGCTGCCAGATCACCGAAGGCTTCCAGGCGGTCATCAGCAACGGCTTCGACGAGTTGAGCCGCCAGTTGGCCAACGGCGCGCTCGACAGCCTGCACTCGCTGTCCACCTTCTGGATCGACCTCAAGGCGCCCACGCTCGCCACCGGCAGCGGTGAGGACTGGGCAAACAGCGGCACCGTCGGCTTCCTCCAGGACAACATCCTGCAGGTGTCCGCCGCCATCTTCACCGTCGCGGTGCTGATCGCCGGCATCCGGATCGCCTGGGAGCAGCGCGCCGAACCGCTCCAACAGTTGCTCAAGGCAACCATGCTGTTCATTGTGGTCTCCGCGGCCGGTACTGCGACGCTCCAGCTGCTGGTCGGCTGGTCCGACGAATTCGCCCTCCACATCGTCCAGCAGGCGGTCCCCAGCGGCCAGACCTTCGACTCCGCCATGAGCGACCTGGCGATGGGCGGCGACGCCGAGAACGCCGCGGCCCGGGCGCTGCCGATCCTGCTCGCGATGTTCTCCTCCGTCCTGGTGTTCGTCGCGGCGGCGATCCAGGTGGTGCTGCTGCTGATCCGCTCGGCGATGCTGGTCCTGCTGGCCGGCACGTTCCCGCTCGCCGCGGCTGCCACGAACACGGAGGTCGGCAAGGTCTGGTTCAAGAAGTACTGCGGCTGGGCGTTGGCGTTCATCGCCTACAAGCCCGCCGCCGCGCTGATCTACGCCGCCGCCTTCCGGATGAACGCTGAAGGAGTCAACGGCCAATCCGGCAACACCTTGGTCCAGGTCCTCACCGGCCTGATGATGCTCGCCCTGGCCATCCTCGCCCTGCCGGCCCTCCTGCGCTTCGCAGTACCAATCACCGCGGCCGTAGCCGGCGGCAGTTCGGCTATGGGCAGCGCGGTAGCCGACCCCGGCGGTATAGCCTCCGGCGCCATCAACGTCGCCCGATCCCGTACTGGCGGCGGCTCAAGTGGCTCGGGCGGCGGTTCGGGAGGCTCGGGCGGCGGCTCAGCAGGCGGAGGCGGAGGGGGCAGCAGCGCCTCGGGTGCAATCGGAGCAGCCGCCGGCGCAGGCCTAGCCGCAGCAGGCGCAGGCGTAACCGCCGCCAAAAAGGCCTCCAACGCCCTAGCCGGCGCCGCCACCCACTCGGCCGGCGAGGGAGGCGGCGGCACCCCCACCTCGTCTTCATCCTCCCGAGGCCCCATGTCCCGCCCCTCCTCCCGCTCCACCCCCGCCCCCTCGAAACCCACCCCCCAACCAGTAGGCCCCAGTGGCAGCAACTAACCCCGACCACCAACTGCAGTCCTCCACGGCCCCGTCCACCGCATCTCCATCCCACGAAGCTCACCCCACCGCTTCCCGCTCCTCGGCCCAAGCAGCCGGCACCTCCTCAGCGACGGCGAGGGCGGGCCGCAGTACGGACCCTCCGAGAAGGCCGGACCCGGGAGCGGCGGAGGATGGGGGTATGGGTTTGGAGCGGATCGCACTTATCTCTGATGTTCACGGGAACCTGACGGCGCTGGAGGCGGTGCTCGGGGATATCGAGCAGCGGGGGATCGAGCGGATCTTCAATCTCGGGGACTACGTCGGGAAGGGGCCGCGAGGGAGTGCGGTGGTCGACAGGTGCCGTGAGGTCTGCGAGGTGAACATCCTCGGGAACTGGGACGACTTCCTGCCGGATCCGGAGCGCGAGATCGACAGCGAAGGTATGCGCTGGTGGAAGAAGGAGCTCCGCGAGGACCAGGGGAACTGGCTGCGGGCGCTGCCGTTCTGCCATGACTTTCTGCTCAGCGGCCGGCAGATCCGGCTGTTCCACGCGTCGGCGACGAGTGTGCACACGCGGGTGCGGTTCGACCATGACGAGCAGGAGTTTCTCGGCATGTTCGAGAACACCGAGGCGACCGGCGACGGCCCGATCCCGACCGTGGTGGGGTACGCCGACACCCACGATCCCTTCTACGAGGTCGATCTCGCCGGCACTCTGTTCAACATCGGCAGCGTCGGCAACAGCATGGGCGACCCGACGCCGGTCTACGTCATCCTCGAAGGCGTCCCCGACAGCGAACAGGCCGCGCCGTTCTCGGTCCAGTTCGTCCGCGTCCCGTACGACGCTGCCGCCGAACTACAGGTCGCCACGGACCTCGGCATGCCAGAACTCAACGGCTACGAAGCTGAGATCATCCACGGCGTCTACCGAGGCAACATCTACGCCAACAGGACCCCCACCTACCACCGCCGTCCCCGCACCTGACCAGCAAAGCCGCCCCTGACGGAGGTCAGCGGACCAGGAGAGCCTCGGAGCCCACGGGGAGGTAGCCGGCGGCCAGGAAAGTGCGGAAGGACGCGGCGTTGCCGGGGGTGACCTGAGCCCAGAGGTGGGAGTCCGGGGGAATGAGGGCGCGGGCGGCCAGGGCCAGGCGGCGGCCGTGGCCCTTGCCGCGGACGTTGTCGGGGATCTCCAGCGCGACTTCGTGACGACCAGCCAGGCCGACACCCGTGAGCACCAGCCCGCCGAGCGGATCGACGTACGCGCGAACCTCGTCGCGGTACCGCCAGGCTCGCTCGACGCGGGGGTGGTCGCGGGCGGTCAGCTCAGTCAGGCCCTCGACCGCAGCGGCGCGCTTCGCGTCATCCGTGAGGGCAGGCGCGAGCAACATGGCGTCGATCGCGTTCACCCGGCGCCCGGTCTGCTGCTCGAGCGCGTGAAGGAAGGGCGGGTTGAGCGGCGCGGAGAGATCGCCCGCCGGAATCCGCTCGGCGACCCAGGCGGGATCGACGTCCGCGGCGATCACGATGTGTGCGGTCAGCGCGACCACGCAGGTGTAGCGCTCGGACGGCGCCGGCACCACGGTGACGCTCAGGTCCGGGGCGGGGAAGACGCCGGCTTCGATGCCGCGCAGAATGTCAGCCAGAGTTGTCATCACGAGCCATTGTGGAGGAGAACCCTTCCAGGGCTCACCCCGGCCGACCCGCCCGTACGGCGGTCGCGGCCGGCCCGGATCCACACCCCTGGACCCGGCAGACGATGATCCGCGGACCGCGGGTCGAAAGGGAGGTCGTGGTGCGGAAGCCGGAGCGGGTCGGGGCCGAGGGACTGCCGAACCGGGTCACGATCTACGAGGTCGGACCGCGAGACGGGCTGCAGAACGAGGACGCGATCGTCGATGTCGCGATCAAGGCGGAGTTCATCCAGCGGCTCGCCGACGCCGGCCTGACCACGATCGAGACCACCAGCTTCGTGCACCCGAAGTGGGTGCCCCAGCTCGCGGACGCCGCCGAACTCCTGAGCCGCCTCAACCTTCCGGAAGGCCTCCGTACGCCGGTCCTGGTACCGAACGAGCGCGGTCTCGACCGGGCCCTCGAGGCCGGCGTGAGTGAGATCGCGATCTTCGCCAGCGCCACCGAGACCTTCGCCGCGAAGAACCTGAACTCCACCGTGGACGACCAGTTCGCCATGTTCGCCCCGACGGTCCGGCGCGCGCTCGACGAGGGCTTGACCGTCCGCGGCTACGTCTCGATGTGTTACGGCGACCCGTGGGAAGGCGACGTACCGATCGACCAGGTGGTCAAGGTCGGTGCGCGCCTCGTCGAGCTCGGCTGCCACGAGCTCTCCCTCGGCGACACGATCGGCGTAGCCACTCCAGGTCAGGTCACCGCGCTGATCAAGGCGTTCGAGGCCGCGGGGGTCGGCGTCGACAGGCTGGCCGTGCACTTCCACGACACCTACGGCCAGGCGCTCGCCAACACCCTCACCGCCCTCCGCGAAGGCGTCACCACCGTCGACAGCTCAGCGGGCGGCCTCGGCGGTTGCCCGTACGCCGAAAGCGCGACCGGCAACCTCGCCACCGAAGACCTCGTCTGGCAACTCGACGGCCTCGGCATCGAGACCGGCGTCGACCTGGAGAAGCTCGTCACCACCAGCGTCTGGATGGCCGGCCAACTCGGCAAGCCCTCCGCCAGCCGGGTGGTACAGGCCCTCGCGGGCTAGCTTTCACGGGGAGTCCGGCGCACTCCAGGTCGACAGGCAGAACGGGTGACCGGCTGGATCCAGGAACACCCGGAACGACGAAGGAGCCGGCTGTACTGCGGTCTTGGTGGCGCCGGCCGCGATGACGAGGGCTTCTTCGGCGTCGAGGTCGGTGGTCTTGAAGTCCAGGTGGCACTGCTGCGGTACGCGCGGATCGGGCCAGGTCGGCGCGCGGTAGTTCAGGTCCCGCTGGAAGCCCAGGCTGTACCCGTCGAAGCGCAACTCCGCGAAGGTGTCGGTCGCGACCACCAACGACCCACCGCTCACCCGCTGGTAGAACTCGGCGAGCGCGCGCGGATCCGGGCAGTCCAGCATCGCCCCCCAGAACGGCGCGACCACTACGGCTCGATCGGGCGCCGGATCCGCCGGACCAGGCTCTTGTCGGCGTACTGCCCGATCCGGTACGTCGACCAACCGTCGACGCCGGCGCCCACCGCACCGCCCAGCAGCGGTACTCGCCGGGTCACCATCAGGCCGACCCGCTTGCCGCTGATCCGGGCGATCAGTTCGCCCACCACCTCGGCGGCCACCAGCCGGTCCAGCTCCGGGTCGAACACCGGCGCGGTCGCGATCGCCAGCGGTGAGGTCGGCAGGCTCGACTTCTTCAGCCGGTCGGTGACGCCCTCCTCGCCGAGCAGGCAGGTGATCACCGCGGTCCGGACCCGCGGGTCGT
Source organism: Kribbella sancticallisti (assembly GCF_039530625.1). NCBI lineage: Bacteria > Bacillati > Actinomycetota > Actinomycetes > Propionibacteriales > Kribbellaceae > Kribbella > Kribbella sancticallisti. The sequence continues at coordinate 24,842 of NZ_BAAAOS010000017.1, read as the reverse complement.
CCAGGTCATAGCCGCGTAGGTGTGCGATCGCGGCGACCATCCGGGCCTGCACGACCGCGAGCCCGGTCAGGTTGGCCGGCAGCGCGACCGGAAGGGTGACGAGCCCGCCGACACTGGTGGCGAATCCCTGCACGCCGGCCAGCCGGATGTGCTGGTCGACCACCGCGTCGATCGCCAGTTGCGTGTCGTTCGGGGTCTTCTCCAGGTGTCGCTCGGCCACCTTCTCGGCGCCGGGGAACCGCTGGTAGCCGTCGATCGCGATCTCGAGGACCTGACGGAGTACTCCGGCCGCGGCCTGCGGGGCGAACCGCTGGGCGGCAGGCGCGAGACTGCTGGCGACGAACCTGGCTACTCCGGCCACAGCACTCCTTCGAAAACCTCGGACACCCTCCCCCGGAGTCCGGCGGGCGGGCGCAGCACTGTCAACTCTACGTGGCACTCCAGCGCGCGCCACTCGGGACAAACCCCGGCCGGTCCCTCAAAGCCGGCGGATCATGTGCAGCTTGGCTACCGGCTGTCCATCGACCATCACCGCGGCAGATTCCTGCATCGTGATCATCGCGCCAACTGCGCGCGCGTGCAGCGGGTGAGGTACGGCATCGTGAGCTTCTTGCGCCCGCGGAGGTCCAGATGCGTGTCGAGCAGTTCCGAGACCTGGTTCATCAGCTCGGCCCGGTCGTCCTTGGGCATGGTGATCACGTAGCTGCGGGACGCGACCAAGTCGAGCAGTTCCGCACGCGTGAGCACGTGCTCCCAGCGCACCTCCAGCCGCTCGACCGGCCCGAACGACCCACCGATCTCGGGCCGGGTCTCGATCTCCTGCCGGGTGTGCCGATGCAGCACCCGATCGAGCTCGGTCACCCACGGCTCACTGTGGTCACGGACGTTCCAGACCAGCCCCAATGTGCCGCCGGGAACCAGTACTCGCGCGATCTCCGGCACCGCCAGCGCCGGCTCGAACCAGTGCCAAGCCTGCGCGACCACGACGGCATCGACGCTCGCATCCCCGAGTGGAATCAGCTCGGCCGACCCATCCAGTACTGCGACGCCCGGCACCGCTGCGACCAATCGCTCGCGCATCTCCGCCAGCGGCTCCACAGCCGTCACCTCGAGCCCACGCCCGACCAGCAGCTGCGTCAGCTTCCCAGTCCCAGCTCCCAGATCCAGGACCCGCCGAGCCTCATCAGGGACGAGCCAATCGACCGCCGAAGCGGGGTACGAGGGCCGTCCGCTCTGGTACGCCGCGGCCGCGTCCCCGAACGAGGTCGCCTGCGCCTGCTTCGACCACCGTCGGCTGGCCCCCTGCCGCGTCATCCCGCAGGCCTGCCCGATCTCCTCCCAGCTGGCGAGCCGCTGCGACCTCAACTGCTCGATCAGCTCCGTACGCCGGGTCTCCAGCTCCGCGATCACCTCGGTCATCCGCGCCAGGCCCCCGAGCCCACCTGTTCCCACGATCTCGTCGACGATCTTCACGGCGGCAGCATATGTTGCTCCCGCCCGATCCTGTCAACAATCGTTGCGTGGTAGCCGCGCGTTTCCCGCGTCGGGCGGTAGGTCAGGATGGTGGCGTGCCAGTTGAACCACCTGCCTCCGTGTGGGACTTCCCGCCGGTCGCGGTCGCCGGAGCCGGCGATGTCGTCGCGGCCGGGGCAGATCTCGAGCCAGGCACCGTGCTCGCGGCGTACCGGCGGGGGCTGTTCCCGATGCCGGACAGCCACGGCCCGCTGTTGTGGTGGTCGCCGGTCGAGCGCGGCGTGATCGAGGTCGACGGGTTCGCGCCGTCGCGGTCGTTGCGGCGAGCGCGGCAGCGGTTCGAGATCCGGGTCAACACCGCGTTCGACCAGGTGATCCGGGCCTGCGCCGATCCGAGCCGGCCCGGCGCGTGGATCGACGCGGACATCATGGCGGCGTACACCCGGCTGCACGAACTCGGCTGGGTCCACTCGGTCGAGGCCTGGGACGGCGACGAACTGGCCGGCGGCCTGTACGGCGTCGCGATCGGCGGACTGTTCGCCGGTGAGTCGATGTTCCACCACAAGACCGACGGCTCGAAGGCGGCCGTGGCCGGCCTGGTCGAACTCCTCAGCGACAAGTACGCCGCCGACCGCGTCCTCGACATCCAGTGGGTCACCAGTCACCTGGCCACCCTGGGGGCCGTCGCGATCCCGCGCGACGACTACCTCCGCCGCGTCGACCGCGCCCTCGCCCTCCCGCTGCCCGACGCCTTCAGCTGACCTCTTCCTGGAAGCACTGCTCTACACCGAGAGCAGTGCTCTTGACTCATGCCCACCTTCGATGGTTGACTGGTGTCAACAGAGAGCACTGCTCTCACAAACCGGGAGGCGATTCCGATGCAGAACTACGACGACAAGCGACTGGTCACCGTCGGCGGCCGCAGCGGCGCGCTGCTGAACAAGACCGTCGGTCGGTTGGCGAAGCTCGGCATCAGCCTGATGGGCAGCCGTCTCCTCTCGGTCCGCGGCCGCAAGTCCGGCGAGTGGCGCAGTACGCCGGTGAACCTGCTCACCATCGACGGCCAGCGCTACCTGCTCGCGCCGCGCGGCCACACCCAGTGGGTCCGCAACATCCGCGTCACCCCCGAAGCCCAACTCCGCGTCGGGCGCCGAATCGAGACCTTCCGCGCCGAGGAGATCGCCGACGCCGACAAGCCGGAGGTCATCCGTGCCTACCTGAAGAAGTGGGCCTGGGAAGTAGGCGCCTTCTTCGGCGACGACGTCAAAGCCGACTCCTCCACCGAAACCCTCCTCCGGGTGGCCCCCGGCTTCCCCGTCTTCAAGGTCCACGCGGTCTGAACTAGCTCCGCAGTCGTTGGGTGACCGCGACGCAGCCCAGGACGATCAAGGCGGCGATCGGCGTCAACGGCGAGAGGTGCTCTCCCATCAGGAGCACCGACCAGACGAGTGTGATGAGCGGTTGCGCGAGTTGGATCTGGCTCGCCTTGGGTACGCCGATGGCGGCCATGCCCCGGTACCAGAGGACGAAGCCGCCGAACTGGGACACCACCGCGAGGTACGCCATTCCGGCGAGTGATTGCGCGGTCGGGTGAACCGGTTCCTGGGGCAGAGCAAGGGCGGTCACGAGAGTGGAGATCGGGAGCGCGGCGACGACGCCCCACGCGATGACCTGCCAGCCCGGCATCGAGGACGCGAGTCGGCCGCCCTGGGCGTAGCCGGTGGCGCACAGCAACAGGGCGCCGAAGAGATAGGCATCGCCGAGCGTCGGCAATCCGTGGCTTTGCTGCAGAGTGAAGACGACGACCGTCAGGGCGCCGACCACAGCAGCGGCCCAGAAGGCGCGAGAAGGCCGATGGCCGGTCAGTGCCGCGGACATACCCGCGGTAGCCAGCGGCAGTAGCCCGATCACCACCGCTGAATGAGCGGTGGTCGACGTCTGCAGCGCGAACGTGGTGAGCAGTGGGAAGCCGACAACGCAGCCGCCGGCGACGACGAGCAGCGCGGGCCAGTGCCGACGCTCGGGCCAGGGCACGCGGGCCACGAAGAGACAGGTTGCTGTCAGCACTCCCGCCAAGAGTCCCCGCAAGCCGGTTGCCGTCCATGGACCGAAACCGCCGAGAGCCCAGACAGTGGCCGGGAAACTAAAGGAGAAGGACGCCACCGCGAGCGCGGCCAAGAGCGTGCCACTGCTCACTGCTTTCGCGCGAGTTTGGGTAGCGCTATCTTGTGCTGTCATGCGAGAGCGTAGCAGTGTGGGTGACCTCGTGGCTTCGCTGAAGCTCGACGTGATGCGCTACCACGAAGGCGAGAGACTCCCGTCCAGCCGGGAGTTGGTGCAGAGGCATCAGGTCAGCCCCGGGACGATGTCGCGTGCCATCGCGGTCCTGGTCGCGGAAGGGCTCGTCGTCTCCCGGCCTGGATCCGGCGTCTTCCGGGCCGTCGGCCGCGGCAAGGTGGAGATCCGTGGTGATGTCTCCTGGCAGGACGTCGCGCTGAACGCAGACCCGGCTTCGACCGTCGACGCGGCGGCGCGGAGCGCGGGTGCGGCCGCAGTACTGGCTACTCTCACCACGCCGCCGGCTGAGGTGATCGACCTCAACAGCGGCTATCTCCACACGTCGCTGCAACCGGAGCGTGCACTGGCGACGGCGATGGCTCGTGCTGGCCGCAGACCTGGCGCATGGTCGCGTCCCCCGGTGGAAGGACTTCCTGAGCTCAGGGACTGGTTCGCCCGTGACATCGGCGGGCCGAACAGCCCACTGAGCGCCTCGGACGTACTGATCACCGCCGGCGGTCAAAGTGCGCTGACCACCGCCTTGCGCGCCTTGGCCGCGCCAGGCGCTCCGGCTCTGGTCGAATCCCCCACCTACTCTGGCATCCTTGCGGTCGTACGAGCCGCCGGCCTGCGCCCGTTCCCGGTCCCGGTTGACGTCGACGGAGTACGTACGGATCTGCTGGCGGAGGCGTTCGAGGCGACGCGGGCCAGGGTGTTCGTCTGCCAGCCGCTCTTCCAGAATCCCACCGGTGCCACGATGTCCGCGCAGCGACGGCAGGACGTACTGCGGGTCGCCCGCGCCGCGGGTGCCTTCGTCATCGAGGACGACTTCGCCCGCCGGCTGGCGCATACCGACAGCGCGCCGCTCCCGCCACCGCTGGCGGCCGACGACCCAGACGGTGTGGTCGTCCACGTTCGCTCATTGACCAAGCCGGCCTCACCGAGTCTGCGGATCGGCGCTCTCACGGCCCGCGGCCCGGTTTTCGAACGGCTCCGGACGATTCAGGCCGTGGACAGCTTCTTCGTCCCGCGCCCGTTGCAGGAGACCGCACTCGATCTGCTCGGAACCTCGGCGTGGGCCAGCCATCTGCGCGCTCTCGGGCTCGCCCTTCGCGACCGGCGCACCACGACGCACGATGCGCTGCGCCAAGCGCTCCCCGACCTCCTCGCGAGCAACCCTCCGCAGGGCGGCTACCACCTGTGGCTGCGACTCCCCGACGGCACTGACGAGAACGCCGTCGTCGCCGCGGCGTTCCGGTCCGGTGTAGCGGTGACCGCCGGCAGCCCTTACTTCGCCGCCGAAGCCTCCGCCGCCCATATCCGGCTGAGCTACGCGAGCGCCGCTAGTACGGGACAGCTCGAAGAAGGCGTTCGCAGACTTCAGCAAGCCTTGCCGGCCTGACGAACAGCGCCGGCCTGGCAAGATGGCTGGATGATCACGCAGGAGCAGTTGAGGGACGCGCCGAAGGTGTTGTTGCACGATCACCTCGACGGTGGACTGCGGCCGGAGACTGTGCTGGAACTGGCCGCGGAGATCGGGCACGACCTGCCGCGGACCGACGCCGCCGAGCTCGGGCAGTGGTTCGTGGAGTCGGCGGACTCCGGGTCGCTGGAGCGATACCTGGAGACGTTCGACCACACGGTCGCGGTGATGCAGAACGCCGAGGCGATCAAACGGGTCGCGAGTGAGTGTGTGCAGGACCTGGCCGCGGACGGAGTCGTGTACGCCGAGATCAGGTACGCGCCCGAGCAGCACCTGACCGCGGGGTTGAGTCTCGAGCAGGTGGTGGACGCGGTCCACGAGGGCTTCGAGCACGGGATGGCGACCGCTGAGCGGCCGATCGTGGCCCGCCAACTGCTGACGGCGATGCGGCACAAGGCGCGCTCGATGGAGATCGCCGAACTGGCCGTCACCTACCGCGACGCGGGCGTGGTCGGCTTCGACATCGCGGGCGCCGAGGCCGGCTACCCGCCCACCCGGCACCTCGACGCCTTCGAGTACCTGCAGCGTGAGAACGCGCACTTCACCATCCACGCCGGTGAGGCGTTCGGCCTGCCGTCGATCTGGCAGGCGATCCAGTGGTGTGGCGCGGACCGGCTCGGGCACGGCGTACGGATCATCGACGACATCACGTACGACGAAGCCGGGCTGGACGGGAAGGTCGAGCTCGGCCGGCTGGCGGCGTACGTGCGGGACCGGCGGATCCCGCTGGAGATGTGCCCGAGTTCCAACCTGCAGACCGGCGCGGCGGACTCGATCGCGGAGCACCCGATCGGGCTGCTCGCGAAGCTGAAGTTCCGCGTCACCGTCAACACCGACAACCGGCTGATGAGCGGTACGTCGATGAGCCGCGAGTTGGCGTTGCTCGCCGAGGCGTTCGACTACGGCCTGCTCGACTTCCGCTGGTTCGCGATCAACGCGATGAAGTCCGCGTTCGTCCCCTTCGACGAGCGGCTCGCGATCATCGACACCGTGATCAAGCCCTGGTACGCCGAGGCGCTGCGCTAATCCAGTGGACGCGCCAGGGCGCGGGCAGGAGCATCGGACGGTGAAGCAGATCAAGTTGGTGGAAGTGTCCGGTACGACGATGGCCGCGTTGCTCGCGGACGACCTGGAACAGGCGAGCCGGGAATCCGGGGTCCGGCTGACCGAGTTGTTCCTCGACGAACACTCGAAGTGGCTCTGGAACTACCGCCTCAAGCAACTGGAAGACGAGCCTGAGGCGGCCGGGTGGCTCGTGCACGCGGCAGTCTCTGAGCCCGAGGGTGTCGTGATCGGCCACGGCGGCTACCACGGACCACCCGACGCCAACGGCATGGTGGAAGTCGGCTACACCGTCGACCTGCAGTACAGGCGGCAGGGCTACGCCAAAGCAATCCTCGCCGCCCTCATCGACCGCGCCGCCACCGAACCCGGAGTACGGGTTGTCCGTGCCTCCATCAGCCCTACCAACGCCGCTTCCTTGGCCACCATCGCCAACTTCGGCTTCCTCGAAGCCGGCGAACAGTGGGACGAGGAAGACGGCCTGGAACTCCTCTTCGAGCGGTCCGTCTGATTACTTGACATCGGATACGCGGCAACGAATACTCGATTTCGAGTAGTTGAGATCGAGGAGGCCGGGCATGGTCAAGCGCAAGGTGGCCAATCCGCTGGCGTTTGCCGTGCTCGGCAGTCTCAGCGAGCGGGCCATGCATCCGTACGAGATCTCCACGATGCTCAAGGCGCGCGGCAAGGACATGAGCATCAAGCTCAACTACGGGTCGCTCTACTCGGTTGTGGCGGCGCTGGAGAAGCACGGGTTCATCGAGGCGGTTGAGACTCTGCGCGACGGCAATCGCCCGGAGCGGACCGTCTACGCGATCACCGAGGCCGGCGGGGCGGAGTTCCAGGACTGGCTTGCCGAGCTGCTCGGCAAGCCCGAGAAGGAGTTCAGCCAACTGGAGGCCGGGCTCGCCTACCTGCCGGCCTTCCCGCCGGATCGTGTGGTCGAGCTGCTCGAGCAGCGCGCGGACGTGCTGGACGCCGAGATCGAGCAAGTCGAAGGCACCCACGCGTCCATGGCCGCGAAGGGCCTCCCGCGGATCTTCTACGTCGAGTCCGAGCTCCAGCTCGCGCTGCTGAAGACCCAGGTGGAGTTCGTCCGGGAGCTCGCCCGGCAGATCGCCGCCGACGAACTGGAAGGCAGTGCCTTCTGGCGCAAGGGATTCGAGCTGGTCGAGAAGCTCGGGACCACCCCGGCCGACATGCTCAAGGATCCGGTCAAGTACTTCGGGGAGGAGTTCGCCTGGCTGCAGGAACTCCCACCGGAAGCAAAGTAGGACGGCCCCCGGCTCGAGTGCGGCAACACCCGGGCCAAGGGCCGCAGTTCCTCGAGTCGGTCCCCGAAGAGACCTGGCACCCAAGGCGCAACCATCAGGATAGCCAGCTCACCCGGACCGACTCCTCACCCATCAAGAGGAGTCACGTCACCATGCCATCAACCAGTCATGCCCTAGTGGCCTCAGACCTGGTCAAGACCTACCCCGCGGGGCGGAAGAAGCCACCCCTGCGAGCGCTCGACGGCCTCACGTTCGCCGTCCCGGAGGGCGTAGTACTGGGGTTGCTCGGGCCGAACGGCGCCGGCAAGTCCACCACCGTCAAGATCCTCACCACCTTGTCCCGAGCCGACTCCGGTACTGCGCGGGTGGCCGGCCACGACGTCGTCAACGAGCAGGACGCCGTACGGCGCGCGATCGGCTACGTGCCGCAGAAATCCAGCTCGGATCCGATGGCGACGGGCGTCGAGAACCTCGTCCTGAGCGGCCGGATCTACGGCCTGACCAGGCAAGAGTCCGTACGCCGGGCCGCCGAGCTCCTCGACCGGTTCGACCTCGAGGAGGCGGGTGGTCGCCAGGTCCGGACCTACTCGGGCGGCATGCAGCGCAAGCTCGACGTGGCTCTCGGCCTGGTTCATCGGCCGCGGGTGCTCTTCCTCGACGAGCCGACCACCGGCCTCGACCCAGAGGCTCGGGCGGAGCTGTGGAAGGAGGTCGAGCGGCTCTCCGGCACCGAAGGCCTGACGGTGCTGCTGACCACCCACTACCTGGAGGAGGCGGACCGCCTCGCTGACCTGCTGGCGATCGTGGATCACGGCAAGATCGTTGCCGAAGGCACGCCCGAGGCACTGAAAGCCGAACTGCGCGGTGATTCCGTGCAGGTCGAGCTGGTCGAACCCGATGTCGAGGGCAAGGTTCGCCGACTGCTTGCCGAGCTCCCCGGAATCGGCGAGATCGTTGTCGATGGCAACACGCTACGGGCGCGAGTGGATCGGGGTGCGACGGCGGTGCCCGCAGTACTGGGAGCGCTTGAGGAGAAGGCGATTCCGGTCACCGCGGTGACGGTGTCGCGGCCGTCGCTGGACGATGTTTACCTGAGCTACACGGGTCGTTCCTTCGAGACGGCTGAGAGGGCCGCCTGATGAGCACGGCGACGATGCAGCGGGGTGGATTCCTCCCGCACACGAACGTCATCTTCGGCCGGTGGCTGCGAGCGCAGTACCGGTCGCCTGCGCTGATCGCGTTCACCCTGATCCAGCCCGCGATCTGGCTGCTGTTGTTCGGTCAACTGTTCCAGGGAATCGTGGCGCTGCCCGGGTTCGGCGATACGTCGTACATCGCGTTCCTGACGCCCGGCATCGTGATGATGACCGCGCTGATGACGAGCGGCTGGAACGGCACCACCTTCATCGCCGACATGGAACGCGGCGTGATGGACCGGATGCTGACCTCGCCGGTCCGCCGCGGCGCGCTGATGGCGGGCCAGTTGCTCAGCAACGCGACCACGACGGTGATCCAGACGATCCTCGTGTTCGCGATCGGGATCGCAGCCGGCGCCCGGTACGACGGGGGCGCGGTCGGCTATCTCGTCACGATCGCGGCGTCCGTGCTCGTCGGCACCGCGTTCGGCTCGCTCTCGAACGCCGTGGCGCTGCTGACCCGTCAGCAGGAGGCGCTGATCGGCATCTTCCAGTTCGTCTCGCTCCCGCTGACGTTCCTGTCCTCGATCATGCTCGACCCGAAACTGGCCCCGCACTGGGTCGAGGTCGCCGCCCGCTACAACCCCGTCGACTGGGCCGCCATCACCGCCCGCCAGGCCCTCTCCGCCAACCCCGACTGGGACTCAGCCACCCGCCACGGCCTCTACTTACTCACCTTCACCGTGGTAGTCGGCTACCTCTCCACCCGAGCCTTCCGCACCTATCAACGCTCGGTCTGAAGAGGTTTCACCCAGCGGGACCAGTTGGGTTGGCGGGTGTAGCCGGCGGTGGTCCAGGTGGGGTGGGCTTCGGTGTTGGTGTCGAGGACCATGGCGTCGGCGCGGGTGCTGCCGTAGGTGGTGAAGCGGGACTCGGCGAGGGTGATGAGGGTGCGGGCGATGCCGCGGCGGCGGTGGGTGGGGGCGACGGCGAGGCGGTAGAGGTGGCAGCGCCAGCCGTCCCAGCCGACGATGATCGAGCCGACGATCGTTTCGTTGTCGAAGGCAAGGATCAGGGCTTCGGGGTCGCGCTCGATCAGGCGCAGGACGGCTTCCGGGGAGTCCGGTGGACGATCGGAGTCCTCGGCGGCCGCCGCCCAGAAGGCAAGCACGGCTTTGGCTTCCGCCGCTACGGCGGACCGGTAGGCGAGCATCAGCTGGCGGTTTGGAAAGTGCGGCGGTAATCCTGCGGGGGCACGCCCACCACTCTACGGAAATGGTGGCGCAGCAAGGCGGCGGTGCCGAAGCCGGATTCGGTGGCGATCTGTTCGATGCCTAGTTTGGTCTGCTCCAGCAGGGTTCTGGCGTGCAGGACGCGCTGGGTGGTGACCCACTTCAGCGGCGTCGTCCCGGTCTCGGCGACGAAGCGGCGGGCGAAGGTGCGGTCCGACATCCGCGCGCGACGGGCGAGCTCCGGCACCGTGTGCTCGATGGTGAGGTTGCCGACCATCCAGTCGAGCACCGGCTGCAGGCTCTCGCTGGACGATTCGGGCACCGGAACCTCGACGTACTGGCGTTGGCCGCCGTCGCGCTGGGGCGGGACGACCATCCGGCGGGCGATCCGGGTCGCGACCGCGCTGCCCAACTCGCGGCGGACGAGGTGCAGGCACGCGTCGATCCCGGCGGCCGTGCCGGCGCTGGTGATGATGTCGCCGTCGTCCACGAACAGCACGTCCGCGTCCAGCTTCGCGGAGGGGAACTGCCGGCGGAACTTGTCGGCATAGCGCCAGTGGGTCGCGCAGCAGCGGCCGTCGAGCAGGCCGGCCGCACCGAGGACGAAGGCGCCGGAGCAGACCGTCAGCAGGATCGCGCCGCGCTCGTGCGCCTTGCGGAGCGCGCTGAGGATGCGTTCGTCGTACTCGCCGCGCCAGGTGGTGGCCGGGAGCGCGACCAGGTCGGCGTCCTCCAGTTCCTCCAGCCCGTACGGCGCGATCACCGCGGAGTGGCTGCTGGTTCGCAGCGGCTCACCCGGGCGGGTCGAACACACCTTGAAGTCGAACGGGGGCACGCCGTCGTCGGTCCGGTCGATCCCGAACACCTCCGACAGCACGCCGAACTCGAACAGGGCCACGTCCTCCATCAGGACGACGGCGATCTTCCGCAGCATGCGGACCAGTATGGCAGGAATTTGTGGGAGAGTGTCAATAGTGCCAATTGTGGCGGGATCTAGACGAGAGGATAGTTACTGCCATGACCGGAATCATCGTCCTCGCAGTACTCGCGCTGGCCGTGATCGCGGCCCTCGAAAGCAGCAACAGGCGGCACGCAACCGGGCTCGGACACGGGCCCAACGGCTCCTGGGTTGCCGACGACCGCGATCTCGCCAGGTCCAAGTTCGACCTGCTCGCCCTCGGGGGCGCAGCGGAGCCGTTCACCCACAAGCCCGTCGCCAACACCGGCAGCGTCGTCACCATCCGCGCCGCCCGGATCCTTCACCACCACGGTCGCCACGCGGCCTGAGGTACTACCAATCAACAGTGGCGGGAGAGGCCGAAGCCCTCTCCCGTCACTCTTATGCGGTGGGCGGTGGGCGGTGGCGGTTGGCGGAGGCTACTGCTGCGCTCGCGGACGCGCAGGCACGGAGTACCTGATCGGGGTGGCGTTGGTGACGGCTCGCAGTACGCCTTCGACTGGGCCGTAGCCGTAGCGAGCCATCCACCAGTGGCTCAGACCGACCTGGAGGATGAAGATCCCCAGAGCGAAGGTGACCGTCTCCAGCGGCGAGACCTGCCCGACCAGGCCGAAGCCCACGCCGGTGAAGATCAGCAGGGTTGCTACCGACTGGCCGAGATAGTTCGACAGGGCCATCCGGCCGGCGGGCGCCAGCAGCCTGCGGAGGTCAGTGCCGCGCTCGGAGTGCATCACCCGCAGCAGCGTCGCAACGTACGCGGCAGCGAGGAAGGGAGCGGTCATCACGCTCACCCAGGTGGCGAAGGTGTCACCGGTGCCTCCGGCCGTCGCATAGAGGACTCCGCCCAGTAGGCCGATCGGGAAGCAGGCCAGCTGAACCCTGCGCAGCAGGGGCTCCTCGCCGGTCAGGTCAGCGAGCAGCCGCCGTCGACCAGCCACCATGCCGAGCAGTAGCGCTGCAAGGGTCGTCGGGCCTTGCACTGTGAGCTGCGACAGCCCGTAGAGCGGTAGCGCCTTGAGGTGCTCGCCGATCACGTCTCCGAACGAACCGGCCAGGTTCGCCGTAGTCTCCTGTGCCGCGGTCACGGCAGCGACCGGATCGATGAACGCCGAGCTGTCGACGAACAGCACCGCCGCGCCGAGCGTGACGAAGACGTAGGCGTAGCAGCCGACGGCGACGAGCAAGGCCGTCCTGTCCTTCACCCTGCGCATCGCCAGCAGGACCAGGCCGACCAGGGCGTAGACCGTCAGGATGTCGCCGGTGATCAGGAAGATCATGTGCAGCCAGCCGATCACGAAGAGCGCGCCCAGCCGCCGCAACATCCGCGGCTTGAACGCGGCCCCGGCCCGCTGCGCCGCCTCCATCTGCAGTTGGAAGCTGTACCCGAACAGGAACGAGAACAGCAGATAGAACTTCATGTCCACGAACACCGAACTGACCCAGTGCACCGCATGGTCGACCCCCGACGAGTACTGCGGGTCGTCGGCCACGTGGATCGGATACCCCGACGCCGCGAAGGTGATGTTCACGATCAGGATGCCGAGCAGCGCGAACCCGCGCAGCGCGTCGATGTCGAGAATGCGCGGCCGGCCCGGGGCGAGGTCTGAGCTCATGCTCCCAGTCCAGCGGCCTCACCCCCCGCCGGTCACGCGGTCCACCACCCGCACAGGGGTGGACTTTCCCCTACCCCTCGGTCGATAGATCTCGGCTGCTCCGGCCGTTAGTGCCAGCGAGAGCAGCAGGAATCCGCCGTACATCAGCACCGGATCGAACCCCGCCGGCTCCTGCTGGTTGAGTCGCCAGAGCAGGACAACGCCGCTCACGACAGCCGCCGCCCCGAGCAACTTCCAGTGGAGGCGGTGCAGGTGCAGCAGCCCACCCAGGAGAAACGCCGGAAGGAAGACGAAGCCAGGACCGGCGAAGACGAACAACCAGACCACCGACAGCAGCCGCCACCAGCGGGACCAGCCTGCTCGGCGTACGCCGTACAGGAAGCCGAGTACGAGGCCGCACACGGAGGTGGACGCGAGGATCACACCCGTTCCGGTCCAGGTGAACTCGGGATCGGTGGAGATCAACCGCATCCACACCCGCGCCGCCGCACCCCACGCGAGACCGAACGCGGAGCCGGCGGCAGCGGCCCGGGGGATGGTCACCAAGACACCGGGAGGCAGGCGAGGCGCGGGCCCGCGGCGCCCTGGGAATCGGTGGGCTCCTGGTGGATGACGACCGATCGCCGGCCCGGCAGCGGAATGAACGGCACCTGGGTGATCGCGAACCCGGTACCCGCGCGGGTCACTTCGAAGTCGAGCCAGACCTCGGTCATGTCGTTCACTCGTGGTGGAACGCGCCCGGCGACGGTGTCGGAGTTGTAGTGGGGCCCGGCCGCGGCTCCGTCGCCGGTGACGCATGGACCCACGTGCAGGTGGGCGCCGAAGTCCTGACCCGCAACTGCCCGGTTGATCCCGCGTACCTGGAGGATCACCAGGCTGCGGCCGCGGTGCTGGATCATCAAGAGGGTGGCCCGAGCATGGTCGAAGGGGCCGGCGGTGGTCGGCTGTAGGTCTCTGAGGTTGCCGTGGGCCGTCACGACCTTGCCTGTCTGGTGAGCGGGCGCGGCTTGGGCTGTGGTCGGAGCGAACAGGCCGGCGGTCAGGAGGACAGCCGCGATCGCTGCTGTGTGCTTCGTGCTTGTCATGTCTCCCCCAATCGGGTCCATGCTGGGTGCACAGATCACTGCAACAGACGGGCAGTGACGGGGTTCGGGTGACAGGAAAAAGAGATTCCTCGTGCTGTCACCCGGTCGGTCCGCTCGCTCGTCCGTCAGGGTGATGGGGGCTATGGACGCGGCTGCGGAACTGCCCGGCGCCGGTGTGCGGCAGGACGGCGACGCGCTGGTGGTCGCGCTGTTCCAGGTCGAAGGTGCGCGGCTGGTCCAGTTGGCCCGATGGTTCGTCGACGACCGGACGGCCGCTGAGGACCTGGTCCAGGAGGCGTTCCTGCGGCTGGCCCGCAATCAGCACCGGATCAACGACCTGGACCGGGCGGCGGCGTACCTGCGGTCGATCGTGGTGAACCTGGCCCGCGACCACAACCGGCGCGGGTTGGTCTCGCTGCGGCACCGGCCTCCCGCCGAGGTGGACGACCGCTCCGCGGAAGATCACGCCGCGGCCGACGAGAGCCGCCGTGAGGTGATCGAGGCGCTCCGCGGCCTGCCCCGCCGGCAACGCGACTGCGTGGTCCTGCGGTACTTCGTCGAACTGCCCGTCGCCGCGATCGGCGAGACGCTGGGGTTGTCGCCGAACTCGGTCAAGACCCACCTGCGACGCGGCCTGCGAGCGCTCAAGGTGGAACTGGAGGAACCGCTGTGACAGCTGACCAGCCGTCCGCCGAGTCGACGCCCGTCGAGCGGCGGTTGTACGAGGCACTCGCGCCGGGGGAGCCGCGGAGTACGTCACCCGACCTGTTCGAGCGGGTGCTCGGCAGCATCGCCGACGACCGGGCGCGCCGACGCCGGATCCGGCGCGGCGCCGCGACCGTGTCCCTCGGCATTGTGTTGCTCGTAGCAATTGTTTTGCTGACCACTCCGACGAAGAACGGACGGCTGCTGATGGACTGGTGGATTCTCGAGTTGATCACCACGGCCGTGCTGATCGGTCTCGCGCTCTGGCTGGGGCCGTTCATCAAACGGTTCGGCCGGGCTTATGCCGCGGACGTCTTCCACGACAATCCGCAGACGGGCAAGAGCTACATCGTGCTGACCGACATCGTCTACTACCTGATCTTCGCGGCGTACATCCTGTTCACCGTCAACTTCGAGCCGCGGCCGGCCTGGGGACCGACCGTGCTGGCGGACCAGGTGGCGTTCGAGGCGGCCCGGCTCGGCGGCATCCTGCTCGTCATCGGGGTGCTGCACGGCCTGAACATCGTGCTGATGCCTGTTCTCGGCCGCCTCTTCTCGCTCAACCGGAGACTGCCCGGGCGCTAGGCGACCTCCATACCATACGGTATGGTCCGGTCTATGGGTCTTCCTTGGGTGTGGCAGGCGACGGCGGAGGAGGTCGCGGCGGAGTACCCGTGCGACCGGTACGTCGAGGGGGCGGTGGCGAGCTGTCTCCGGGCGGTGGATTCGGCTGCGGATGCCGAGACGGTGTTCCGCTGGTACTGCCAGCTGCGAGTGGCGCCGTACAGCTACGACTCGCTCGACAACTGGGGGAAGCCGAGCCCGCGGACGCTCACGCCGGGGCTGGATGAGCTGGAGGTCGGGCAGTCGGTGATGACGATTTTTCGGCTGGTCGATTTCACCCCTGGCCGGCAGCTGACCCTGCGCCTCCGTAACCCTGCCAGCCGACGCCTGTACGGCGATATCGCCGTCAGCTACACGGTCACACCGAGGCCCGGTGGTTCGCGTCTGGTCGTCAAGCTGGTGATTCCCGCAGAAGTAGGCGCAATACGCCGTCGCCTGCTCGCCTGGGGTGACCTCCTGATGATGCGCAAACAACTCATCACCCTCTCTACCCTCGCCGAACAAACCTCCAGAAAAGCTTGACCCCTCGTGTTGGCAGGGTGGGGAGCTCGCATCGGATGACGGAGGACTACTTGATGGAGCGCAGGACCCTTCTTCGCGGGCTGGCTGCGGCGGCGGTTGCCGCACCGGCGGCCGCAGTACTCGGGCAGCAGCAAGCTCAGGCCGCGGCGACTGCCAACTACTACGTCGGCACCACCGAGCAGACCAAGAACAAAGTGCTCGTCTTCCCCAAGAACAAGGCGTTCTCGGACGCGAACGTGCACTGGAGCTTCAGTCCGGGCGGCGGTGCCTGGGCGAACCTGTCCGACGTGAAGTTCCGCGCCACCGAGGCGCAGGGCTGGATCGGGCTGATGGTTGCCTCCGGCGGCAAGGCCGGCATCGTCAACATCGGCAGCGAGAAGCACACCGAGCTCAATGACCTCGCCTGGTCCGCGACGCCGGGCGGCAATCCGCACGCGATCGAGCGGGTCCCGGGCAACGGTTCGGTGATCGTCGCCAGCTCCGAGGGCAAGCTCACCGTGTATGCGCCGAGCAGCGTCGCGAACCTGGGCAGCCTGGCGAAGGTGCAGACCGTCGACTACGCCGGCGCCCACGGGGTGCTTTGGGACCCGACGTACGAGCTGCTCTGGGTGGTCGGCAAGAACCGGGTCAGCCACTACGCGGTCACCGGCAGCAAGCGGAACACCCGCCTGAAGTACGGCCGGCACTTCAGCCTCGGCAGCGGCAACCTCGGGCACGACCTGCAGCCCGACTACACGAACCGCCAGAAGATGTTGCTCACCGCAACCAAGGGCGTGTACGAACTGCTCACCGACGGCGGCAGCTTCCGGACCCGGCGGATCTCCACCGAGCGCAGCGTCAAGTCGTACGTGAAGCACTCCTCGGGCGAGGTGGTGTCGGTCAAGGGCGACGGCACCCAGCCGCGCGAGTGGGCGAACAAGACCGTCCGCTTCTCCGCCTCGCCGGACCGGACCCGTTCGGGCGCGCAGTTCTACAAGGCGCGGATCTGGACGACCGCCTTCCAGTAGAAAACCCCGAGCGCTGTCCCGGGAAGCTGTGTCACAGTCGCCGGATGGACGACTACCGCGCAGTGAACCGGGCCAGTTGGGACGAACGGGTCCCGGCGCACGCCGCCTCCCCCGACTACCGGGTGCAGCGGTTCACCGAGGATCCGCAGTACCTCAGCCAGGTGGTGCAGTTCGACCTGCCGCGACTGGGCGACATCTCCGGGCTCCGCGGGGTGCACCTGCAGTGCCACATCGGCACCGACACGGTGTCCCTCGCGCGGCTCGGCGCCCGGATGAGCGGGCTGGACTTTTCGGCTCCGGCGATCGCGCAGGCGCAGTCCTTCGCGGACAGCCTCGGGCACGAGATCGACTTCCACGGAAGCCGACGTGTACGACGCGGTCGCAGTACTGGGCGAGTCGAAGTACGACCTGGTGTTCACCGGGATCGGGGCGATCGGGTGGCTGCCGAGCATCGAGAAGTGGGCCGGTGTCGTGGCGGGTCTGCTGAAGCCGGGCGGCCGGCTGTTCATCCGGGAAGGCCACCCGATGCTGTGGTCGCTCGGGATCTCGAAGGACAGCGGCGAGATCATCCTCGAGACGCCGTACTTCGAGACCGAGCAGCCGCAGGTCTGGGACGAGGGCGGCACCTACGTCGAGACCGACGCGGAGTTCAGCCACAACGTCACCCATGAGTGGAACCACGGCCTCGGCGAGATCGTGACCGCGCTGCTGTCGGCCGGCTTCGAGCTCACCAGCCTGGAAGAGCACGACAGCGCGCCCTGGGATCCGCTGCCGGGCAAGATGACCCGGGACGACCAGGGCGAGTGGCGCCTGACCGAGCAACCGGAACGGCTGCCCGCCACCTACACCTTGCAGGCCCGCCTCCGCGCCTGACCGACAGCGCCTGCTCTACAGCGCCTGATTGGCAGCACAAGCCCAGCCGATGGCGGTACGGCGTACTTTCGGTTGGGCGTGGTTGTCGCCCAGAGCGGGTCTCATCCACCGCTCTGGGCGCCCAGGCTGATGGCCTAGTGGCCGCTCCGGCGCTGCTGCACCTTCTGGAACATCTCCTTGGCCTTGCGCTGGTTCTCCGGCTTGCTGAGCTCCCGCTGCGCGACCTGCAGCAGCTTGGCGACCACAGCACCCTTGACCAGTGACTTCATGAAACCCATCGGGGGCCTCCTTCTCTACTTCCTACGAAGGTATCGGTACCCACAACCATTCCCCATGGGTGATGCCCCGCAGCGGACCCCGGTTGGCGCCCTCGGCGCACAGAAGTACGGGAAAGTGTCGGCGGTGTAGGGCACACTTGTCGGGTGCCCGAGTTGCCGGAGGTGGAATCGCTGGCGGGGTTCCTGCGGGAGCGTGCCGTCGAGCGGGCGTTCGTGCGTGCCGACATCACGGCGATCAGCGCGCTGAAGACGTACGACCCGCCGATCTCGTCGCTGGTCGGGCTGTTCATCGAGGACGTGCGGCGGCACGGGAAGTTCCTCGACATCTCGGCGCAGGGCGTCCATCTGATCATCCACCTGGCCCGCGCGGGCTGGTTGCGCTGGCGGGAGGAGCAGTCGACCGGGCTGGTCCGGCCGGGCAAGGGACCGATCGCCTGCCGGGTGGTGCTCGATGACGGCTCCGGGTTCGACCTGACCGAGGCGGGAACGCAGAAGAAGCTGGCCGTGTACGTCGTCCGCGACCCCGCGGAGGTGCCGGGGATCGCGCGGCTCGGGCCCGATCCGTTCTCGCTCACCCTCGAGGACTTCGGCGACATTCTCAAGCAGGCCGGCCGGGTCCAGCTGAAGGGCGTCCTGCGGAACCAGTCGGTGATCGCCGGCATCGGCAACGCGTACTCCGACGAGATCCTGCACGTCGCGAAGATGAGCCCGTTCAAGCCCGCCTCCAACCTGACCACCGACGAACTCCAGCAGTTGTACGACGCGATGCAGGACACCCTGCGGGACGCCGTCGCGAGGTCGGCCGGACTCGCGGTCCAGGATCTGAAGTCGGAGAAGAAGAGCGGCATGCGCGTGCACGGCCGCAAGGGCCAGAAGTGCCCGATCTGCGGCGACATCGTCCGCGAGGTGAGCTTCGCCGACTCCTCCCTGCAGTACTGCGCCACCTGCCAGACCGGCGGCAAACCCCTCGCCGACCGCCGCCTGTCCAAGCTCCTCAAGTGATCCACGATCCTCAAGTGAGCTGAACTCCTCGAGCGAGCTGAGCCGGGGCCGCTCACACCGGCCCCGGCTCGCTCGACCCGAGGCTCAGGTCATCTGGTCGAACATCGCCTTCACATCGGCCGAGTTCGGCGTCGCCAGCAGGATCGCGGGGCCGCTGGTGGTCCGGCGCGACGTCACGGCGAAGACGTACCCGAGGTTGGCGTCGATCCGGTCCTTCAGCCACGGACCGCCGCTCGCGCCGCCGTTCATGGTGCAGCCGAGCGCGGCGTCGGTGCTGCCCCACGCGTAGGTGTTGCCGTCGCAGTAGTACGGCACCTCCCCGTTGTAGGGCGCCTCGGCCGGCCAGCCCCAGATCCGGGTGTTCGCCTGCGCCCGGCTGTTGCCCCAGACCAGTCCGTTGCCGCCGACGGCGTCGATCAGGTTCTGGCCGTTCCGCTGCCCGAGCGTCACGAACGCCTGGTCGTGGCTGAAGTCGCTGCTGTTGATCCAGGAGTTGAACGTGCGCGCTCCGGTCCAGTTCCACAGGCCGGCGCTGGACTGGCCGTTGTAGTAGGACGGCGCGAACACGATGTTCGCGTGCCAGCCGCCGCCGGCGCCGCCGTGCACGCAGTGGCCGGCGGTGATGATCAGGTTCTTGTAGTTGTTGTTGATCGTCGACGCCGAGCAGACGTAGTTCAGGCCGTTGTAGCTGAAGAAGACCTTGCCCGCCGTACTCGGTACGACGTCGTTGGCGACCATCTTCGCCTCCGGCGCGACCGGCCGGGAGGCGATGCCCGACGAGGTCGACTCCCCTTGTTTCGCAGGCGTCGGGGCATTGGCGGGCAGGTCGGCCGGGATCGCGTTCCGCAGCTTCTCGGCGGTCCAGTAGCCGGTCGCGTCCAGCGAACCGCCAGGTACCGACCTCGGCACCGCCGGCGCCCGTACTGCGGACGTCGCGGCCGCGGGTTCGGCGGTGGAGGTCGTCGCGAGGGCAGGTGATGCTGCGGCTGCGGTGCTCAGCAGCACGCCGGCGGCGAGCAGCCGGAGTGATCGTGGTCCGGGCAGCACGGAGTGGCGCATGAAGTGACTCCTCGTTTCGGGGCGGAAAGAGTCCTGATCGACCACCGGAAACGCCTCACTGTCACTCCGGTCGCACGGTCAATCACTCACAGTAGAAGGGAAGCATGTCCGGAATTCAACCCGTTGCCAGGTTTTGCTCAGCTCGCGTCAACCCCGTCCCCCTTCCACCCGTCGTGCAGGGGGTTGAGCAGCCTGCGATGATCATGGGCATGTACCAGACTCCGGAGATTCCTGCCGTCGTGGTGGCTGACGTCGATGACGAAATGCTGGCCGAGGCGTTCGTGCTCGACGTACGCGAGCCGGACGAGTGGGCCCGTGGCCACATCGAGGGTGCGACGCTCATCCCGCTCGGGCAGTTGCAGGAGCGGGTCGGCGAGGTGCCGCTCGGCCAGAAGGTGCTCTGCGTCTGCGCGGTCGGCGGCCGGTCGTCGATGGCGACCCAGTTCCTCGCCGCCGAGGGCCGCGACGCGCTGAACTTGGACGGCGGCATGCACTCCTGGGAGACCTCGGGCCGCCCGGTCTCCTTCGACTGACCGACACTGCCCGCCGGATCTGGCAGGCGGATTGTTGACAGAAAGCTTCCGGTTCGCCGCTGGGGACGTTACTTTGTCACCGTTCGGTTGACCGGCGTACACCTGCGCCTCACACGGCGGTAGGTCGCACGGCGTCGGATGGCCGCGTCCGTCCAGCTCAGGAGGCCCCGTGTCCACGCCTGCCCCGCCCGCCTTCCGTCCACCATCAGCAGCACCAGCAGCGAGGACCGGCGTCCTGCCGGGCCGTCGCTCGGGGGCCAGGGCGGCTCGGCTGACGACCGCCGCCCTCGCCGCCGGGGGACTGGTGGCTGCGATCGCCATCAACCCGGCGGCCGCCCAGCCCGTTCCCGAGCACCTGCGGACGGCGGCTGAGGCCCACCGCGGGTCCTCGGCGGCCTCCGACATCCCGGACGTCGCGATCGCGCCGGCCGGCGAGGGGATCATCACCCGGCGCGAGGACACCCCGGTCGCGCCCGGCGTGACCTACACCAGCTTCGACCGGCTCGACGCGCGCGGCTGGCTCCGCGGCGACATCCTGGTCGCCGACCTGGACAAGCGCGGCGTCACGGTCGACTACCTCAACCCGGGCACCGTCTCGGGCCGCGAGGTGCTCAGCCAGCAGGTCGCGCGCAAGGGCGCGATCGCCGGCGTCAACGGCGACTTCTTCGACATCAACGACACCGGTGCCCCGCTCGGCATCGGCATCGAGCGGGACGCGGACGGCGGCGCCGGCCGATTCGTCAACGGCCCCGCGGCCGGCCACAACGAGACGGCGGTGATCGACGCGAACGGTCTCGGCCGGATCGCGCAGGTCTTCCTCGAGGGCAGCGCCACCGACGACGACGCGAGCAAGGTCGGCCTCACCAACCTGAACTCGCCCTCGGTCAACAGCGGCGGCATCGGCCTCTACACCCCGCAGTGGGGCGAGGCGGCCCGCACCCGCACGGTCGACGGCCTCCCGACGGTCCGCGAGGTGATCCTCCGCGACGGCGTCGTCGTCTCCACGGCCGCCCTCCCCGCGACCACCCCGCTGGCCGCCAACGAACTCGCGCTGATCGGCCGTGAGGCCGGCGCGACCGCGCTCACCACGTTCGAGCCCGGTGACAAGGTCGATGTGCAGTACGGCCCGCGCGCCGACGCGGCCGATGTCGCCGTCGGCCTCAGTGGCAACATCCAACTGGCCCGCGACGGCCAGATCCTGAACGTCGACGACACCGCGCTGCACCCGCGCACCGCGATCGGCTTCTCCGCCGACGGCCGCCGGATGGTGCTGCTCACGGTCGACGGCCGGATGGTCGACTCGCGCGGTCTGACCGAGAAGGAACTGGCCCGGCTGATGCTGGATCTCGGCTCCGACGACGTGCTCAACCTGGACGGCGGCGGCTCCTCGACGATGCTGAAGCGCTCGCCGGGCGAGGCGACGCCGGAGGTCGTCAACAAGCCGTCCGACGGCTCCGAGCGGCTGACCCCCAATGGCCTCGGCCTCCTTCCGGTCAAGGGATCCGGCCTGCTCAAGGGCTTCCGGATCGAGGCCACCGGTACCGCCGCCGAGCTCGCCGACGCCGACATCACCCGCAGCTCCCGGGTCTTCACCGGCCTCAGTCGGGCGCTGACCGCTCGCGGCCATGACGAGACGTACGCGTCGGCCGCCGGTACGCCATACTGGTCGACGGGCAGCAACGCGAAGGTCACCAGCGACGGCATCGTCACGGGTCGCCGTGCGGGTGACGCCGTCGTGACAGCGGCCAAGGGGACTGCGCGCGGGCGCTTCCCGATGACCGTGCTCGGTACGCCGGTCCGGCTCGCGCCGTCGCTGCGCCAGGTGTCGCTGCCGAGCGCGACCTCGAAGGGGTTCTTCGCGGTCAACGGCTATGACGCGGACGGGTTCTCCACCTGGGTCGAGCCGCGCGACGTCGAGCTCACGTACGACGCCACGCTCGTCAAGGTAGTTGCTAGAGGCAATGGGTTCGACGTGACCGCGGTCGGCGCGGACGCGGTGTCCACGGTGGTGACGGCGAAGGTCGGCGCCCTGACCACACAGCTGACGGTCACCGCGGGGTTGAGCAGCGAGGTTGTGGACGAGGTCGACGACCCCGCCCGCTGGGTGGCGAACGCAGTACCGGTGGGGGCCGCGACGGCGAGTCGGTCGGTTGCCGAGGGCCACGACGGCGGTCAGGCGATCGCGCTGGACTACTCGCTGACGGGGAGCACCGCCACCCGCGCGGCGTACCTGGCGCAGACGCCGCAGCAGACCTTGCCCGGGCAGCCGCAGAAGCTCGGCGCCTGGGTGTACGGCGACGGCAAGGGCGCCTGGCTGCGGGCCAACGCGTACGACGGTGCGGGTGGCTCGGCGCAGACGCTGAACCTCGCGGCGGCCGTCAACTGGACCGGCTGGAAGTACGTGGAGGCGGACATCCCGGCAGGGCTGACGATGCCGTTGCGGTTCTGGCGGATCTACGTCGTCGAGACGGTGCCGACCCGGCAGTACTCGGGCCGGATCATCATCGACGATCTGACCGTGCGGGGCGCTCCGCCGGTGAACGTGGCACCGCCGGCCAAGGTGGTCGACCCGATGGTGGTCACGGACGGCACGGCGACGGGCGGCGGCCGGTGGAAGTTCGCGGTGATGTCGGACGCGCAGTTCACCGCCGACGATCCCGACTCCGACTTCGTGAAGCAGGCCCGCCGGACGATCCGCGAGGCGCTCGCGCAGCAGCCCGACTTCCTGGTGATCAACGGCGACTTCGTCGACCGCGGCTTCGCGAACGACATCGCGCTGGCGAAGAAGATCATCGACGAGGAGGTCGCGGGCAAGGTGCCGGTGCACTATGTGCCGGGCAACCACGAGAGCTACGGACCCGGTGACCTGTCGGAGTGGACGAAGGTGTTCGGCGCTCCGACCAGCACGTTCGACCACAAGGGCACCCGGTTCGTCCTGCGGGACTCGTCGCTCGGCTCGCTCCGGGCGGGTGGGTTCGCGCAGATTCTCGACCTGCGCAAGCAGTTGGACGAGGCCGCCGAGAACAAGGCGATCCGCAACGTCGTGGTGATGGCCCACCACCCGATCGACGACCCGTCGCCGACGCAGAACTCGCAACTCGGTGACCGCAAGGAGGCGGAGTTGCTCGGTCGTTGGCTCGCGGACTTCCGCGCGTCGACGGGCAAGGGCGCCGCGTACATGGCGGCGCACGCCGGGACCTTCGCGGCAACCCGCACGGACGGTGTCCTGCTGCCGCTGACGGGCAACTCGGGCAAGGGCCCTGCCGCAGCACCTGACGCCGGTGGGTTCACCGGTTGGGCGCTGGTGGGGATCGATCCCGCCGCGAAGGAGGCCGCGGCCGGCGAACGTCACTGGTCCGCCCCGGAGCGCTCCTGGCTCCAGGTCGAGCTCCGCCCGCACGTGGACTCGCTCGAACTGGCCGCACCCACCTCAGTCCGGATGGGCACGAGTGCGTCCGCCTCGGCGACCGTAGTACAGGAGAGCCGGCGGGTGCCGGTGTCCTTCCCGGTCTCGGCCGACTGGTGGGGCTCGGCGCTGCTACACATCGGCCCAGCCGATACGGCCCCGTTCTGGGCAGTTGCCGCCTACGACCCAGCCACAGGACAGCTCACAGGCATCCGCCCCGGCACCGTCCAACTAGGCGTCACCGTCAACAGCACAACCAAGAGCGCAACAGTCAAGGTCGACTGGTAGGTCACTGCGGCTGGATCGGATCAAGATCGTCGAGTACGACGTACGCTGGCCGGCGCTGTTCGAGGAGCAGCGCCGGCGAGTGGAACCCGTTCGACGTGCGGTGGGTTGGCGAAGTATGGGCCGATCAGGCCGCGCCAGGTGGTGAAGGCGTCGCTTGCGCGGCTGCCCTCACACGTTGGTGGCTGTGACCGTTCTCTGGGCATGAAGCGAATTGTCGATCCCAAAGTTCTGTACTTCGGCACGCCGGTGGTGCTGATCGGATCCCGGAACCCGGACGGGAGCACCAACCTCGGGCCGATGTCGTCGGCCTGGTGGCTCGATCACACCGCGATGCTGGGCATGAGTGTCGGCTCGCAGACGGTGAAGAACCTGATGGAACGGCCCGAGTGCGTGCTCAACCTGGTCGATCCCGCGATGGTCGCCGCCCTCGACCGGATCGCCTTGCTGACCGGGTCCGAGCAGATGTCCGAGGCGAAGCGGGCGCGCGGCTACCGCTTTGAGCCGGACAAGTTCGCGGCCGCCGGACTGACTCGTACGCCGGGCAGCCTGGCTGACGTGGACCTGGTCGAGGAGAGCCCGATCAACCTCGAAGGCCGGGTCGAGGCGATTCACCGGATCGGCGGCCCCGACTCCAACCTGCGCGCGCTGGAGATGTCCGTGCAGCGCGTCCACGTGCGCGAAGACCTGCTGATGAACCAGGACCGCTACATCGACCCGCTCCGCTGGGACCCGCTGATCATGAAGTTCACCGAGTACTTCGCCGGCGGCAGCCCGGCGTACGCGTCGTCGCTGGCCCGCGGCTGGCAGATGCCGCCGTTGGCGATCGATCTGGACACCGAGCCAGTCGGAGGCAGCATCGCTTGACGGCGCTCGCGCGGCGCAGGACTCTCGACCTAGTGTCCTGCTTCTGAAATTCGCTGTATAAGTCTAGGATGGGTTGTATGCCTAGGAC
>NZ_BAAAOS010000016.1:0-1451 GCF_039530625.1 Kribbella sancticallisti | reverse complement strand
CATTGCCCCGCCGGAGGCTCCTGCTCTGCCCTGCTCATACTGAGAAGTCTTCCCCTCTCACGGGATAGGTGGATCTCTGATCGCTTAAGCCTGCCGTTAGCGGAAGTAGATGCTCAGAACGCCGGCAGTACAGTGCCCAGCAGCCTCTTGTGCCGGTCGACCACGGTGATGCGTCGCCAGCGGTCGAACAGGCCGCAAGGGTGCGAAATTCCCAGGGGCACGACGTCCCCTACCGTCAGATCGCTGTCCGCCGGAATCTCCAGGTGCAGATGCTGATCGCTGAGCAAGACGACGCGGCTCGTGGATGGCAGCGCAGCAGAGTGCCCATCACGATAACGAACGCCCAAAGGCGTCGGCAGGTCGGCGTCGTGCGGCAGGTTCCGCTTGCCCACAGCCGCGACCGCGCGTGCTTCCTCTGGCCGCGACAGAATGCGGGCCCATACGGTTGCCGCTGGACACAGGTCGGGGCCCTCGCCACGAACTCTCGGGAACGTCCGCGCATAGACACCATGGTCGTGAATGGCGTAGCAGCCACTACGCAGCAAAAGGGTCGCCTCTAGCTGTGACGCCACTGGTCGGCAGTTCGCGAGCACCCTGTCGAAGTACGCGGATCCCCCTGCGGACAGGATCGTTCCCGAACCGGAGATGCCGTGACGTTCCGCCAGTCGAGCTGCCGAGGAGGCGAGCCGGCGCAGATAGTCGTCGACCCGGTCGAGATCCGCGGAAGCAGTCCCCCCGAGCATTCCCTCGTAGCCTGACACCCCGCGCACGACGAGGTGACGCGACGTTGCCACCGCTTCGGCCACGGCGTCGAAGTCGTCATCGCCGCGGGCACCACATCTGCCGCCGAAGTAGCCGACCTCCAGCAGAACGGAATGCCTGGACGCCGGCGACTCGTGGTCAAGGGCGGCGTCAAGCCAACGTACCCCGGTCACCGAGTCCACCAAGGAGAGCACAGTTTTGCCGACATTCGCCATTTCGGCTACCCAGGCAATGTCCTTCGACTCGACCAGCTGATTCGCGACCAGGATCCTGTCCGCTCCGAGGCAGGCCGCAACTCTGCCCTGTACCGCGTTAGCTACTGTGAGGCCCCAAGTCGAGGTCTGTTGAAGCTGAAGCGCGAGGACTTCGTCGATCATCGTCGTTTTTGCATGCGGGGCGATCGATACCGACATCTCACGGCAATACCGATCCATCTCGGTCACGTTGTGCCGTACTGCCTCGATGTCCAGAGCAGCCACCGGGTACTCAAGGTGTTGGTCTCCGAGCCGGGACTGTGCGCTCATCGCACCGAATCGATTGCCTCGACGAGGCGATCGATCTCTTCTTCGGTATTGAAGTAGTGCACCGAGGCACGAACGACAGCAGGTAGGCCGCGGTCTTCCAGGTCAATCCTGGTCGACTCCACCGATGAGTGCCAGATGTTGATCTGCTGGTTCCGCAGCCGCTCG
>NZ_BAAAOS010000015.1:0-1451 GCF_039530625.1 Kribbella sancticallisti | reverse complement strand
CATTGCCCCGCCGGAGGCTCCTGCTCTGCCCTGCTCATACTGAGAAGTCTTCCCCTCTCAGGGGATAGGTGGATCTCTGATCGCTTAAGCCTGCCGTTAGCGGAAGTGGATGCTCAGAACGCCGGCAGTACAGTTCCCAGCAGCCTCTTGTGACGGTCGACCACGGTGATGCGTCGCCAGCGGTCGAACAGGCCGCAAGGGTGCGAAATTCCCAGGGGTACGACGTCCCCTACCGTCAGATCGCTGTCCGCCGGAATCTCCAGGTGCAGATGCTGATCGCTGAGCAAGACGACGCGGCTCTTGGATGGCAGCGCAGCAGAGTGCCCATCGCGATAACGAACGCCCAGGGGCGTCGGCAGGTCGGCGTCGTGCGGTAGGTTCCGTTTGCCCACTGCCGCGACCGCGCGTGCTTCCTCTGGCCGCGACAGAATGCGGGCCCATACGGTTGCCGCTGGACACAGGTCGGGGCCCTCGCCACGAACTCCTGGGAACGTCCGCGCGTAGACACCATGGTCGTGAATGGCGTAGCAGCCACTACGCAGCAAAAGGGTCGCCTCTAGCTGTGACGCCATTGGTCGGCAGTTCGCGAGCACCCTGTCGAAGTACGCGGATCCTCCTGCGGACAGGATCGTTCCCGAACCGGAGATGCCGTGACGTTCCGCCAGTCGAGCTGCCGAGGATGCGAGCCGGCGCAGATAGTCGTCGACCCGGTCGAGATCCGCGGAAGCAGTCCCCCCGAGCATTCCCTCGTAGCCTGACACCCCGCGCACGACGAGGTGGCGCGACGTTGCCACCGCTTCGGCCACGGCGTCGAAGTCGGCATCGCTGCGGGCACCGCATCTGCCGCCGAAGTAGCCGACCTCCAGCAGAACGGAATGCCTGGACGCCGGCGACTCGTGGTCAAGGGCGGCGTCAAGCCAACGTACCCCGGTCACCGAGTCCACCAAGGAGAGCACAGTTTTGCCGACATTCGCCATTTCGGCTACCCAGGCAATGTCCTTCGACTCGACCAGCTGATTCGCGACCAGGATCCTGTCCGCTCCGAGGCAGGCCGCAACTCTGCCCTGTACCGCGTTAGCTACTGTGAGGCCCCAAGTCGAGGTCTGTTGAAGCTGAAGCGCGAGGACTTCGTCGATCATCGTCGTTTTTGCATGCGGGGCGATCGATACCGACTTCTCACGGCAGTACCGATCCATCTCGGTCACGTTGTGCCGTACTGCCTCGATGTCCAGAGCAGCCACCGGGTACTGAAGGTGTTGGTCTCCGAGCCGGGACTGTGCGCTCATCGCACCGAATCGATTGCCTCGACGAGGCGATCGATCTCTTCTTCGGTATTGAAGTAGTGCACCGAGGCACGAACGACAGCCGGTAGGCCGCGGTCTTCCAGGTCGATCCTGGTCGACTCCACCGATGAGTGCCAGATGTTGATCTGCTGGTTCCGCAGCCGCTCG
>NZ_BAAAOS010000014.1:0-47274 GCF_039530625.1 Kribbella sancticallisti | reverse complement strand
CCCAGACCGCCAAATCACCGACTCAACCGAACATCACGAACTCCGGCTGTAGTACTAGCCGGTCCGCCTGTTCGGGATGGCTAATCGGTTGCCTCCAGCAACCTCTTCACGTCCTCCCGTACGCCGGGCAGGCGCGGGTAGAACGTGTCGCCCGGGCAGGCCGTGGCCGACCAGTTGCGGTGGCCCGCGATCGCGGGCACGGTGCGGGTGGCACCGCTGATCGGGTTCACGTAGTTCACCTGACCGAGGGGGTCGACGCCGGTGGACCCAGCAAGCGCGGCGAGTACCCGGACGAGGCTCGTCCGGGCCGCCGGCGTGGGCTGGGTGGTGGTGAAGTCGCCCAGCAATGAGACCCCCACGTTCCCCGCGTTGAACCCGCCGACGTGCGCGGCGTTGCACATCCGGGGTGCGTCCCCGACCCTGCCGTGGAACACCGGGATCGGATCGGGCCCGGAGTACCGGCCCTCGTAGACCGTGCCCTGCTGGTCGATCAACAGGTGGTAGCCGATGTCGCCGAAGTCCTCGCTGACCGCGTGGAAGAAGTAGATCGCCCGCACCGTGGCGGCCGGATCCGGATCGACGTTCGCGGTGACGGTGTGGTGCACGGTCAGGGTCTGCACCCCGAAGTACGCCTGCGGGAAGATCTCGCTGCCGTCCGGGGCGAAGCGCAGGCTCTCGTCCGCTCCCCAGCCGGTCCGGCTGACGAACCGGAATCCCTTCACCTGCTCGCTCGCGGCCGGCTGCGCGACGATCGGGCCGTCCGTGGTGTTGATCGCGACCGTCTCGATGTCATTCGTCGCGGGCGGCGGAACCACCTGGTACGCCGTGGCGCCACCCGCGGGCAGCAACGCGGTACGGCGTCCGCTGCCTGAGGGGTCGCCTGGTTTCAACGGCTGCCAGGGACTCCAGCCGGTGCGGGGATGCCGGAAGCGGACCGAGCCGCCGAGGCGCGCGCCGGTCCAGCTGATGCCGACGTGGCCGATCGGGAAGTCCGGTGTGCCGATCAGACGGTCGGGTCCGGAGAAGGACGCGAGCGTCTCGGGAATCCCGGCCGCTGCGCCGTCGGTGCTGTCGGCCTGGGCCGCGCCGGGCTGAATCGCGCCGGCTGCTCCGGCGGCAATGGCGGTGAGTAGTACTCGGCGACGGGTCATCGGCATCAGAACGACACCAGGTCGCGGCTGTCCGCCCGCAGCACCGACTCCTGCTGGAACAGCAGCTTGTAGGAGGTCCGGATCTCCTCGATCTCCTGGTTGGCCGCCTTGTCGTTGACCGGGTAGAGCAGGACGAGGACGAACGACTTCTCCTCGATCGGACCGGTCGAGCCGAGGAACTGGCCCTTGCCGGTGAGTTGGGTCAGCCCGTCGGGGAACCGCGGCGTGACCACCTTGTCGACGAACCAGTCGAACTGGCTCGCGGTGACCTGGCCCTTGGGTTTCTGCGAGCCGAAGTACAGCTCGGTCCGCAGGAAGGTGGTGCCGGGCGCGCGCTGCATCGCGGCGGTGTCGCTGACCGAGCCGGCCTGTGGGCTCGCCGGGGCCGACGCGTTCGCGGTGGTCAGACCAAGGGTCGCGATGAGTGCGCCACCGGCCAGGAGCCGAGGAAGAATTCTGGGCATCTGACTGCATCCTTTTCTCTGAGAAGGTGCAGCAACTCTGAGTGACGATGACAGGCCCGGGCATCGGTAACCACTGCCTAATTGCAGGCTCCCTCTGCCCACGGGGCACTAGTCTGAACGGATGGCGGAGGGACATCTCCCCGTCCGGCTGTCGAGTTTCGTGGGGCGTGAGGCCGAGTTGGCGGAGCTTGCCGGGCTCCTCGGCGGCCGGCGGCTGCTGACGTTGACCGGGCCCGGCGGCGGGGGAAAGACGAGGCTGGCGTTGACGCTGGCCGAGCGGTTGCGCCCGTCGTACCCGGGTGGGGTCTGGTGGGTCGGTCTGGCCGAGCTGACCGAGCCGGAGGCGGTGCTGCCGGCTGTTGCCGAGGCGTTCGCGTTGCCTGAGGCAACTGAAGAGGCGGTGGCCGGCAAGATCGCCGACGCGCGGCTGCTGCTGGTGATCGACAACTGCGAGCACCTGCTCGGTCCGGCCGCGCGGCTGGTCCGGCGGTTGCTGCGATCGTGCCCGTCGTTGACCGTGCTGGCGACCAGCCAGGAGGCGTTGGGCAATCCGGGCGAGTCCGTCTTCCGGGTCCCGCCGCTGGGCGAGGCCGCCGTCCGGCTGTTCGTGGAGCGAGCCCAGGCGGCGTCGTACGGGTTCGAGCAGACGGCGGCGAACGCGGCTGACATCGCGTCGATCTGCGAGCGGCTCGACGGGGTGCCGCTCGCGATCGAACTGGCCGCGGCCTGGGTGCCGGCGCTCTCACCCGCGCAGATCGCGGATCGGCTGGATGACAGCCTGCGGGTCCTCACCGGCGGCGATCGCGAGGCGATGCCGCGGCACCGGACGCTGCGTGGTGCTCTCGACTGGAGTTGGCGACTGCTGGACGATCCCGAGCGTGCGCTGCTGGCTCAGCTCGCGGTGTTCCCGGCGAGCTTCACGATCGATGGGGTGGAGGCGGTCGCCGAGCTGGGCGACGCGGACGTGCTGCAGGCCTTGTCGCGCTTGGTGAACCGGTCGCTGGTGATGGTCCAGCAGGGCGACGAGGTGCGGTATCGGCTGCTGCAGATCGTCCGGCAGTACGCGGCGCACCAGCTTGGCGAGGACCCCGGCCCCGCGCGGCGCCAGGCGCAGTACGTGCTGCGGCTGGTCGAGCGGGCTGCCAGGAAGCTCGGGGGCGAGGAGCAGCAGGAGTGGCTCGACACACTGACCGAGGAACGCCGGACGATCCGGAGCGCCCTGCGGTGGTTCATCGATGCGGGCGAGCTCGAGTCGGCGGCGCGGATCGCGGTCGGGGTCTGGTGGGCCGGCTACCTGCTCGGCCGGTACGGCGAAGTGCGGTCGTGGCTAGAGGAGGTCTTGCAGCTACCCGGCGAGCTCCCCGACGCGTTGCGGGCGGAGGCCCTCGTTGCTGTTGGCACATTGGCGCATCTGCAAGGTGACGCGGAGCTGGCCGAGACCCGGCTGCGTGAGGGGTTTGCGGCGTACCGGGAGGCGGGGGATCGCACCGGCGAGGCGATGGAGCTCAACTGGCTCGGCGGCGTCGCGATGCGTCAGGGCGACTATGCCGAGGCCAGACGGCTGGGTGAACGCTGTTTGGCGCTGTGGCGGGAGCTCGGCGACGAGTCGAAGGTCTCCCGAGCCCTTGATTTCCAAGGTATGCGCGAGCTGCTGGCCGGCGAGTTGGACCAGGCGGGGAGCCTGGCCCGGGAGGCGCGGGCGCGGTACGAGCACGATGGTGATGGCGAAGGGCTCGGCTGGGTGACGATGCTGCTGGGCGCCGTCGCGCACTACCGGGGCGAGCGGCTCGTGGCGCGCACCTTGCTGACCGAGGCCCGCCGGCGAGGCGAGGCGAACCGTCAGACCGCGACACTGGCGTGGTCGCTGCACTTGCTGGGAGCCGAGGCTCGGCGCGATGGGGAACTGGACGAGTCGGACCGTTTGCTCGACGAGAGCCTCCGCCTGCATGCCGACTCCGGCAACCGCTGGCGAGTGGCGAGCCTGCTGGAAGCGCTCGCGGCAACCGCGCACGCGCGCACCGACGTACCGCGGGCTGTTCGGCTGCTCGCTCATGCCGCTTCGATCCGGGAGAAACTCCGCACACCGGTTCCCGCGGTCGAGGCGGCCGACGTGTCCTCAGTTCTCGAGGCCGCCCGCACCGCGGTACCTGCTGAGGAGTTTCGGAGGTACTGGGCCGAGGGGGAGATGCTCGGCCTCGACGCGTTGCTGGGCATCGAGCGGAAGTCGCCGGCGCCGGTGACGATCGTGGAGTCGCGGATCGAGCCGCTGGGGATCCTGGCACTGGGGGTTTCGGAGGTCCGTCGCAACGAGACTGTCCTCGACGCGGCCGACTGGGGCTATGCGAAGCCGCGCGAGCTGTTCTACTACCTGCTCGATTCCGGTCCGGTGCGGAAAGACCAGATCGGCGCCGAGCTCTGGCCTGACGCCTCGGCCACGTCGCTGCGCAACAGCTTCCACAGCTGCCTCCACCAACTCCGCCGAACGCTCGGCCGCTCGGACTGGATCACGTTCCGCAAGGGCAGATACGAGTTCAACCGGTCTCTCGACCACAGCTACGACGTTACCGATCTGGAGTCGGCCGTCACTTCCGGCGACCTGCAGCGCGCCATCGATCTCTACGGTGGCGACTACCTGACCGATCTGGGTGGATCGCCCTGGATCGAAACCCGCCGCCAGTCCCTCCGGCAACTCTTCGAGGACTCCTTGTTCACCCTGGCTTCGGAGTACGCGGCGACTGGTCGCGACGCCGAGGCGATTGCCCTCTACGAGCGGGCGATCGCCCATGACCCTCTGCTGGAGCCGGCCCATCGGGCGTTGATCCAGTTGCACCTTTCGCATGGCAACCGCGCCCAGGCCGTACGCCAGTACAAGCTGCTGAGCAGCCTCCTGGCCGAGGACCTCAACACGACCCCCTCCCCGCAGACCACCGCCCTCCTCCGCCCGTAGGCGCGATCCGGGGGAGGTGGTTGAGGCGTAGTACTGGCGACCCCTAGCGGTTCCCACAGCGTGGTCCGGGAGGGTGGGGTGTTGGTCTGGACTAGAGGGGGTCTGTGGTGCGGAACGGTCGGGGGCGGCTGTGGGAGCGGGACCGGGCAGTGGAGGAACTGCTCGGTGCTGTGCGGGCGGCTGAGCGAGGGGCGAGCTCGTTGGTGCTGGTGACCGGCGAGGCCGGGGTGGGGAAGACCAGCGTCGTCCGGGAAGTATTGGGGCGGGTAGGTTCCGGGGTCCGGGTGTTGCGGGGTGCGTGCGACGACATGCTGGCGCCGCCTCCGTTGCAGCCGCTGCGGGACGCGGTCAGGGGGACTGGTGGACCACTGGACGTCGCGCTGGCGAAGGAGGAGTCCGACGCGCTGTTCGAGGCGATCGTCAGTGAGTTCGACGGGCCCGAACCGACCCTCCTGGTGGTCGAGGACGTGCATTGGGCCGATGACTCGACCCTGGATCTGCTGCGGTATTTGGCGCGTCGCCTGCAGAAGGTGCGTGCTGTCCTCGTGCTGACGTATCGCGCCGACGAGATCGATCCGCGGCATCCGCTCAGGGCGCTGCTTGGCGCGTTGACCGACGTACCGGTGGTCCGGATCGGGCTGGAGCCGCTGTCGGTCGAGGCGGTCAGGTCGATCACTGGCGGCTCGGGGCGGGACGCCGAGGAGTTGTACCGGCTGACCGGCGGGAACCCGTTCTATCTGACCGAGGCGCTCGCCGGGCCTGCGGACGCAGTACCGGTGACGGTGGTCGACGCGACCCTGGCTCGGCTGCACACGCTGGATCCGGAGAGCGTCAGCGTGGTCGAGCAATTGTCGGTCGTGCCGATGCCGGTCGACATGGACCACATCGCAGCGCTGGTGGACGGCCGGTTGGACGCGCTCACCCGGGCCGAGCAGCGCGGGGTACTGGAGACCGACGCTAACGGTGTCCGGTTCCGCCATGAGTTGGCACGCCGGGCGATCGAGCAGGCGTTGCCGGCCATCCGGCGGCGGGCTCTGAACGCGGCGATCGTGCGGCTGATCCTCGGCTGCGACGTCGGCCGGGAGCTCTACTCGCTCGTGCATCACGCTGTCGGCGCGGGTGACGTGCCGACCATCCTCGAGTACGCGCCGGTGGCTGCCGCCAAAGCGACCAAGGCCGGCTCGCACCGGCAGGCGCTGGCGCACTACGAAGCCGTCTTCCCCTACGCCGACCAGCTGCCCCTGGCCGATCGCGCGCAGGTGCTCGCCGGTTACGCGTGGGAGCTCCACATCGCGCACCGGTTCCCCGAAGCGGTGGAGCGGTGCCGGGACGCCGTCGACCTGTTCGAGCAGCTCGGTGATCCGGTGCTCCTGACCGAGGCGTTGATCCAGCAGTCGAGACACTGCTACTTGGCCGGCGAGACGGACGCCGCTCTGACCGCGGTCGACCGTGCCCTGGAAGTGGCTCAAGGCAACGATGAGGTGCTGCCCGCGGCGGTCGGGTGCCGCGGCATGTTGCTGGTCCTGACCGGATCGCCGCGTGAGGCGATTCCGGCGCTGAAGCACGCGCACAGCCTGGCGATCGAGGCCGGGCGTACCGACCTTGCCGCGCTCTGCCTGAACTACATCGGCCTCGCGCTGTGCGATCTCGACCAGCCGGGCGGTCTGGAGAATCTCCAGGCCAGCATCGGCGCAGCCCTGAGCACGGGCGACTACGAGGCCGTCGCGCGGGGTTACACGAACCTCACGAGATGCTGTACCGCGCACGCCGCTGGGACGAGCTCGAGGAGACCGTGGCGGCAGGGCTGGAGTTCACCCGGGAGCGCGGCTTCGGCTCGCACATCTACAACCTCGAGACGCACCGGGCGCTGCTCATGATGCGCCGGGGCGAGCTCTCCGCGGCGGAGGAGCACCTGCGCCGGCTGATCGAGACCGTGGACGAGCCGGGCATGCTCTCGGTGCTCAGCATGTCGAGTCTCGGCCGGGTCCTGGCGCGCAAGGGCGAGGCCGGAGCCGAAGCCCTCCTTGCCGAAGCGTGGGACCGGGCTCGGCAGCAGCGGTCCGTGCTCGGTCATGCCTATGCGGCGACGGGGTACGTCGAGTGGGCGTGGCTGAACGATCGGCCGGAGATCGTGGACGCGATCTGCGACGAGTTCACCGAGGAGTCGTTGCGGGCTCCGGCCTATCGCGAACTCTCCCGCTACCTGGCTCTGGCCGGTGCCACCGCCGCCTGGTCCACCGGCGATGCACCCCCGTGCCCGAAGCTGGAGCACGGCGACCCGTGGGAGGACACGCCGTACGAACTGGCTCTCGGACTGGCGGAGTCGGGGCAGCGGGAGTCAATGCTGGAAGGTCTACAGATGCTCCTCCACCTGGGTGCGTCACCGGCTGCCTCCCTCGTACGGCGCCGGCTCAAGAAGCTGGGGGTGAGCCGCATCCCCCGCGGCGTCCAGGCCAGCTCGCGAAACAACCCCGCAGGCCTCACCGACCGCCAACTCGACGTACTGCTTCTCCTGGTCGAGGGACACACCAACGCCGAGATCGCCGAGAAACTGGTCGTCTCGGTGCGCACAGTCGACCACCACGTCTCCGCCGTCCTCTCCCGCCTCAACGCCCGCACCCGCCGCGAAGCAGCCACCATCGGCAAAACCCTGAACATCCAGCAAACCGCCCACCGCCAACCAGCCTGAGCCGGTCGGCGGCGGGCGGCCGCTTGTGTTGTCAGGTGAGGGGGTGGTTGCTGCGGATCACTGCGCGGGGGTCTACCTGGTGCTTGATCGCACGTAGGCGGGTGTGGACATCCGGCGAGTAGATCTCGGCAGTTTCCTGAAAAGGTTCCCGGCCCCCCGAGACGGAGGCCGGTAACCCTTTTGTACGGCGGAACGCGCGGTCG
Organism: Kribbella sancticallisti; assembly: GCF_039530625.1. Classification (NCBI taxonomy): domain Bacteria; kingdom Bacillati; phylum Actinomycetota; class Actinomycetes; order Propionibacteriales; family Kribbellaceae; genus Kribbella; species Kribbella sancticallisti. The sequence goes on along the minus strand of NZ_BAAAOS010000014.1, from coordinate 39,820 downwards.
GCTCATCGGCAAGGACTGCCCAGATCGAAGCGGCCGCCCACCCGGATCAGGCGACCGCGGGCCTAGTGCAGCCGCACTCGTGGATCCAGTACGGCGTACACGATGTCGACCAGGATGTTGGAGACCACGACGGCCGCGGAGGCGAACAGGACGATGCCGATGATCACCGGGAGATCCTGCTGGTTGATCGCCACGATCGCGGTCTGGCCCAGCCCCGGCAGGCTGAACACTGTCTCGATCACGACCACCCCGCCGATCAACTGCCCGAGATCGATGCCGAACTGGGTGACCACCGGCGTCAGCGCGCTGCGCAGACCGTGCCGCACGATCACCCGGCTCTCCCGGATCCCCTTCGAGCGCGCCGTCCGGATGTAGTCCTCACCCAGCACATCGAGCATCGCCCCACGCGTCAGCCGCGTGTACGTCGCCGCGAGCAGCAGCGCGAGCGCGATCCACGGCAGCACCAGATGCTGCACCCAAGCCCCCAGGCCCTGGGTGATGCCGCTGTAGCCGCCGGCCGGGAACCACTTGTATCCGGCGAGGGTGAGCTGGAAGTACAGGAAGTACAGGAGCAGCAGGCCGAGCAGGAACGACGGGAACGAGTAGAAGAACAACGAGAACAGGGTCAGGCCGCGATCGGCGAGTGAGCGCGGGTGCACGGCCGAGATCACCCCGTTGAACACGCCGAGCAGCAGCCAGAGCACGGCCGCCCCGAGTGCCAGCGAGACCGTGATCGGCAGCGCCTGGCCGATGATGTTGGTGACCGGCACCTGGTGGTAGTAGTCGTAGCCCAGGTTGCCGTGCAGCGCGTTCTCGACGAAGTTCAGGTACTGCTTCCACACCGGCAGATCGAGGCCGAGCCGCTGCTTGATCGCCGCGATCGTCTCCGGTGTCGCCTGCCGGCCGGCCAGCGACTGCGCGACGTTGCTAGGCGCAACGAAGAACAACCCGAAGACGGCCAGCGAGATCAGCCACAGCACCAGCAGGCCGTGACCGACCCGGCGGATCAGGAACAGAACCATCTCCACACCTCCTCAGCGCTGCCGATCGGCCCGCGGATCGAACGCGTCGCGGACGCTGTCGCCGAACAGGTTGAAGGCGAGCGTCGTGACGAGCAGGGCGATCCCGGGGAAGAAGATGAACCACCAGGCGGTCGTGTAGTAGTTCTGCGACGCGCTGATCATGCCGCCCCAGTCGGCGGTGGGTGGCGGCAGGCCGAGCCCGAGGAACGAGAGGGTCGCCTGGGTGACGATCACCACCGGGATCAGCAGGGTGGTGTACACGATCACCGGTGCCAGCACGTTCGGCAGCACGTCGACGAACATGATCCGGGTGTCGCCGGCGCCGAGCGAGCGCGCGGCCTCGACGAACTCCCGCTCCCGCAGTGACAGCACCTGGCCGCGCACGATCCGGGCCACCGACGCCCAACTGAAGAAGCCGATCACGAACACCGTCACGGTCAGGCTCGGCCCGGTCACCGAGACCAGAGCGATCGCCACCAGCAGGAACGGCACCGACAGCACGACGTCGATCAGCCGGGCCAGGACGGTGTCCACGATGCCGCCGAGGAACCCGGCGGCCAGCCCCAGAGCGATGCCGATGGCAACGGTGATGGCGGTGGCGATCACCCCGACCAGCAGCGAGATCCTGGCCCCGTAGGCGATCCGGACCAGGACGTCCCGGCCGAGGTCGTCGGTGCCGAGCCAGAACGTCCCGTTCGGTCCGCGCGGCAGCCCGTCCGGCGTCAGCCCGATGTCGCGGTACTGCTCGTTCGGCGGATGGCCGGTGACCGCGGCGAACACCGGCGCGAAGATCGCCATCGCCACGATCAGCACGATCACCGCGAGCGAGATCATCGCCACCTTGTCCCGGCGCAGCCGGCCGATCGCCAGCACCAGCGGGCTGCGCCCCTCGATCGCCTCGGCCGGTGCCTCGATCGCCGCCAGCGTGGCGGTCACGACGCCCTCAACTCCGGTACTGCGGCCGACAGGTCCTCGCCGACCCGCAACGGGAAGAAGCAGGCGGTCCGGTGCGCCGGGTCGTCCTGGTACGCGGGATCCAGCCCGGGCTCCGCCTCGGCGCACGAAGCTTGTGACTTCGGGCAGCGGGTGTGGAACCTGCACCCGGCCGGCGGGTTCGTGGCCGAGGGAATGTCACCGGTGAGGATGATCTGCTCGCGGCTGTCGGCGGTGTCCGGATCCGCGACGGGCAACGCGGACAGCAGCGCCCGGGTGTACGGATGCCGGGTCTGCCCGAACAACTCGTCGGTCGGGGAGACCTCGACGAGCTTGCCCAGGTACATCACCGCGATCCGGTCGCTGACGTGCCGGACCACCGAGAGGTCGTGGGAGATGAACACGTAGGTCAGGTCGAACTCCTGCTGCAGATCGGCCAGCAGGTTGATGATCTGCGCCTGGATCGACACGTCCAGCGCGGACACCGGCTCGTCGCAGATCACCAGTTTCGGTCGCAGCGCCAGCGCCCGGGCCACCCCGATCCGCTGCCGCTGGCCGCCGGAGAACTCGGCCGGGAACCGGTTGTAGTGCTCGGGATTCAGCCCGACCAGCGCCATCAGGTCCTGGACCTTCCGCTTCCGCTCGGCCCCCGCCGAGATGCCGTGGATGGCGAACGGGTCCCCGATGATCGAGCCGACCCGGCGGCGGGGATTCAGCGAGCCGTACGGGTCCTGGAAGATCATCTGGATCTCGCGGCGCAGCGGCCGCATCGCCCGGCGGGACAGCCCGGTCAGGTCCTTCCCGTCGAACCACACCGAGCCCGACGTCACGTCGTACAGGCGGGCGATGCAGCGGGCCAGCGTGGACTTGCCGCAGCCGGTCTCGCCGACCAGCCCGAGCGTCTCGCCGCGCTTCACCTCGAGCGAGACGCCGTCGACCGCGCGCACCACCTCCTTGCGCTGGGTCGGGAACTCCTTGCGGACGTCTTGCACCCGCACCAACGGCTCTTCGGTCATGACGCCACCGCCTCGCTCACGTCGTGGTCCAGCCAGCAGGCCGACTGGTGCCGAGGATCCCCCTGTACGTCGGCCAGCGGCGGGGTCTCCACCCGGCACCGGTCGAAAACGTGCGGACACCGAGCGGCGAACGGGCAGCCGGCCGGGAGGCTGATCAGGCTCGGCGGACTCCCCGCGATCGGGGTCAGCCGCTTCCCGCTCTGCGCCGGCAGCGAGGCCAGCAGGCCTTGGGTATAAGGGTGATGGTTGCGATAGAAGATGTCCCGGCGCGGCGCCCGCTCCATCACCGCACCGGCGTACATGACGATCACCTCGTCCGACATCTCCGCGACCACGCCGAGGTCGTGGGTGATCAGGATGATCGCGGTGCCGAACTCCTCCTGCAGCCGGCGCATCACGCTCAGCACCTGGGCCTGCACGGTGACGTCCAGCGCGGTGGTCGGTTCGTCGGCGATCAGCAGCGCCGGGTCGAGGGCCATCGCCATCGCGATCATCACCCGCTGCCGCATCCCGCCGGAGAACTGGTGCGGGTAGTCGTCGATCCGCTCCGAGGCCCGCGGGATGCCGACCAGGGTGAGCAGGTCGGCGGCCCGGCGGCGGGCCGCCTGCTTGGAGATGCTCCGGTCGTGCGCCTGGATCATCTCGACGATCTGCCAGCCGATCCGGTAGTGCGGGTGCAGGCTGGACAGCGGGTCCTGGAAGATCATCGCGATCTCGGCGCCGCGGAGCCGCCGCAGCGTCGCTTGGTCCGCGCTGATCAGGTCGGTGCCGTCGAAGTACGCCGTACCGGAGACCCGCGCGCCGCGGGTCAGACCGGTGATGGTCTGGGTGGCGACGCTCTTGCCCGAGCCGGACTCACCGACCACGGCGAGCGTCTGGCCGCGTTCGATGCCGAACGACAGGCCCCGGACGGCGCGGACGATACCGTCCGGGGTGTCGAACGAGACCCTCAGATCCCGAACCTCCAACAGAGCCATCGGATCAGCCCTGCTTGTCCTTGGCGAGCCAGACGTTCGCCGGATCGAAGTTCTGCAGGGACGGGACGTACACCGCGTTCTTCACCTGCTCGGCGTGGTAGTTCGCCTGCTTGTTGTTGGTGAGCGGGTAGAAGGCCGCCTGCTCCATCACCCGGGCGTCTGCCTTGGCCCACAGGTCGGCCGCCGCGTCGGTGGTCGGAGCCGCGATCGCCTGCTTGATCAGGTCGTTGGTCTGCTGGTCGTCGTAGAGGCCGAAGTTGCTGCCGATCGGCGGGAACGACGGCTTGCCGGAGAACAGCGGGTTGAAGAAGGACAGCGCGGCATTGCCGTACCAGTCGGCGCCCCAGCCGGCCAGCGACAGGTCCCAGACCCCGCGCTGGGCGACGCTCGGCACCTGCAGGTACTTCACGTAGAAGTCCGCGTTCGGCGACGGCACGCCGGTGACGGTGATGCCCGCCTTGGACAGGTCCTGCTGGATCGTCTGGAAGGTCTTGCTGCTGCCCTCGGCCGCGTTCCGGTAGAGGAACTTGAGCGTCAGGTTCGGATAGCCGGCCTCGGCGAGCAACTGCTTGGCCTTGTCCGGGTCGTACGGGTAGGGGTCGTTCGGCTTGGAGCCGACGATCACGTCCGGCAGTACGTGGGTGAGCGGCGGGTTGAGGGTCGGACCGCCGAGCACCTGCAGGACGTGGTCCCGGTTGATCGCGTAGCTGATCGCCTGGCGGACCTTCGGGTTGGCCAGCGCCTTGTTGTTGTTCGGCGACGCGGTGTTGTAGATGACGTACGGGTTGGAGCCCGCGGTGTCGCCGATGCTCAGGTTCGGGTCCTTCTTGGCGATCAGGGCCGGCAGTTGCGACGGCGGCGGCGCCACGTCCCATTCGAGGTCCGCGCTCGGCGTGCCGGTCTGCAACTGCTGCTGGACCGAGTCCTGGGTGACGGTCTGGTTCACCACGATCTTGTCCACGTAGGCCTTGCGGACCGGATCGGTGGAGGCGTCCCAGGCGGGGTTGCGGGAGTAGGTGATCGACTTCGTCGGCACCCAGGAGTCGACCTTGTACGGGCCGTCGGAGATCTGGTTCTTGCCCAGTTCGGTGCTGCCCGGGAGATACTTCTGCACCTCGACCGGGGCGGGCGAGAAGGCGGTCAGCGTCAACATGTCGACGAAGTACGTGGCCGGCTGGGTGAGCTTGAAGACCACGGTGGTGTCGTCCTTGGTCACCACCCCGGGCAACGGCGTCTTCTCGACGTAGCCGGCGATCGCCGCCGCCGTCTTCGGAACCTTGGCGAAGCCGTCGGCGAAGGTTTGGTACCCGACGATCAGGGAGGCGAAGTCGGGGATGCCGCCGAACGGCTGCACCGGATTCGCCGTCCGCTTGACGCCGCGGACCATGTCGGCCGCGGTGACCTGCCGGGCCGGGCTGGTGTTCCACTTGGCGCCGGGCCGGATCTTGATCGTGTAGGTCTTGCCGTCCGCGCTGATGCCGCCGTTGGCCGCGGTCGGGATGTCGGTGGCCAGGTCGGCGACCGGGCTGGTGTTCTTGCCACCCGGCTCGGCCGGGTAGGTGAACAACTGCCGGCTCCACAACCGCAGGTTCAGGTACCCCACGGAGTAGTAGCTGATGTTGGGATCCATGTAGTCGACATCGCCCGCGCCCAGCATGTTCAGGGTGCCGCCGGCGACCGGAGTACTCCCCTCCTTGCCGCCTGTGCCGCCGGATGTGGTTCCCTGGTCGGAATTGCAGGCTGCCAGCGTGAGGCTCAGGGCGGCGACGATGGTCGCGGCCGCGAGCCGTCTTCCGGTACTGGCCATTGGTCCTCCTCGGAGACGTGATACGGCCGAAGCTAGGACTGCCGGCCCGGACTGGGCGGCCGGTCACGCAAGCGTCAAGGCCTTGTCATCGAGCGCACGCGGGCAGATGACGAATTCATGACGGACGTCACCTGGTGATCGCCCTCTCACGAGCGACACTTGACCCTGTGGCGCACAGCTTGCTGTTGGTCGATGACGAACCGCGCATCCGGCGGGTACTGCGGCTTGCCCTGGAGGACGAGGGCTACGAGGTGTCCGAGGCGGCGAACGGCCTGGACGCGCTGAACGCGCTCCGCCGGCAACCACCGGACGTGATCCTGCTCGACCTGATGCTGCCGGATCGCGACGGGTTCACCGTCTGCCGGGAGATCCGGCGGACCAGCGACGTGCCGGTGATCATGGTGACGGCGCGGACCGACAGCCATGACGTCGTCGCCGGGCTGGAGGCGGGTGCCGACGACTACGTGACGAAGCCGCTGGTCGCCAAGGAACTGTCGGCCCGGATCCGGGCGCTCCTCCGCCGGGTGGAACCGGCCAGCACCCCGGCGACGGACCTGTTCGTCGTCGGCGACCTGGAGATCGACGTGAAGGCCTCGGAGGTGGTCCGCGACGGCGTGGTGCTGCCGCTGACCCGGACCGAGTTCAAGCTGCTGGTCGAGTTGGCCGGCGCGGAGGGCAGGGTCTGCAGCCGCGAGCACCTGTTGTCGAAGGTCTGGGGCTACGGGTACTTCGGGGACAGCCGGATCGTCGACGTCCACATCCGCCGGCTACGGCTGAAGATCGAGCGGGACCCGGCCAGCCCCAAGCACCTCGTCACCGCCCGCGGTCTGGGCTACCGACTGGTGAGCTGACCTTGCCGCGACGGATCGGCCTGCGCGATCGGGTCATGTTTGCCTACGGCCTGCTGGCGCTGTGCCTGTCCGGCGTGCTCGCCCTGGTGGTCTACGACGTGCTCTCGAACTACCTCACCGAGCAGCGGATCTCGTCGGCCGTCGTGGAGACGTCGGACAACGCCGCGACGCTGCACTACGCACTGTACGGACCGACGCCCACGTGCCCGCCCATCCGCCGCCGCACCGACACCGAGTGCGCGACCGAGGCGCCGCTGCCGGCGGACAAGGTGACGCGACTGGTGAGCTCGCTGCCCTCCACCGACTCGGCCGCCTCGATGGTCTTCTACGACGGCCAGTGGTACTCCGCGACCGGTCGTCCGGACGAGCTTCCGGCGGACATGGTGGCGGCGGTCCAGGGTGGTGAACAAGTGCACCGCCGGGTGGTCACCGCGGGCCGGCCGGTGCTGGCGGTCGGAGTACCGATGGCGCAGCCGGGTGAGGCGTTCTTCGAGTGGCATCCGCTGACCGGGCTCGACAAGACCCTGAGCATGCTGAAACTCACGCTGATTCTCGCGGCGGCCGTGACCGCCCTGCTCGGTCTGGCGATCGGCCGGCTCGCGAGCACGGTCGCCCTGCGGCCGCTGGGCGAACTGACCCAGGTCGCCGCGGCCGTCGCCCGGGGTCAGCTCAACGCCCGGCTGGAGTCGGAGGACGACCCTGATCTGGGCGGCCTGGCCCGTTCCTTCAACCAGACGGCGGCGGCGCTGGAGAAGCGGGTGGTCGCGGACGCGCGGTTCGCCGGCGACGTCAGTCACGAGTTGCGCACTCCGCTGATGACGATGATGAACTCGATGCAGTTGATCCAGAACCACCGCGGCGAACTGCCGCCGGCCGTCCGCGAGCCGGTCGAACTGCTCGGCGACGACCTGGACCGCTTTCGCCGGCTGGTGATCGACCTGCTGGAGATCTCCCGCGACGACGGCGGTGACGAGGGCACCCGGGAGACGGTGCGGATCGCGGACCTGGTCCGGGCCGCCGCCGACGCGACCGCCGGCCGGGAGATCACCGATGTCTCCCCGGACGCGGTCGACCTGACCATGGAGGCCGACAAGCGGCGGCTCGAACGGGTGATCGCGAACCTGGTCGAGAACGCCGAGGAGCACGCCGACGGCTGCAAGGGCGTCAGCGTGCGGGCCGGCGGCAAGGGCGTGATCGTGTACGTCGACGACGCGGGGCCGGGGGTTCCGGAGGCCGACCGCGAACGCATCTTCGAGCGCTTCGGCCGCGGCAACACCCAGGCCGACGGGCGGCGGGGTGGGATCGGCCTGGGCCTGGCGATCGTCGCCCGACACGTCGAGTGGCACCACGGCACCATCCGGGTCAAGGACCGCCCCGAAGGCGGCGCCCGCTTCATCATCGAGCTGCCGGCGAAAATCAGCTGACGGCTGCTCGGTCCCGCTCTACTCTCGTTCCATGGCTACTTGCCTCTGTGTCTAGCTGCGGACCCGCTTCCCCACCAGAAGTGCGTCCACTTGCTACCACGGAGAGTAACCATCATGATCACCGTTCGCGGTGTAGATATTCGCGTCGGCGCCCACCTGCTGTTGTCCGACCTGTCCTTCCACATCAGCCCCGGCGACCGCATCGGGCTCGTCGGCCGGAACGGTGCGGGCAAGACCACCTTGCTGAAGGCACTGGCGGGCGAGGACCGTCCGGCGACCGGCACGATCACCGCCCCCGGGTCGGTCGGCTACCTGCCGCAGGATCCGCGGGCTGCCGATCCAGCCGTCACCGTGACGGCCCGGATCCTGTCCGCCCGCGGCCTGGACGTCGCAGTACGGCGGCTGCGGGACGCTGAGGCGGCGATGAGCAGTGCCGTCGGTGAGGCTCAGGAGCGCGCAATGGCCGCGTACGCGCGGGCCGAGACGCAGTTCCAGGCAGGCGGCGGCTACGCGGCAGAAGCGGAGGCGGCTCGGCTGGCGGCCGGGGTCGGACTCCCGGCCCGAGCTCTCGACCAGCCGGTCGGGGAACTCTCGGGCGGCCAGCGACGCCGGGTCGAGTTGGCGCGGATCCTGTTCGCCGAGCACGACACCTTGCTGCTCGACGAGCCGACCAACCACCTCGACGCCGATTCCGTCGTCTGGCTGCGGTCGTTCCTGCTCGGCTACCCAGGCGGGCTCGTGGTGATCAGTCACGACCGGGACCTGCTCGCGGCCACGGTCAACCGGGTGTTCCACCTGGACCCGCAGCGCACCACGATCGACGTTCACAACACCGGCTGGAAGAAGTATCTGGACCAGTTGGAGACCGACGAGCGGCGGCGCGCGCGGGAACGCAGTACGGCCGAGCGGAAGGCCGCGGTGCTGCACGCACAGGCGGACAAGATGCGCGCCGGCGCCACCACGGCTGTTGCCGCACGCAACATGGCGCGCCGGGCGGACAAGCTGCTCTCCGACCTCGAGCCCGTACGCCGATCCGCCCGGGTCGCTCGCATCAGGCTGCCCGAGCCCGCGCCGTCAGGCCGTACTCCGCTCAGCGCGATCGCCCTGACCAAGGCGTACGGCGGGCTGCAGGTGCTCAAGGGCGTCGACCTGGCTATCGACCGGGGGAGCCGGGTGGTCATCCTCGGGCTGAACGGCGCCGGGAAGACCACGCTGCTTCGTCTGTTGGCAGGGCGCGAGCAGCCGGACTCGGGACGGGTGGTCGCCGGTCACGGGCTGCGGCTCGGGTACTTCGCGCAGGAGCACGACACGCTGGACCTGGCCGGTACGGTCCGGCAGAACCTGGCGTCCGTCGCGCCCGGGCTGACGGACGGCGAGGTACGGAACGTGCTGGGGTCGTTCCTGTTCAGTGGGGACGACGCGGACAAGCCTGCGTCTGTGCTGTCGGGCGGCGAGAAGACCCGGCTGGCGCTGGCCGGGCTGGTTCACTCAGGCGCGAACGTGCTGCTTCTCGACGAACCGACGAACAACCTCGACCCGGCCTCGCGGGACGAGGTGCTCGGCGCGGTCGGCGGCTACCCGGGCGCGATCGTCATGGTCACCCACGACGAGGGCGCCATCGAGGCACTCCGCCCCGACCGGGTGCTGGTGCTGCCGGACGCCACCGAGGATCTGTGGACCGACGACTACCTGGACCTGGTGTCGCTGGCCTGACCGATTCCTTTCGGACCGCCGCACGGTCTGCCTTCACGACGAAGAATGTCCACGGACGGAGGCAGACTGTGCGGGTGGCGATGTCGGAGGATTTCGCAGCGGCGACCGAGGGGTTCCGGCGGGAGTTGCTCGCGCACTGCTACCGGATGGTGGGGTCGGTGGACGACGCCGAGGATCTCGTCCAGGAGGTCTATCTGCGCGCCTGGCGGGGGTGGGGGACGTTCGAGGGCCGGGCCTCGGTGCGGACCTGGCTCTACCGGATCGCCACCAATGCCTGCCTGTCCGCGCTCCAGCATCGCGATCGACGGTACCTGCCGTCGGGCCTCGGTGCTCCCGGTGAGGATCCGCACGCTCCGCTCGAGTTCGCCGCCCCGGGCACCCGGTGGATCCAGCCGATCCCGGCCGACCCCGCCGACATCGTGGCCGAGCGCGACAACCTGCGGCTGGCGCTGATCGTCAGCCTGCAGCACCTGCCGCCGCAACAACGAGCCGTCCTGGTACTGCGTGAGGTGCTCGCCTTCTCCGCGAGCGAAGTGGCCGAGATGCTGCAGCTCAGCGTGCCGGCGGTGAAGAGCAGCCTGCAACGGGCCAGAGCGAAACTCGCCGAGCTGGAGTCGGATCGCGACAAGATCACCGAGCCCTCGGACGCGCGCGCCCAGGAACTCCTCGACGCCTACCTCGCCGCCTTCGAGAACTCGGACGCGGCCGCGCTGGAGAAGGTGCTCCGCGGTGATCTGGTGCTCGAGCTCACGCCGTCGCGGACGTGGTTCGCGGGGCTCCGGACCTGCCTGCCGTGCCTCACCGACTACGCGCTCGGGTCGCCCGGGGAATGGCGGATGTTCCCGACCCGGGCGAACGGGCAACCCGCGGCGGCGGCGTACCGGCGTACGGGGGAGGGGGTGCACGAGGCGTACGGGATCGCGGTGCTGACGCTCGCGGAGGACGGGATCGCCCGGATCACCGTTTTCGGTGACCCGGGCCTGCTTCCGGTGTTCGGCTTTCCTACCGAAGTCCCAGCTGGTCGCTGACCCAGCTGAGCCGATCACCGCCGTCCGCCGCGGATCCACGCCCGGCTGCGCGAGCAAGCTCTGGTACGCCACCTGGACGGCGCTCGGGCTGGTCGGCGACGACCTCGAGCGGGTGCGCGCAGTACGGGATCGGTTGTATCGGGTGTTCGCGGCCGGCTCGGTGGACGATCAGGTCGGACATGCGCGGGCGATCCCTGTCGCTGCGTCTATGTCGATCGGACGAAGGCGAACCGACGCCGCTACTGCTGCGAACTCTGCAACGACCGGATGGCGTCGGCCGCCTATCGCAGCCGCAAGACCAATTCCTAGCCCAGGGCCCGAACGGCGAGTGTGGTCAGGCTGTCGGCGTAGGCGCGGTCGAGAGGCATCGTCTGCAGGATCCAGCGGTGGTAGATCGGCCCGAAGAACATCTCCACCGCGACGTCGAGGTCGAGATCGGCGGAGATCTGCCCGGCTTCCTGAGCGGATTCCAGGCGGCGTTTGGTCGCGTCGAGTTGTGGTCCGAGCATGCGCTCCATCACCCTCTCGCTGAGGGCGGGATCGTTCTGCATGTCGATCATCAGCGCTCGCAGCGTGGCGGAGATCCCCGGGTCGGCGAATTCGTCGACCGTTGCCCGCAGCACCGTTCTGAGGTCGGCGGTGAAGTCGCCGGTGTCGGGCAGTTCGATCTCGGCCTGCTCCGCCAGCAAGGCGTCCAGGACGACCGCACCCTTGGACGACCACCAGCGGTAGATCGTCTGCTTGCCGACTCCGGCCCGCCCGGCAATGCCCTCGATCGTGGTTTTGGCATAGCCGATCTCCGCGACGGACGCGGTGGCGGCGGCCAGGATCGCCGTTCGGGCCCGGTCGCTGCGGCGGTTGCTGTCTGGACTCTTCACAAACGAGACGATACGGTTCGTCTCGTTGACAATCAAGGACCGAAGGGGTCGCCGCCATGACCGAACGACTGTGGTTCATCACCGGAGCGGGCCGGGGGCTCGGCCGGGCCTTCACCGAGGTCGCGCTGGAGCAGGGCGACCGGGTGGTCGCGACCGTGCGCCGCGACGGGGTACTGGACGACCTGGTCAAGAAGCACGGTGATCGGCTCCTGCCGCGCCGGCTCGACGTCGCAGTACGGGGTGAGGTGGAGCGGGTCGTCGACGAGGTCGTGGCGACGGTCGGTACTCCGGATGTCGTCGTGAACAACGCCGGCTACGGCCTGGTCGGGGCGATCGAGGAGTTGTCGGAGGAGGAGATCCGGGCGCAGTTCGACGTGAACCTGTTCGGCGCGGTCTGGGTCACTCAGGCGGTACTGCCGCACCTGCGGGCTCGCGGGTCCGGCAAGATCGTGCAGGTCTCCAGCGTGGGCGCGGTCGGGCATCTGCCGCTGTTCGGCGCCTACAACGCCACCAAGTGGGCGCTCGAAGGACTGAGCGCCGCACTCGCCGAGGAGGTCGCGCCGCTCGGCATCGGCGTCCATCTGCTGCAGTTGGGCGGTTTCGCGACCGACTGGGCCGGCGCCAGCATGCAGTTCACCACCGCCGATCCCGCCTACGACGGGACCCGTACGTCGATCCTCGGCATGTCGGGCTATCCCACCAAGGAGATGGTGGAAGCAGCCGGCGCCGAACCTTCGACCGAGGAGTCCCCGAGAGTCGCCGCGGAGGCCCTTCTCGCCCTGCTCGACGACCCGAACCCGCCGCTCCGCAAGATCATCGGCACCGGAGCCCACGACATGGTCCGGATGGCCCTCGAAGGCAGGCGGGACGACTATCTCCGCGACCCCGCCTTCGTCTGGCCAAGTTAGAGGCGTTCGTGGAGATGGACGGTGATCTCTTCGCCGGGGTCCTTGCCGATCAGGGTGCGGAGGCCGGCTTTGACGGGGAGTTTGTGGGTGCCGTCGCCGAGCGCCATGAAGGAGCTTTCGAAGGGGTGACCGTCCATCGTGCCGCGGACCTTGACCAGGCCGCGGGTGCCGAAGTACTCGGCGGAGCCCGGCATCTGTACATAGGTCCAGCCGCCCTTGGCCGGGCTCTGCAGCAGCGGTGCGGTGAACTTCTTGTCCAGCTTGGTGCTCATGGTGTCCTCCTGGTGTCCAGAGTGCCTTCACCCGGTACGTAGAAGCCACCATCGGGTCTTCGACAGGCCCGCGCTATTTTTCTGAGGTGGAAATTCGGCGCGGGGCACGGGGCGATGTGGACGCGGTACTACGGCTGCTGGACGGCGCGACCGAGTGGTTGGTGGCGCAGGGCCGGAGGGACCAGTGGGGGACCGAGCCGCACTCCACCAACCCGCGACGGGTCGAGCAGATCACCGCTTTCGCCGACGACGGTCTGTGGGTCGCGGAATCGGACGGTCGGGTGGTCGGCGCGCTGGCGGTCGGGGCGGCGATGCCCTACGTTCCACCCGCCACCGAGCCGGAGTTGTACGTCCGGTTGCTGGTGACGGACCGCGCGGCCAAGGGGAGCGGCATCGGCACCGACCTGCTGGACCACGCGCGCTCGCTGGCTCGCGGGCTCGGCGTCGGCCTGCTCCGCGTCGACTGCTTCGGCGGTGGCGACGGCGCCCTGATCCGGTACTACGAGAAGCAGGGCTTCACCCGCGCGGAGCAGTTCGCAGTACCGGCTAATGGCTCGGTATGGCCTGGTCAGATTCTGATCCAGCGGCTTTGACCTCGACCGGTCGGTGGACCTCGCCGTGCGCGTCGCTGCAGTGCGCGGCCTCCACGTCGGCCGACGCGTGGTCGACCTGGAGCGTCGAATGCGTCAGGTGATGCCTATCGGCCAGCAGGGCTTCGATCTCGCTCCGGATCTGGTGGCAGTCCAGCCCCTCGCGAACCAGGATGTGCGCTGACGCGGCAGGCTCACCCGACGTGATCTCCCAGACGTGCAGGTCGTGCACCTCGACCACCCCCGGTACTGCGCACAACTCGGCGCCGACCGAGGCCGGATCGAGCCCCGCGGGTGCTGCCTCGAGGAAGATCCGGCCCGAGTCGCGGACCAGGCCGATGCCCGCCTTCAGCATCAGGGCGGCGACGATCATCGCGGCGATCGAGTCGGCCCGGGCGAAGCCGGTGAGCAGCACGACCAGACCGGCGACGGCGGTCGCGATGAAGGCGAACAGGTCGTTCAGGATGTGCTGGTAGGCGCCCTCGACGTTCAGGCTCGACCGGTTCGCCCGGCTGATCAGCCAGGTCGCGATCAGATTCACCCCGATGCCGACGACACCGGTGATCAGCACCAGCACGCCCTCGACCTCGGGCGGGTGGATCAGCCGGCTGATCGCCTCGTAGACGAAGAACGCCGCCAGCAGCAGCAAGGTGATCCCGTTGGCCTGCGCCGACAGGATCTCGACCCGCTTCAGCCCGTAGGTGAAGCCGCCCGCCGGTGGCCGCGCGGACAGCCGGATCGCCACCAGCGCGAGGGCGATCGCGGCCGCGTCGGTGAGCATGTGCGCCGCGTCGGTGATCAGCGCCAGCGAACCGGCCGCGAACCCGACGACCACCTCGGCCGCCATGAACGCCAGGATCAACACGAGCGCGCCACTCAGCAACTTCCGGTCGGAATCAGCACTCACCGCGTGACCGTGTCCGTGCCCATGGCCAGCTGCCTGGTCGAGCGCCTGGCTGTGACCGACTGCCTGGCTGGGTTTGCGGCTGTGAGCCGCTTTCTGGCCCGGTGCGCGGCCGTTGCCGGCGGTCACTTGGTGCGCTCCGGGTGAATGGCATCGGTGTGTTCGGTGTGAGTGACGGCAAGATCGACAAGCATCCGCACATGCGCGTCATCCAGCCGGTAGTACGCCATCCGCCCGTCACGGCGCACCGAGACGACCCGATGAGCGCGAAGAAGTCGCAGCGCATGGGACGTCGCGGACTCGCTCATCCCCGTCACCGCGGCGAGATCGCAGACGCACAGTTCGCCGTCCAGCAGCGCGACCAGCAACTTCAGCCGCCGCGGATCCCCGAGCAGCCCGAACACATCGGCCGTATCGACGACATCCTGCTCCGAAGGCATCCTGGCATTGACGGCCTCCACCCGCTCAGGATCAACCAGCCGCACATTGCAGGAGTCGATCGCGGCAGGTGTTTGCACATCTGCAGAACTCTTCATACGTCAACGGTATCCGATCGGGCGCCCCTTAGCGAGTCGCCGGTGACGAGCTGTAGCTCATAACCGTCGATGACGGTCTTAATCGGCATATGTGACCAGGTCGCATATGCGTGCAGTGATCAGGCGAAGAGGTCGGCGATCTCCGGCCAGTTGGCGGTGCGGCAGTAGACCGGGACGATTTCCAGGGGGACCTCGCGGGTGGTGAGGCCGGGTGGGACTGGCTTGCCGGTCCAGATGTCGATCCAGTCGCCGTCGGGGAGGTACGTCGTCCAGGTGGTGGCGCCGGGTTCGAGCACTGGGTTGACGAGGAGGGCGTCGCCGAGGAAGTACTGGTGGGGGTGGTTCCAGATCTCGGGGTCGGTCGGGTGGTCGAAGAACAGCGGGCGCATCAGGGGGCGGTCGGTGGTGATGGTCTTGGCCGCCTGGGAGGTCAGGTAGGGGACCAGGCGTTCGCGGAGGTCGGCGTACGTGCGGAACAGGGGGATGACGCGGTCGTCGCCGGTCGTCTCGGCGACGTGCCACGGGGTGCGGTCGCGGAGGGGGAGTTGGTGGTGGTTGAACTCCGAGTGGTACTGCATGATCGGCATGAACACCGACGCGGCGGCGGCGCGGAGGTAGAGTTCGGCGTCGGGGACGGGACCGGAGAAGCCGGCCAGATCCCAACCCCAGTAGACGATTCCGCACGAGGCGGCCGTCAGGCCCGCGGTCACCGAGGAGCGGAAGGCCTCCCAGGTCGAGTCCTCGTCGCCGGCCCAGTAGATGCCGTGTGCCTGCGATCCGGTGAACCCTGATCGCGAGAAGGTGACCGGCGCTTTGCCGGCCGATCGGAGCAGGTCGCCGAACGTGCGGGCGTAGTGGACCGGGTACAGGTTGTTGCCCTCGTCACCGAGTTTGCCGTCGGCGTAGACGAGGTCGTGTCCCCAGGCGTGCTCGCCGCCGTCGGTCTTGAAGCCGTCCACGTCCAGGTCCTCGACCAGGTAGCGCCGCTTCTCGGTCCACCAGTCGCGGGTCCGCTGCACCGACAGGTCGGGCATCAGCGCCTTCGGGAACCACCAGCCACGGTTGTGGTACGCCGTACCGTCGGCCTCCAGTACTGCGTGCCCGTCCCGCACCATCGCCTCGGCGTCGGCCGCGACCTGGCCGGTGTCGAACTCCGTCTTCTGCAACGGGATCTGCCACAGGATCACCTTGATGCCGCGGGCGTGCAGTTCGTCGATCATCGCCTTCGGATCCGGCCACGCGCCGTCCGGGCGATACTCGAAGTCGCTCGCCCGGTGCGCGCTGCCGTCGGCGGTCACCTCGTACCGCGCGTCCCGCCAGATGGTGATTCCCTCTTCGTCGCTCCACGCCTCGATCACCACCGCGCCGACCGGAATCGCCAGGTCGCGGTGCGCGTCCATCCGCGCCATCACCAGTTCCTGCGTGTTCCACTCGTTGCCCGAGGCCCACAACCGGAACACCCACGCGGGGAGCTCCTCGGCCCGCCCGACCTCGTCCAGAAACTCCTTGAGTACTTCGGTCGCCGACCCCTCGTAGATGCCCAGGTCAACCACCGGCTCGTCGCCCAGAGCAACTTCCACCGTCAGCGTGCTCTCATCCGACGAGTACCAGGTACGCCGCGACGTCCGCACGTGGAATCCCCAGCCGCGGCCCGACTCGTCCACCACATGCGCGAACGGCATCGGCAGATACGTCCGACCGTGCACCCCTTGCGACTTGTACTGCTCGAACACCACCGCATCAAGCGCCCGCCCCCGCTGATCCAGCGAGTCATACCGCTCCCCGAACCCCACCAGGTGATCCCCAGCCCCCAACCCAAACGAGAACCGCGCCCGATGCACCCGCTCAGCAGAAACAAGCCACTCGACCTCGTTGACCCGCCCCTCACCACCCCGCACTTCACCACCGGTGGACACCCAGGACGCAGGCGAAACCTCAAACCATTCAGTTGTCTCCGAGCCTCCGGCGCCCTGTGCATGGAAGCGGTACTTCACTGGCTCGGTGACAGGTGGCGTCTTCAGCGACCAGGCGCCATCGGCACCGAGGGACTTGGCTTGGGCTTCGCTGAGGTGGCCTTCGCCGCCTGCGAGCGCGGCGGCGTCGGCGGCTGCGGCGCTGGTCGGCTCCATCGCGAGTTCGAGGGAGCCCCACTCACACACCACCCGGTCGACCTCGCCGGTCACCACCACCCCTAGACGAACAGATTCGCCGGTCAGCGGCAAAGCCGGGACCCGCTGGTCGGGGGAGGCGGCGTAGGGGTGTTCGATCCCGTACGGGCGGTGCGTGAGCATCAGGCGTCCTTGTCGGTGATGCCGAGTTCGTCGGCGAGGATCAGGTACATGCCGTGGGACCAGAGCAGCGGGCTGGCCACGGTTCCCCAGCGGGCGATCCACTCGTCGCGGGAGCCGGGGTGCAGCAGGTGGTGGGGGACCTGTTCGGGCAGATCGCCGTGGTCGTCGGCTTGTTCGGCGATCCACCGCAGGTGCCGAAGCGCCCCGGCGGTGTCCCCGGCCACGGCCAGGTTCCAGCCGAGCAGGGCGGAAAGCAGGATCCACTGTCCACCGCCGTAGAACACGTCCGCGGTGAACCGGTGCACGCCGCCGTCGAAGTCGAGGTCCTTCGCCACCGCCGCCCTCGTCATCGCGGCCAGGTCGTCGTCCGGGGCAACCAGACCGAACGGAACGACGCAGGCCGGCAACGACCCGTCGACGGCGGAACTCCCGAGCCACTTGACCAGGTGCCCGTCGACGATCCCCTCGGTGTTCACCAGCGAGCGGATGTCCGCGGCAACCTTCAACGCCGCCGCGGACCACGGCGCCGAGCGCAGTGCCTCACAGGTGCCGACGGCAACCAACCCGCCGTGGATCGCGCCGAGCGTGGAGACGTGCCGGTGCTCGACATGCTCCTCCCACCAGTCGTAGCAAGGCCGATCCCAGAAGGCGACCAGGTAGTCGACCGCCACGTCGATCCCCGCCCGCCACCGCTCCAGATCCAAACCGTGCCGCGCCGCGTGAGTGACGACGGACCACAGCCACATGCCGTACCCGTCGGTCTGGAAGTCCCACCACGGATCCGACCCGTCCTCACCGTCGAAGGTGAACCTGGTCGGCAGCATCGCCTCGTTCGACGGCACCTCACCCCGGGCGAGCGCCGCCCGCAGGTCGTCCACCTGCGCGCGGCGACGACGCAGTACGCCGTCCACCCAGTCGTGGAACCGCCCGGCCGAGGTGACATCGCCGTACCGGGAGATGCCTTCGGCCGTGAACGAGCCGTCCCGCAGCCACGCGTAACCCTTGTACGCCGAGAACGTCGGCGCCGCGGGATACGCGCCACCGGCATCCTGGTGCGCGGTGATGACGGCGTGGCTGTGGGCTGCCAGCGCACGCAACCGGGTGAGTTCCTGCAGATCTGGGGCGGCGGTGGAGATCATCGGGTCCTTCACTTTTTCAGCAGGCCGTTGACCTTGGTCTGGGCATCGGCAAGCGCCTTCTCGACCGGCTTGCGCCCGGCCGCGGCGGAGGTGAGTTCCTGGGTGACCAGGTCCTGCATCTCCTGCTGACGCTCGATCACCGGCGGCAGCACGGTCTCCTCGAGCGCGGTGAACACGGCCTTGCGGTTGGCCGGCTTCTTCTGGTCCAGGTACGGCGCCAGCTTCGCCTCGTCGGCCACCGGCGGGAGCTCCCACGAGGTCGCCAGCCGGGTCTTGGTGGTGTCGTCGGACGAGGCCAGGAAGGTGATCCACTTCTGCGCGGCCTCGGCGTTCTTGGACGCGGCCGAGACGACCAGGCCGTTGACGAACATCGCGGACGCCTTCTTGGTGTTGCCCGGCTCGACCACGACGTCCCACTCGAACGGCGCGTCGGCCATCGCGGAGAACATCCAGATTCCGGTGTGCCACATCGCCAGCTTGCCGGACTTGAACAGCTTCGAGTCGAAGTCCGGGGTACCGGCGCCGTCGGCCTCGGTCGGCATCGACTTGCCGACCTTGTCGATCAGGAACTTGGCCGCCTCGACACCCTGCGGCGAGTTGAAGGTCGCCTCGGTCCGGTCGGCGTTGAGGAACTCGCCGCCGTTCTGCGCGAGCACCTTGTAGAACTCGTTGTACGACACCGGCTGGTAGTCACCCCAGACCTTGGCGCCCTTGTCGGTCAGCTTCGCCGCCGCGGCCTGCTCGTCCTTCCAGGTCCACTCCGCGGTCGGCTCGGCCACCCCGGCCTTCTTGAAGAGCGCCTTGTTGTAGAACAGCACGACGTTGGAGAACGACTCCGGTACGCCGTACTGCTTGCCGTCGGAGTTGAAGGCCTCGTACAGGGACTTCTTGTAGACCGAGCCGTCCACGTCCTTCAGTTCGGCCAGCGAGCCGTTCTTGGCGTAGGTGACGAAGTTCTCGTAGTTCAGCTCGAACGCGTCGGCCGCGGTGCCGCCGGCCACCGAGGTCTGCAGCTTGGTGAAGTAGTCCGCGTACGGCACCGTCTCGACCTGGACGGTGATGTTCGGGTTGGCGGTCTGGAAGGCGTTGACGATCGCCGTCAGGTCCTTCTCGTGGCCGTCGTTGGAGGAGAAGTTCATGTAGCGGACGACGGACTTGCCCTCCGGCGCCGCTGCCTCCTTGGTTGCCGATCCCTGCCCGCAGGCGGTCAGGCCGAGCGCGGCGGTCAGGCCGATCGCCCCGAACTTGAGTAGACGCATGATGCCCTCTTTCATTGGATGCTGGCCCTCACTTGATACCGGTGTGTGCGACACCGGCGATGATGTGGCGCTGCGCGAGCAGGTACACGATGGCGATCGGCACGATCGAGACGACGGAGCCCGCCATCACGACGTCCCACTGGGTGGTGAACTGGCCCTGCAGGGTGGACAGGCCGAGCGGGAGCGTCATGAACTCCGGCGACCTGATCACCACCAGCGGCCAGAGGAAGCTGTTCCAGCTGCCCATGAAGGCGAACACCGCGACGGTCGCGAGCGCGGGCCGGATCAGTGGCAGCACGATGGTGGTGAAGATGCGCAGATGACCCGCGCCGTCGATGGTGGCCGCCTCGTCCAGTTCCAGCGGTACGGCGGTGACCGCCTGCCGGAGCAGGAACACCCCGAACGCCGACGCGATCGTCGGGGCCAGCAGGGCGAAGTACGTGTCCTGCAGGTTCAGCGTCTTCATCTCGATGAACAGCGGCACGACGAGCACCTGCAGCGGCACCATCAAGGTGGCCAGGTAGAACCCGAACACGACGTTCTTCAGCGGGAAGTGCAACCGGGCGAACCCGTACGCCGCCATCGAGCCGGTGATCAGTTGCAGCAGCGTGGACGCGATCGCGATGCCGAGGGAGTTCAGCATGATCCGCCACATCGGGATCGCGTCGAGCAGCGTCCGGTAGGCGTCCAGGGTGGGATCGTCGACGACCAGTTTCGGGCCGTCGGCCAGCGATCCCTCCGGGGTGATCGAGGTGATCACCGTCCAGAGGAACGGGAACAGCATGATCGCGGCGCCGACCAGGACGGCGGCGTACAGGGCGATCTTGGCGGGGAGCGAGCGGGTGTCACGCATAGTGCACCCACCGGCGCTGGCCGCGGATCTGGACGACGGTGATCACCAGGATGACCGCGAACAGGATCCACGAGAGAGCGGACGCCTCACCGGCGCGCCCGTAGCGGAAGGTCAGGTCGTAGATCTGCCCGACGACCACCTGGCTCGACCCGGCCGGTCCGCCGGCCGTCATCACGTAGACCTGGTCGAAGACCTGGAAACCGTTGATCAGGGAGATCACCACCACGAAGAAGGTCGACGGGGACAACAGCGGCAGCGTGACCCGCCAGAACCGCTGCCAGGCGCTCGAGCCGTCCACCTTCGCCGCCTCGTAGAGGTCCGCGGGGATGGCCTGGAGGCCGGCGAGCAGGATCACCATCACGAAGCCGAGGTCCTTCCAGGCCGACGACAGGATCACCGCCGGCAGCGCCCACTGCGGGTCGGTCCACCAACCCGGCTCGGGCAGGCCGATCGCGCCGAGCATCTGGTTGACCAGGCCGTTCGTGGGGTTGAGCAGCCATTTCCAGACCAGGGCGACGACGACCCAGCTCGTCACCACGGGGAGGAAGTACGTCGCGCGTAGGAAGGAGCGGCCCCTCAGCTTCTGGTTTAGCGCGAGCGCCAGGGCCAGCCCGCCGACGTACACGAGCGGGAGGTAGCCGGCCACGTAGATCAGGGTGTGCAGGAAGACGCGGCGGGTCATCTCGTCGCTGAGCAGGTTGGTGTAGTTGCTGAACCCGACCCACTCCATCGGAGAGATCAGGTTCCACTTGTGCAGACTGACCCAGAGCGAAGAGACCATCGGCACCAGCGTGAAGATGAACAGCGGAATCGCACTGGGCAGCAGGAAGAACAGCACCCACCCGAAGTTCTTCCAGCTGCGCGGACGTCGGCGGACCGAGCCCGCTCGCACCGTCCGGTGCTGGGCTGGGCGGTCCTGGGCAGCGTCCGCCGTCGCCTCGGCGGTCTTCACCGGCTCGACCTCCACCTTGTTCATCGGGTGCCCATTCGGGCGCGGACCAGGCGGCTTTGTTCGCCGCCGTTGCCGGCTGAGTCGAACGGGGACGTCAGCACCAGCGACGCGGCCCCGCGGGCCCACTGGTCCTCCGTCCACGGCTCCACCACGACCGGCACCTCTCGGCGGGCCGGCAGCAACGATCGCCGGAACGACGGCTCGAAGCCGGTCTGCCAGAACTCCCATCCGTCAACTCCCTCACCCATCAGTACGACCACCTCGGGGTCGACGGTGTGGATCACGCCGGCCAGTGCCCGTCCGAGCATCCCGCCGGCCTCAGCGAAGATCATCCGTGCCGTACTGTCGCCAGTGGTTGCCGCGCGCAACAAGGTGGGCAACGTGCCGCGCGGCCCGATCACCTTCCGGGCGCGGGCGGTGCGGACGATGCCCGCGGCCCCGATGTACGCCTCCAGGCAGCCGGTCGAACCGCAGGTGCAGGGCGGCAGGTCGGTGTCGTCGGCGGCCCAGACCGGAATGTGCCCGATCTCCCCGGCACCGCCGTTGGCACCGCGGTAGATGCCGCCGTCGACGACGATGCCGCAGCCGATCCCGCGCCCGATCGTGACGACCAGGTACGCCGAGTGGGCCCGGCCGATCCCGTAGAGCCGCTCGGCCGCGGCCAGGGTGTTGACGTCGTTGTCGACCAGAACGGGTGTTCCGAGGGCAGCGCGCAGACTCGGCCCGACCTGCGCGGACTGCCAGCCGAGCGTGGGTGCGTCGACGACCCCGGACGCCTGCGAGTCCACCGCCCCCGGTACGCCGACGCCCACCCCGAGCAGGCGGTCGTCGAGTTCGGCGATCTCCTTGGCGAGGATCTGCCCGAGTCGGGGGATCGCGTCGCCGGCGGTCGGGTCGTACCCGTGCTCGGTCGACGAGCGCACGGTCCCGTCCAGTTCGACCGTCACCACGGCGACGTGGTCCGCGGTGACCTTGGCTCCCAGCGCGACCCCCGCATCGGTCACCAGTCCGAGCAACCGGGCCGGCCGTCCGCCCTTGGACGGCACCGACTCCAACTCCTCGACCAGCCCCCGCGCGATCAGGTCCTTGGTCACCTGGGTGACGGTCGCCGGGCTCAACCCGAGCGCCCGGGCGATCTCCGCCCGCGACGTGGGCCCCTGCGTCCCGAGCAACCCGACCACCCCCGAGGGGACCAGATCGCCCCGGGGAATCGGACCTTGGGCGTTGACCACGCGTTTCCTCACTTACTTCAGCACTAAATTTAGTCAGAAACTAAGCCCGCGGCGCCGACCTGTCAAGAGGCCGAACTGTTGACGTGCGCCGGACGGCGGGGTTAGCTTCCGGTCACTTCCTTCGGTGACCTTAGTAAGGGCGGTGGGTAGTGCAGCCGGTCAGAGTCGGTAGCAAGGAACTGATCCGGGAGATCAATTCGTCGCTGGTGCTCGGGGAGCTCCGCGGCGGGCTGGTGTCCCGGACGGAGCTGGCCAAGCGGACCGGGCTGAGCCTGCCGACCGTGTCGGAGATCGTGAGCGAACTGATCCGCACCGGCGTCGTCGAGGAGCGGGAGACCGCGTCCTCCGGGGGCGGCAGGAGGCCCGTGCTGCTCGGGCTGAAGCCCGACGCCGGCTACGTGATCGGGATCAAGCTGACCGAGACCCGTGTCATCGCCGTGCTCACGGACCTCAACGCGGGGATCGTGGAGCGGGCGACGGTGACGGTCACCGAGGACGACGTCGCCACCGTCGTACGGACGGTGGCCGCGGTGGTCAGGAAGCTGTCGGCCAAGGCCGGTCCGGTGTACGGCGTGGGCGTCGGCCTGGCCGGCGTGATCGACCGGGCCAGCGGGGTCGTCCGGCACTCCACGTACTCCGACTGGCACGACGTCGACCTCGCCGGACTGCTGGAGAAGCGCACCGGGTTGCCGGTCGTGGTGGACAACGACGTCAACACACTGGTGGCCAACGAGCAGTGGTTCGGCGCGGGCCGCGGGGTGTCCGACGTCGCGGTGGTCAGCATCGGGCGCGGTGTCGGACTCGGCATGGTGCTCGACGGCCGCCTGTACCGCGGTGCCGGTGGTGGCGCGGGCGAGTTCGGCCACACCAAGGTCGCCGCCGACGGCCCGCCGTGTGCGTGTGGCGGTCGGGGCTGCCTGGAAACGTTCATCGGCGAACCCGCCATCCTGGAGAACACGAGCACGTCCTCCATCGAGCAAGCGATGGACCTGGCCCGCGGCGGCGACGAGGCCGCCCGGGCCGTCTTCGATCAAGTCGGCCGGACGCTGGGGACGGCCGTCGGCAATCTGGTCAACCTGTTGAACCCGAAGCTGATCGTTCTCGCCGGGGAGGGGACGCGGGCGGGCGAACTGCTGCTGCCCGGCTTCGACGACGCCCTCCGCCGGGCCGTGTTCGACGGACTCCAGCAGGATCTGGAGGTCGTCGTGGACGACTGGGACGACGAAGCCTGGGCGCAAGGCGCCGCAGGCCTGTTCCTGGCCGAGCTGTTCCAGCCCAATCTCCGCCCGGACGAAGCCAACCGCCCGTCACTCACCACCCGCTCCGCCTGATCAGTCCGCTCCGCCTGACCACCCGCCGCCTGACCACCCGCCGCCTGAACACCCGCTCCGTCTGACCACCCAGCTCTGTCGTTTCTTCCCGTGCCGGCGTTCAGCCGGAGAAGTGAGGCTGTCGATGCAACACGCCCTGATGCCGCGAAGGAGGCTGATCGCCGCGATCCTGGTGTTCGCAGCGGTCCTCTTCCAGTTCACCCCCACGCCCGCCTACGCCGGCACGCTGACCGGCGTCTTCCACGCCCCGTACGGCGCCGACGAGCTCTACAACACCGCCCCGACCGAGCGGGCACCCCGCGATCCGATGGCCGGTCAGGCCGTCCAGGTCAAGGCGACCACCTGGCCGATCTCACCCGGTCAGACGGTCTGGATCACCTGGACCAAGAACGGCGTGAACCAGACACCGGTCGGTGCCGCTTTCGACTACAACAGCGGCAACAACACCTACTGGAAGGTTGCCCTCGGCACCTTCGCGCGCGGTGACAAGATCACGTACACGGTCAACGCGGACGTCGACGGCGCCAACCAGAAGACGACCGGCCCGTTCTCCTTCGCGGTCACCAGCTTCTCCGGTACGGGCAACGTCTCCGGCTTCGTCAACAACGGCACCAGCGTCGATGTCACCACCGGGGACACCGCGGGCAGCTTCACCCCGAAGGTGCGGTTCGCCTTCCCCGCGACCGACCGGTTCCACGTCCAGGTCGCTCCCACCGGCAGCGGCCTCAACATCAGTGGCTCCTCGGCGTACACGGTGACCGACAGCCCGACCACTCTGCAGCTCGCCACCCCGAAGGTGGTCGTGAAGATCCAGAAGACCCCGTACCGCGTCGCCGTTTACAAGGGCGACGGCACCACCCTGATCGCGCGCCAGTACGACCCTGCCACCTTCCGCAACACCGGCTGGGCCAGCGACGGCAGTACGACGGTCACCAAGGTCGAGGACCACTGGCTCTCACCGGCGGCCGAGCGCTTCGAAGGACTCGGCGAGCGGTACGACGCGTTGAACCAGCGCGGCAAGGACGTCCACAACTACGTCTACAACCAGTACCAGGATCAGGGCCCGACGGCTCGGACCTACCTCAGCGTCCCGTTCTTCACGAACTCCGCCGGCTACGGCATCTACGTCCCCAGCACCCGGTACTCCGTGTTCAACTTCGGCACGCACCTCAGTGACATGGCCGGGTTCACCGTGGACACCAGCGGCGCGCTCAACTCGACGGTCGACTACCACTTCTTCACCGGGACCAGGGCCGAGATCCTCGACCAGTACACGGCGATCACCGCCAGGCCGAAGCTGCCGCCGAAGTGGTCCTTCGGGCTGTGGATGTCCGCGAACGAGTGGAACACCCAGACCGAGGTGAACGCCGAACTGGCCAACGTGACGTCGAACAACATCCCGCACAGCGCGATGGTGCTCGAGCAGTGGGCGGACGAGGCGACCTTCTACCTGTGGCACGGCGCGACGTACACGCCGAAGCCGGGCAGCCAGGCGCTCGCGTACAGCGACCTGACCTTCCCCGCGGGCACGGCCTGGAGCAATCCGAAGGCGATGGTCACCGCGGCGCACAACCAGAACATCAAGATGATCCTCTGGCAGATCCCGGTGCTGAAACAGGACTTCGACTCCAATCCACCGACAGCTCCGCAGCAGCACGTCAACGACCGCGACTATGCCGTTGCCCAGGGCTATGTCCTCGGCGATGGTGCCGGCGGCCCCTACCGGATCCCGTCCGGCCAGTGGTTCGGCAACAGCACCGTGCCCGACTTCACCAAGACGGCGGCCACCAACTGGTGGATGAGCAAGCGTTCCTACCTGTTCGACGACGTCGGCATCGACGGCTTCAAGACCGACGGCAGCGAGGCGGTCTTCGGCCGCAACGTGACCAGCGGCAGCGGCCGCAAGGGCGACGAACTGCACAACGCCTACCCGAACGAGTACACCCGGGCCTACAAGGACTTCGTCGAGACGAAGACCGGCACCCAGGGCGTGCTGTTCAGCCGCGGCGGTACCGCGGGCGCCCAGGCCAACTCGATCTTCTGGGCCGGCGACCAGGCGTCCACCTTCGACGCCTTCCAGCAGGCGGTTCGCGCAGGTCAGAGCGCCGGCCAGTCAGGCATCCCGTTCTGGTCCTGGGACATGGCCGGGTTCACCGGCACCTTCCCGAGCAGCGAGCTCTACCTCCGCTCGGCGGCGCAGGCCACCTTCTCGCCGATCATGCAGTACCACTCGGAGAAGTCGAACCCCGGCGTCTCCGAGGCGCGGACCCCGTGGAACGTCCAGGCTCGCAGCGGTGACGCCACGGTGATTCCGAAGTTCCGTAAGTTCGCCAACACCCGGATGAACCTGATCCCGTACCTCTACACGGAGGCCAAGAACGCCTCCACCACGGGTCTTCCGATGATGCAGGCGATGAGCGTCGCCTACCCGGGTGACGCGACAGCGGCGGCTCAGGACCAGCAGTACATGTTCGGCCGGCAGTTGCTGGTGGCACCGATCACCACGCAGGGTGCGACCAGCAAGAACGTCTACCTGCCCGCGGGCGAGTGGTACGACTTCTGGAACGGCGGTCGTGCGCAGGGCGCCGGTACGAAGGTCTACAACGCCGACACCAGCACCATCCCCGTCTACGCCAAGGCCGGCGCGATCGTCCCGCTCAACCTCAACGCGAACTACGAGCTGGGCGGAAACATCGGCAACAGCGTCGACACCTACACGAACCTGGCGTTCCGCATCTACCCATCCGGGACGACGAGCTACGGGTATTTCGAGGACTCGGCGAACCAGACCCGGACGGTCACGTCCACCGAGAACTTCGCCGCCCACCAGGTGACCGTCAGCGTTCCGCCGCTGGCCACCAAGAGCACGCTCCAGGTGGCGTCGAGCAAGCCGACCTCGGTGACGAAGAGCGGCTCGGCCATGACGGCGCACGCCACGCTCGCCGCTCTGCAGGCAGCCGCCGAGGGATGGTACTGGGATCCGGTCCAGCAGCTCACGCTGGTCAAGACCGCGTCCAGCGCGACGGCGCGGAGCGTAGTACTGAATGGTGTCGACAAGGCCGCTTATGAGGCCGAGTTCGGCAGCAACACCGGTACGACGACCAACACCAACCACCCGGGGTACACCGGCACCGGCTTCGTCGACGGGTTCGAGACGGCAGGGGACTCCGTCCAGGTCGACACGAACGCCGGTGTCACCGGCAGCCACGTCATCAAGCTCCGCTACTCCAACGGCGCGGCGACTGCCGCGACCAGGACCATCCAAGTGGACGGGG
This sequence comes from Kribbella sancticallisti, assembly GCF_039530625.1. Taxonomy (NCBI): domain Bacteria; kingdom Bacillati; phylum Actinomycetota; class Actinomycetes; order Propionibacteriales; family Kribbellaceae; genus Kribbella; species Kribbella sancticallisti. The sequence goes on along the minus strand of NZ_BAAAOS010000014.1, from coordinate 12,629 downwards.
TGAACGTCGGCTCGGTCAATCTGCCGAGCACGGGCAACTGGGACACCTGGGGGACCGCGACTCTCACGACCAACCTCACCGCCGGTAAACGTGTGGTGAAAGTGGTCTACGGCACCGGCGGGATCAACCTCGACAACATCACGGTGGCCCGCCCATGAACAAGGGAAAGAACATCCCCTCGCTTCGCTCGGGGGTTGGGAGGGGTATGAACACCACCTCGCTTCGCTCGGGGGTTGGGAGGAGTAGGGCGGCCCTCGTGCGGCTGATGGCGCTGGTGATGGTGCTGCCGTTGCTGGTGGCCCTGCCTGCGCAGACGGCTCAAGCGGTGGTGCAACGAGTTCAGTTCACTGCCGGAGGCAACTATCTGGTGGTTGAGTTCCTGGACGACGACCTGGTCCACTTCGAAATGGGAGCGGGGGCCGGGCCGGGCACGGGCTCGCCGATCTTCACCACCACCCAGATCGCCAAGACCAACTACCCGGGCCCGACCAGCCTCAACCAGAGCGGCGGCGTACTGACGACCCCCGGCCTCAAGGTGGACGTCAACACGTCCAACCTCTGCGCCACGATCTACGACACCACCCGCGTCCCGCAGTTGCTGCTCAACACGACCTGCCCGCGCAACCTCAGCCAGGCCTGGAAGGGCCTCAGCTTCACCAAGTCCTCCATGCAGAACGCCTACGGACTCGGCGAACAGTTCTTCATGGGCGGCAGCGCCGACGGCGACTGGGTGGGACGGCAGCGCACGGGTGGCAGCTACGGCAACGCGATGCTCTACGACACGGACAACGGCCCGGTCGGCAACGCGCAGATCCCGGTGCTGTTCGCGGTCGGCGCGAACACCACGAACTACGGGATGTTCGTCGACCAGGTCTACAAGCAGCAGTGGAACCTGACCGGCGATCCCTGGACGATGGACACCTTCGGCGACCAGTTGCGCTGGTACGTGATGTCGGGACCGGACCTGCCCGATCTGCGCAAGGACTACCTGGAGCTGACCGGCCGGCCGCCGGTGCCGCCGAAGAAGGCGTTCGGCCTGTGGATGTCGGAGTACGGCTACGACAACTGGTCCGAGATCGACAGCACGCTGAACGGGCTGCGGGCGAACAAGTTCCCGACCGACGGCGTGATGCTCGACGTGAACTGGTTCGGCGGCGTCACCGCGGGCTCGGACAACACCCGGATGGGCACGCTGGAGTGGGACCCGGTCAACTTCCCGAGTCCGGCGACCAAGCTGGCGGCGTACAAGAACACCAACGGCGTCGGGGTGATGACGATCGAGGAGTCGTACATCGGGAAGAACCTGCCCGAGCACTCGAGCATGGCGGCGAGTGGCTACCTGATCCGGGCCGGCTGCTCGAGCTGCAGCCCGGCGTACCTGACGGGGAACGACTGGTGGGGTCGCGGCGGCATGATCGACTGGACCCAGCCGGCCGCGAGCGCGCAGTGGCACAACGGCCAGCGCCAGCCCCTGGTCAACGACGGAGTGATGGGTCACTGGCTCGACCTCGGCGAGCCCGAGATGTACGACGCCAACGACTGGACCGCGGGGCTCCTCCCCGGCAAGCACGCGCACTCCGACTACCACAACCTCTACAACCTCGAGTGGGCCCGCGGGATCGCCAAGGGCTACACGGACAACGCGGTGCAGCAACGACCGTTCATGCTCGCCCGGTCGGCCGCCGGTGGCATCCAGCGCACCGGTACGGCGATGTGGTCCGGCGACATCGGGTCGAAGCTCACGGCGCTCGCGTCGCAGCAGAACGTCCAGCTGCACATGTCGATGTCCGGCATCGACTACTTCGGCTCCGACATCGGCGGCTTCCGGCGGGAGATGCTCAACACCGACCTGAACGAGCTCTACACCCAGTGGTTCGCGAACTCGTCCTGGTTCGACGTACCGATCCGCCCGCACACCGAGAACCTCTGCAACTGCGCGGAGACCTCGCCGGACTCGATCGGCGACGTGCCGAGCAACCTGGCGAACCTGCGGCAGCGGTACGAGCTCACGCCGTACTACTACTCGCTCGCGCACCGCGCCCACACCACCGGCGAACCGCTGATCCCGCCGCTGGTCTACCAGTACCAGAACGACCCGAACGTTCGGGAGGTCGGCCACGAGAAGCTGATCGGCAAGGACCTGCTGGTCGGCGTCGCGGCCGGGGCGAACCAGCGCAAGCGGGACGTCTACCTGCCGGCCGGGACCTGGTACGACTACTACACGAACACCAAGACGGTCAGCACCGGCCAGACCCTGACCGACGTGCCGCTGTGGCGCAACGGCAAGTTCCAGCTGCCCGCCTACGCCCGCGGCGGCGCGATCATCCCGAAGATGTTCGTCGACGACCAGACGATGAACGTGGTCGGCAAACGAGCCGACGGTACGTCGCGCAACGAGTTGGTGGCCCGGGTCTACTCGGACACCACCGCGTCGTCGTTCACGCTGGCCGAGGACGACGGGTCGACCGTCGGGTACCAGACCGGCGCCAAGCGGACCACGAACCTGACCCAGTCCCGATCCGGCAGCACCGCCACGGTCGGCATCGCGGCCTCGTCGGGGACCTACACCGGTGCGCCGTCGAGCCGCCAGAACGTGGTCGAGCTGGTGGCGGACACCCAGGCCTCGGCCGTCACGCTCAACGGGACCGCACTCACGCAGTACGCGAACAAGGCGGCCTTCGACGCGGCGGCGAGCGGCTGGTACAACGCGGGCGGCAACCTGGTCGTTGCCAAGTCGGCCGCGCTCGCGACATCCACGGCCAAGTCGTTCGTCTTCACCCTCGGCCAGGCGGTCGTGTCGAAGACGTTCAGCTGCACCAACGGCACCACCACGGCCGGCCAGTCCGTGTACGTCGTGGGCAGCGCGCCGCAGCTGGGCGGGTGGTCCGTGGCGAGCGCGGTGAAGCTCTCGCCGACCAGCTACCCGACCTGGACCGGGACGATCAGTAACCTGCCGCCGAGCACAGCCGTTGAGTGGAAGTGCGTCAAGCGGCAAGAGGCGAACTACCCGGCGACGGCCGATCAGTGGGGACCGAATCCGAACGTCCAGTTCACCACCCCCTCGACCGGGTCTGGAGGGACGACGACAGGGACCTTCTGACCTCCTTGGACGACGCGCTCTCCGGTATCCGGAGAGCGCGTTCCGGGTTCTGGACAGTCGTCCAGTTCCTGGCACGGTGATGCCAGTGTCACCGGCTGTCGCGCGCTCTGAGACGATCGTCACGTGCGAGTATGTCCTGAGTAAGGACTGTGTGAAGATTCGCTGCTGACGGCTCTGCGGATGTGGCCCGACGGGCCGGGAACCGTACCTTCGGAGAGGTGTCAGTCGAAGTCAGGAGTGAGCGAAGTGCAACGGGGCAGTCGGGTCGTGCCGTCGGCATGCCCGCGGAAGCCGGCGTCGGTGCCACGATGACGGCGGCGAACAAGATTCTGAGCATCGCCGGGGTGGCTCTGCTGCTCGGCGGTGTCCTTCTCGGCTTCCGGTCGGTGGCGGCCGCGGGGATGGATTGTGGTTCGGTCTTCCAGCCGGCCGGCGGCATCACGCCGATGGCCTGCGATGGCCGGCTGAGCAACTCCAGCACCCTGGTCATCCTCGTGATGGTGGCCGGTGCGCTGTGCCTGGCCGCCGCGGTCGCGGTGAAGGTCGTCCACGACCGGGTCCACGCCTGAACCGGTCCAGCTGGGACGGTGTCGCCACGAGCATCCAACCGTTCCACCTCGACGTCCGCCAGGCAGACCTGGACGACCTGCACGCACGGCTCGACCGGGTGCGGTGGCCGGACGAGCTGCCGGGCGTCGGGTGGGCCTACGGGGTTCCGCTGGACTACCTGCGGGAGCTGGTCCGGTACTGGCGCGACGGGTACGACTGGCGGAAGGCCGAGGCCCGGCTCAACGAGTGGGCGCAGTACACCACCATCATCGACGGTGCGACCGTGCACTTCGCGCACCTGCGGTCGCCGGAGCCCGACGCGACTCCGCTGCTCATCACGCACGGCTGGCCGGGCTCGATCGTGGAGTTCCAGCAGGTGGCGGGCCCGTTGACCGCTCCCCGGGCGCACGGTGGCGATCCGGCCGACGCCTTCGATCTCGTGATCCCGAGCATTCCCGGGTTCGGGCTGTCCGGGCCGACGAGGGAGACCGGCTGGGATGGCAAACGAGTCGCCCGGGCCTTCGGCGTACTGATGGAGCGCCTTGGCTACGACCGGTACGGCGTACAGGGTGGTGACTGGGGTGCGTACATCTCGCGGGAGCTCGGGCGGATCCACCCGGACCGCGTGGTCGGAGTACACCTGAACCTGATCCCGGGCGCGGGAGCGACGACGGAGCCGACCGAGGACGAATTGGCGGAGTTGGCGCCTGACGAACGCGAGCGCACGCTGGCCTCGTGGCACCGGTTCCAGGCGTGGGCGAAGGATAGGCAGGGGTATGCCGACCTGCAGTCCACCCGGCCGCAGACCTCGCCTACGCGCTCACGGACTCCCCGGTCGGGCAACTGGCCTGGATCGCGGAGAAGTTCGAGGAGTGGTCGGACGCGCCCGTCGACCGCGACCAACTGCTGACGAACGTGATGCTGTACTGGCTCACCGGTACCGCGGGGTCGGCCGCGCGGATCTACTACGAGCGCGCGCACGCCGACTACTGGGGCGATCCGATCGAGCCGTCCGGCACCCCGACCGCCCTCGCGGATTTCGCCGCGGAGAACTTCATCCCGCTGCGGCATATCGCCGAACGGACGAACAACATCGTGCGCTGGACGCACTATCCGCGCGGCGGGCATTTCGCCGCGATGGAATTACCGGAACTGCTCGTCGCCGATATTCGAGCATTCTTCGGTCAGCTGCCCGGCTGAGCGGCGCGGATCACAGGGTCTTCCCGCATCCCCTGCCTGCCAAGCGTATTCGCCGGGTAACTGCAACCCCTTGAGGTCGTGACAATTCGGCAGATCGTGCCCAGACTGGCGATGACGGCTTTCAGGGTCGCCGCGGGACTTCCGATCCCCGGCGAGCCGCCGGAAGGTGTCGTAGGGGGGAGTTCGGTGGTGATCCGGGTATTGCTTGGACACCGCGGCAAAATGCTGAGGGGCGCCTTGGCCGCGGTGTTGTCCAAAGAGAGTGATCTCCGCGTGGTGGCCGAGGTCGACGACGCGGACCAACTGCTGACCGCGGTCGCCCTCGAGCGCCCGGACGTGCTCGTGCTCGAGTCGAGGATGCCGGCTGAGGTCGGGGTCGAACAGGTCTGCCGGCAACGACCGGGGGTGCTGGTCCTGGTGGACCGGCAGGAGTCGGTCGCCACCAGTGTCGCGCTGGTCCGGCTGGCGCCGCGGGTCGGGTTGATCGCGACCGACGCGTCCCCGGACGAGTTGGTGGTGGCGGTCCGGGAGATCGCGCACGGCCGGCCGGTGCTCGACCTGGAGTTGGCGATGGCCGCGCTGCGGGCCGAGCAGAATCCGCTCACCGATCGGGAGCGGGAGGTGCTGCGGTTGGTCGCCACCGGCGCCACAGCGCAGGAGATCGCGCACAAGTTGTGTCTGAGCGCGGGGACGGTGCGCAACTACCTGTCGCACATCCTGGCCAAGACCGAGTCGCGGAGCCGGATCGAGGCGATCCGCAAGGCGGAGGAGGCCGGCTGGATCTGACGGCAGCCGCAGCCGCCGCCAGATCCGGCCAATCACTGAGGTCTGAGTACCTCAGTGGCAGAGCAGCAGGCTGATGTTGCTTGGACGGGCCGAGCCGCAGCCGAGCACGGTCAGCGTGCTGCCGCCGCCGTTGTGTCCGCCGCCGCCGGTCGGAATTTCGAGCCCCTGCAGGTCGAGCAGTGCCATCGTGACCATCTCCTTGCGATTCGTCGGGACCGTTACCGGCCACATCGTGGTCTTCGAGGGGTGCCGCGGCGTAGTGGGTGACGTCATGTCTCGACCGTGAAAAACGCAGTGGTTGACCGATGCGTAGGTACCGGCCCCTCGCCGGCCGCGAACGGGCTCCGGGCACGGTTGCTGTCAGCAATCATTAAGGTTGCCGGCGGCACCGGCGATCCTGGTGACCAGCTCGGTGACGAGTCCGGCGCTGGTGCCGAAGTTGAGACGGACGAAGCCGGTGCTGTCCGGATCGTAGTCGCGGCCGGACCCCAGGGCCACTTTCGCCTTGTGTAGAAGGGCTTTCTCGGGCTCGTCGCCGAGGCCGAGCCGACTCAGATCGAGCCACGCGAGGTACGTCGCCTGCGGCGGTTTCCACCCGACCTGGGGAAGTTCGGTGGCGAGCAGGTCGATCAGCAGCGAGCGGTTCGCGTCCAGTTGCCGGATCAGCGCATCGAGCCAGGCGTCACCCTCCGCGAACGCCGCTTCGGCGGCGATCACGCCGAGTAGCCCCACTTGCTCGGCGGTGAAGGGCAGGCGGCGGACGACGTCCTGGGCGCGGTCGGAGGCCGTCACCATCAGCGCGGCCTTCAGCCCGGCCAGGTTGAACGCCTTCGACGCCGAGGTCAACGAGATCCCGCACTCCCGAGCGGCGTCGGAGACCTCGAACCAGGGCACGTGCTTGGCTCCGGGGAGCACCAGCGGTGCGTGGATCTCGTCGGCGAGCACCCAGGCGCCGTACTCCGCGCACAGGTCCGCGATCTGCTCGAGCTCTTCCCGCGGCAGCACCCGGCCGGTCGGGTTGTGCGGATTGGCGAGCACGAGCACCTTCAGCCCTGCCCTCAGCTCGCCGGCCAGGCGATCGAGGTCGAACCAGCCGTCCTCGCGCAGGGGAATCAGGACGGTCGTGAACCCGGCGGGCGGGAGTTGTTTCAGGTACGGCGGGTAGCCCGCGGTGGCGAAGGCGACGGAACCACCCGGTGCCAGCACCCGGCACAGCTCGATCAGGCCGATCAGCACCTCCGGGATGAGCGTCAGTTGCTCCGGATCCACCCGCCACCCGAGCCGTCTCTCGGCGAAGCCGGTAAACGCCTGCTTGAGCCGCGCCGGCACCTCGTGGGCATAGCCGAGATCGCTTCTGCTGATCGCGTCGTGCAGCACCTTCGCTATCGGTTCGGCCAGCACGAAGTCCATCTCGGCGACCGTCGCACCGATCACGCCCGGCTCGTACCCCGACCACTTCTCGCTCCGCCGCCGCTGCAACTGCGCCAGTTCCGGTACGAGGAGATCAACCATGCCGCGTCTCCTCGACCTCGATTCTTCCGTTGTCCACCAGCCAGGCGACCGCTTCCAGGGTCGCCTCGAGAGCGGAGTACCCAGGACGGAAGCCGAGCAACCTGGCCGCCTTCTCCATCGAGCAGTGCGGGCTGTGCGCGATGTGGTCCCAGGTCACCGCCGCCTCGGTCTCGGAGACGGTCTCCCGCCACTGGTCCCAGGGGAGGAAGCTCAGCCTGGGCTCCCGGCCGAACCACCGGGCCACGCCCTCGGCGTACCCGCGCAGCGTCATCGCTCCATCGGCGACGGCGTGGAAACTCTCGCCGACCGCGACGGACCGGTTCGCCATCGCGGCCAGGAAGACACCGGCGACGTCGGCGGCGTGCACGTGCTGGACCGTTTCCAGGCCGAGGTTCGGCAGCGCGAGTTCGTTGCCCCGAGCAAGAGCTTCGAAGGTGCCGGGGTTCAGGTGCCCGGCCGGATTGACCGGTACCCAGCCCGGTCCGGTGATGTGCCCCGGATGGACGATCGTCGCCGGCAGCCCATCCCGGTTCAGCAGGTAGCGCTCGATCGCGGCCTTGGCGATGCCGTACTCCCCGAACGGTGTGCGCGGTGCGTCCTCCCGGGTCGGGACGGTCGCACTCGGACCGTGCACCCAGATCGTGCCGCAGTGCAGCAGGTGCCGGACCTCACCGCGCAGCGCCTCACCCAACTGGCGCGCGCTGTCCTCGGTGAAGCAGATCAGGTCGATCACCACGTCCGCCCGGAGTTCCCGGACCCGCTGCCCGAAGGTGCCGGCCGCGTCCTCCGCATCCCGGTCCACCGACTGTACTTCGACCTGCCCCCATGCCCGGCTGGCCCGATAGGGCTCTCGCTTGCCGCGGCTGAGAACGACCACCTCATGGCCGGCCAGCACGAGGGCCGGGACCAGGTAGCTGCCGATATGTCCGGTACCGCCGATAACGACTGTGCGCATGTCCTTCACACTAAGGGCATGGGTTTCACCGGGTTCCCGACGGCCGCGCTGGATTTCTACGACGATCTCGAGATGGACAACACCAAGACCTTCTGGACGGCGAACAAACACGTCTACGAAGAGTCGGTGAAGGCGCCGATGACGGCGTTGCTGGCCGAACTGGAAGAGGAGTTCGGGCCGGCCAAGATCTTCCGGCCGTACCGCGATGTGCGATTCGCCAAGGACAAGACGCCGTACAAGACGCATCAAGGCGCCTTCATTCCCTGCGGGCCCTCGACCGGGTGGTATGTCCAGATCTCGGCTCCCGGGGTCCGGGTCGGGGCGGGCTTCTACGAGGCGGCGGCCGACCGGCTCGCTCGGGTCCGGACCGCGATCGACGAGGATCGGCGAGGGCGGCAGTTGGAGAAGTTGCTCGGCAAACTCGTCGCCGACGGGTGGACGCTGGGCGGCGACAAGCTCAAGACGACACCGCGCGGGTACGACGTCGGCCATCCGCGGATCGAGTTGCTCCGGCACAAGTCGATGACGCTGGGGAAGTCGTACGGGTTCGAGCCGATCATCCACTCGGCCGACCTGGTCGATCAGGTCCGCCGGGACTGGCGGGCCTGCGTGCCGTTCCTGGACTGGGTCACCGCGAACGCCTGACCACCTGTACTTGCGCAGTACAGGTAGTGGGGGTGGTGCGGGTGGTGCGGGTGGTCAGTTGAAGTCGTGCAGGATGTCGGTGAGGATGTCCCGCGTCTTGCTCGGCGGGGGAGCCGCGACGCACAGCGCTTCCATCGTGGCCGTGTACTGGTCGAGGTCCTCGAGCTTGTCCAGGTAGAGCGCGCTGGTCAGGTGCTCGATGTAGACGATGTCCGGCAGATCCTGCTCGGGGAACCGCAGGATGCTGTACGCGCCGCCGGTGGCCGCGTGACCACCCGACTTGAACGGCATCACCTGCAGCGTGACGTTTGGCATGTGGGTCGCCTCGATCAACGCCTCGAGCTGCAACCGCATCGCCTTCACCCCGCCGATCGGGCGGCGCAGTACGGACTCGTCGACGACCGCCCACAACCGGACCGGGTTCGTCGGCCGGCTCAGGATCTCCTGGCGGTTGACCCGCAGGGAGACCCGGCGCTCGACCTCCTCGGCCGGGATCAGGCCGCGGCCCAGCTGGACGACGGCCCGGACGTACTCCTGCGTCTGCAGCAGGCCGGGGACGAACTGCAGCTCATAGGTACGGATCAGCTGCGCGGCGGCTTCGAGGCCGAGGTAGGAGTGGAACCAGCTGGGCAGCACGTCGCCGAAGCGGTGCCACCAGCCGGGGTTGTTCGCGTCGCGCGCGAGAGCCATCAGCCGCTCGCGCTCTTCACCGTCGTCGAGACCGTAGAGGGTCAGCAGGTCGCGGACGTCGCGTTCCTTGAAGCCGACCCGGCCCAACTCCATCCGGCTGACCTTGGACTCCGACGAGCGGATCTCCCAGCCCGCGTCCGACCGGGTGATCCCGGCCGCCTCACGCATCCGCCGCAGGTGCGCGCCGAGAATGATCCGCAGCGCTGTCGGCCCGCCCTGAGCGCCCGACTCCGTCACACTCACCTCCGACGCCTGTCCGAACCCGATGGCGGGTCTGCCCACCCCGACAAATCATCGCACGCCCGAAGCGTGATCTGTCGAAGTTCTTACATATGTTTCGTGGTGTGGTCCCGGTCCGGCCCGGGACTGGCATCGATTCCCGGAAAACTTACTCTGTGTAGTGGGCTGCCGGTGACGATCCCGGCCGCCCAAGGCGACCGACTCGATGGAAATCGCTTCCCGGTCAACCGAATTCGGCCTTCTGGTGCTCAGATGAGCGGTTCGGACCCGCTCAGACAGCCTTCAGATGGTCACAACTCAAAAACGTGCGGATGCACGTGCATCGGGCGCTTGCATTCGTATCGTGCGACCGCCATGATTGCTTCATGCACAGAAGGTGAGCTGAATCTCGCAAAAAGTGACATCGCGTGATTCAGTCAGCCGGTCCACTGGCCCCCGTCGGCGCGGTTTCGCCGGCACGACTGGTTGGGGAACCCGAGTCGATGAGTAACGACGACACCGAGTCCTTCGAGTTCGCCGCCCGCCCCTCCGGGGAGCGCGCGCCCGACGAGTTGACCGAGCGGGAGATCCAGGAACTGGTGGCGCGCTGCCCCGAGCAGCAGCGCTGGGCCTTCGAGGGCTGGCTTCGCGGCGAACGCCTGTTGGACGGCGATCCGATCGTGAGCCTGGGATGACCACCGACCGAGCAGGAGGCCGAAAAATGGTGCGGATCTGGTTGGGCGACCACCTGATCGCAGAGTACGTCGCGGAGCCTGACCGGGCCTCGCGCTACCAGCGGGTGATGACGCCCAAGTTCACCGGTCTGCGAATCACCGTGGACGGAACGGCGACCGCGGGAGCCTCAGAGCTTCCCAGCGAACAACTCTGGCCGCTCACCGTCCAGTAGTAATAGAGCGGTCTGCTGCGCCGGTAAGAGCAGTAGCTGCCGAGCACCACCGAGGCCGGCCTTCATGCCCGAAGGTCGGCCTTTGTCGTACCCGCACGCGTGTGGTGTCCGCGTGCCTCAGTCGCGTGTGCCGCGTGCGCCGCGTGCCTCGCCGTCCGCGGCGGCGGGCGCCGGGACGTTAAGAGGCCCCTTCACCACTCGCCTGGTGAAGGGGCCTCTTGCTTCCGGATTGCTCTAGGCGAGGTCGTCGAACTCGCCGTCGTGGACGCCCCCGAGGAACGCCTCGATCTCGGCCTTGGTGAAGACCAGCGCCGGTCCATCCGTGTGACGCGAGTTCCGCATCGCCACGCCGCCGCCAGGAAGCTTCGCTACCTCTACGCAGTTGCCGTTCGGGCCACTCCGCTGACTCTTCCGCCAGGTCAGCTCGCTCATCGCGTCGCCGGGCATGCCGTTGTAGACAGCAGTCATCAGCTGCACCTTCCGTACGTCTTTGGCATATGCACGTGCATTTGGGCTTGCATTTGCATCGTACACGTTTGCAGCCCGTGTGTCCGGTTCATTACGGAGCGTCGTCAAACGCCCGTTTTCTTCCGCCTGCGAGTAGCTCCCGGTGACCGATCGCGGCGCCGATCGGCCGCGTCCGCTGCCCGCACGCCGCAGGTGCGCCGGCGGCCGCACCGCTCGGCGCGAGGGCCCGCCCCGACTGCCCGTGCCGACCGCCTGGCCGGGATGCGCAAGGTGCCTGGAAGGCGGCGCTTCGGGCCGGTCTGTTGAGGGGTTAGGTAAAGACAAGGAGGGGAAGATCAACCCGGAATCCACCCGCTATGTCAGGACGTACGGGCGTAACCCGGACAGGCCTTGCGTAGTTGAGAGATCAGGCAGCGTGCGGCCTTTGTTAAATCGGTTCGCGGACACTCCCGTAAGCGCCGAACCAGGCTGCCAGTGGTATGTAGATGCACTACGATGGCGGCAACGATTCCCTACAACACAAAGGCTGCGCCGATGGCGACTCCCGACGGCCCGGATGCTCCTCCGGAGTTCGACACCTCCCAACCGACCATCGCCCGCGTCTATGACGCGCTGCTCGGTGGCAAGGACAATTTCGCCGCCGACCGCGAGGGCGCGGCGCTCTACCTGAAGTACGTTCCGGACGCCGGTCGCTGCGCGATCGAGAACCGGGAGGCCCTGGTCAAGGGCGTGCAGTATCTGGTCCGGGCTGCGGGGATCGACCAGTTCCTCGACATCGGCAGCGGCCTGCCGACCCAGAAGAACACCCACCAGGCGGCGCAGGAGATCAACCCTGAAGCCAAGGTGGCCTACGTCGACAACGACCCGATCGTGCTCGCGCACGGCCGCGCGTTGCTGGCGACGAACAACAGCACCATCGTGGTCACGGCGGATCTGCGCGAGCCGCAGGGCATCCTGGAGAACAAGGAGATCCAGGCGCACCTGGACTTCAGCCGGCCGATCGCGCTGATGATCGTCGGCATCCACATGCACTTCCACGACGACGAGAAGCCGGACGAGTGGGTCCGCACCATCATGGACAGGCTCGCCCCGGGCAGCTATCTCTTCATCACCGACTTCGTCGACACCGGCGAGCCGCTGCAGAAGGGGATGGAGCAGGCCGGCCTGGAGAGTCTGGGCAACGGCTGGATCCGGACCCCGGAGCGGATCGAGCAGCACTTCCTCGGTCTGCCGCTGATTCCGCCGGGGCTGGACTTCCTGGCGCGGTGGTTCCCGGAGGACCCGGAAGCAGATGTTCCGGACGTCGACGAACTGCAGCCGTACCAGCGGATCCTGATGGCGGGAATCGCGAAGAAGGGCTGATCCCCGGAGTCGTTCACCACTAGCGCGCGTCCCGCAGAGCGGGGCGCGCGCTTTGTTGTTTCTTCGCCGGGAGGTTGTGGGCGGGTGGTCCGTGGGTGTGCGGCTGAGGACGCGAGCAAGCTCGCAGGTGTGGTGGGGGTAGCGGTGCGTCGGTGCGTCGGTGCGTCGGTGCGTCGGGGTGGGGGCGGTGGGTTGGACGGGGTGGGTTGGGCGGTGGGTTGGACGGGGTGGGTTGG
>NZ_BAAAOS010000013.1:0-1004 GCF_039530625.1 Kribbella sancticallisti | reverse complement strand
GCGACCTCAAACTCGCCCTCGCCCTCCCCAAGTACGAAACCGTCACCGCCGCCCTCCCAGACCCTCAGACCGCAAGCACCCCCGCCGACCCAGACGGCGACGCTGAGCCAGGTGCCGACGCCACCGACCTCGACTCCGACGCAACGGACCTCGACTCTCTCCCCGACTCCGCCGACTCCGCCGACTCCGCCGACTCCGCCGACGCCGCCGACTCCGCCGACGCCGCGGCCGGCGCGCTCGCACCGGTCCGGCTGCATCCCGGCCAAGCCCACGCGATCGTCACCGCCCTGGAGAAGGTCCCGGCCACGGTCCCGGTCGAGGACCTCCTGGTCGCCGAGGAACAGATGGTCGAAGCCGCCAGATACCTGACCCCGGCCGACCTACGCACCCTCGGCAAACGCGTCGTCGACACCCTCGACACCGACGGCACCGAACCCGCCGAAAACGACGCCTACCACCGCGAAGCACTCTGGCTACGCCCCGCCGACCACGGCCTCAAATTCGGCGGCTACCTCGCCAACGAAAACGCCGAACTACTCAAAACCGCGATCCACGCCCTCGCCAAACCCCACAAAACCCTCGACGGCGAACCCGACCCACGCCCCCGCGACAAACGCCAAGCCGACGCCCTCGTCACCATCCTCGACACCGCCACCACCGCCAGCACCGGCCCCGGCGTCCCCCATCTCACCGTCACCATCGACTACACCGACCTGAAGGCCGCCACCAGCCAAGCAACCGGCGAACTCGTCCACGGCGACAACCTGTCCGCGGCCGCCGTCCGACGGCTGGCCTGCGACGCGGCCGTGCTCCCCATCGTGCTGGGCTCGAACTCCCAACCCCTCGACGTCGGCACCGAGCAGCGCTTCGTCACCGGCCCCATCCGCCGCGCCCTGAACAGACGCGACAAGGGCTGCATCATCTGCCAAGCCCCGCCACCGCAGTGCCACGCCCACCACATCATCCACTGGGCCGACGGTGGCCCGACAAGCATCGACAACCTC
>NZ_BAAAOS010000012.1:0-9348 GCF_039530625.1 Kribbella sancticallisti | reverse complement strand
TGGCCGCGCCTCGTCACGCCCCCACGCCGCACATCACGAACTCCGGCTGTAGTACTAGGCGTCAGCCCTCACTGTCCCCGGGGCTCATGACGCAGGCAAACCATTCCATTGTCTTCGAAATAACAGGCATAATTCCGAGATTCGAGAAGATCACTGGCGTCCCTTGGCGCCTGCGTCACCCTGTACTACTCCGGCAGACGAGCGCAGTTGACCTGTCCCGCCGGTGTGGCAAGGGGAACTTCCCGCCAGTCGGCAGTTCCTGATACGGCCGCAGGTCCCGGAGTACTGGCGCTGCATCCCGACCGTTGCGGGCCCTCCTTGGCATCGCCAGTCTGTTCGAATCCGCCGAGCGACGACCGGTTGTGCTCGGTCGGGGCCCAAGCTTGCCTGGCAGGTCCGCCAGCAACCCGTCGACAGCATCCCGCGCCGTCCGCCGCGTCGCCACGCGCGCGCAGCACGCCAAATACGCTGCCGCGGCTCGCCCAGTCCACTGCTCCAGCCGTCGACTTTTACGCTCAGCGCAGCAGCCACCGCGCAACTTCAGTCGTTCTCAGAGAATCTGCATGATCAAGCGATGGCGGCACCATGTCACCCCAGCCACCAGATCGCCACGCAAGGCGAATCAGCCAAGCTCAGGATCTACCACTGTAGTTCGAGCCGCTCCAAGGTCGCTCAATGCCTCATAGGTGACGTCGGCAACGAGTTGCGCACAGCTGCCGTCTGGGTCGAGGTCAGGGTCGAGGATGCAGACCGCCGCTCCAACAGCGTCTGCGGCCAGCTCGCCGAGCAATGTGATCAGTTGCTGAGGGTTCAGCCCTCCTGGATCAGGGCTGTCGACCGCGGGCATGAAGGCGGGGTCAAGCACATCGACGTCGACGTGTAGCCAGTAGCCCTCGAGGTCCTGCGCTGCCAATGCTTTCCGGATCAGGCTCAGCGTCCCATCAGGATCGCTGACGACCTGCCTCGCTGGAATGACTGCCGCCAGTGTCTGCGTCGCCTCGGTGGTGCCCTCGTCATCGTCTCGGCATCCAACGTGGACTACGTGCTGTGGCAGGAAGTACGGCCGCAGACCTTCAATATCCGACACCTCGGGCAGGTGTAGTCCGACGGCTGCGGCCAGGTCCTCACCAGCCACACTTGCGCACTGGTCAGAATTGCCGGGATGACGAAAATCGGTGTGGCCGTCGACATGCACGAGTCCATATCGCCCGGCGCGCGCCAAGGCCACTCCTGCACCTAACAGCACGCTGCAGTCCCCGCCGAGGACCAGTGGTGCGCGTCCTCGGGAAATGATGCCGCCAATTCTGCCGGCCAGTCGCACCGTATAGTCGACCAGTGCATCCTGATTCCGGACCCGCCCCGAGCCCGGCAGCACGTCATCAACGTACCTACCGGCGATCACAACGCCGTCGTCCTCGGCGCCGGCGGCTTCAAGACGGCGGTACAAGCCGGCTTCACGCAGCGCGTCCGGCGCCTTGGCGCCGCCGGGGACGCTGGTGGCCTGCGGCGGCCGCAGGCCGAGATTTGTTGGAGCCGCCACAATCGAGATCATCGTCGAACCTCCACAGCAAGGCGCCGGATCAGCCATTCGATCGCTTGCGGATAGCGATATTCAATAGCCCCGTGGGCGCCGTCGAACAACTCGAAATGCACCTGCTCTGGATCCACACCGACGCCCACGACTGCTTGATGAAATGCGGACGCTCCGAGATCCAGGTAGTACTCGTCCCGACGGCCCGCGTCGATCCAGATGGCTCGCATCGATCGCAGCGCCTCGCCGTTCTGAGCCGCGAGCCTCACCGGATCCCAAGCAAGCCATCGCTCCCAGACCTCCGGTATCAGCCTGCCCGTGGATGGATCGAACGGTACATGCACGGATCCGTCGGCATCGGACGAGTAAGCTGCAGAGTATCCGTAGATCTCGATCAGCATCTCGTCGAGCGGATGGAGCAGCGGAGTCCGAGCGGCCCGGAAGTAGTCCAGGAACGCCTCATAGGATCCGCCGAAGTCGTCCCGAAGTCGTCGCGCCAGTTGCGGCAGCATGGACGCATACGACGTGTCGAACAGCGCATCGCCCGCATGAGTCGCGAAACCACTGAAGAGGTCTGGGCGAAGCATGGCCGTGACCATCGAGCCGTACCCCCCGCTTGATTTGCCCGTGACAGCACGATGGTCGCGGTGCGCAAGCGTTCGATACGCATCGTCGACCCAGGAGACGATGTCATCGCATAAATAGGTGTGATAGTTCCCTATTGCCGCGGAATCGAGGTACTGACTGCCCCCGTAGCTCGTCCAGGCATCGACGAACACGATCAGAGCTTGAGGCATGCCGGGACGAGAGAACAGGTTGTCCAGTAACTCGGGAAAAGTTGGACGAAAGGGTGTTCGATTGGACCACATCGCAATCGTTCCGCAGTACCCCTGGATCACATACGCAACCGGATACCGCCGGTCGCCTTCCGAGTATCCAGGAGGCGTGTAAACCCATAGTGCGCGCTCATGCGGATCTCCCAGCGGATTGCCTCGCAATGCCGCACTTGTGATCACATGCTGATTCAATTGCCCATTTAATCGGTCGTGCCCAGTCAACGGTAATCCTTCCTCTAAGCAACTGACCTTGGTGCCACCGGGATGCTGCCCCAAGCCTGGTGCATGCACCGCCGGGGCTGAGCTTTGGCTCAGACAGTTCGACGGCCGCGGATGCGCTCGTGATGTCGACGGACGCGGGCCCGGTTGCCGCATGTCAACGGACTGCACCAGTGGCGGGAGAGATTCTTGCTTGCGTCCAGGAACAACCACCCACATTCGCTGTCGGCGCACTGGCGGAGGCGGGTGAGATCCTCCGTCGCCAACAAGTGCCAAGCTGACAAAGCCAGCATCCCGGGGAGGTCGGCGATCGTCGTCGAGCGAGCCGTCCAGGTCAGCGGGACGATCGTTTCGATTGACGCATCGGCGAACGCCTCGGTGATTCGAGCGCTCAGGACTCTGATGTCGTTCCGCCGGGGGGTATTCCTCGTTGCCAGGGGCTGAAGAACCCGGTATGACGTCTCGCGAAGCCTTCGGGCGTCCTCGAGGATGGTCTGCGCGAGACTGGCATCGCGGCGGGCGTCGGCGGCGAACCGTTCGCCCTGACGACCCGCGATGATCCCGGCGCTCGTTGCCCAGAGCAGCAGCGTTGTCCAGTCCGGGAGCGTTTCGACCGTCCTGGCTGCGGCCAGGCGTCTCGAGACGGTGTTGACCAAGTCCAGCTGTGGATGGCCACCGATGCGAGGAAAACTGCCGTCGTGCTCACGTGTCTCCGGCGGCGTTCCACCGCGCCGCAACTCAAGCACCGGCCGCCAGTCGGCCGACAGTCGGGTACAGGTCAAGTCCGAAAATGTCCACCTGTGGCGACCGCTGCTGGACGATCATGCCGCCGTCGACCGGCACGACGACGCCGGTGATATAGCGGGCCTCCTCCGAAGCGAGAAACGCGTAGGTGGCGGCCAGGTCTTCTGGGACTCCTACCCGGCCCAGCGGGATGGATTTGCCGCGTTCAGCGAGCACTTGGTCACTGACTGCTCCCTCAGGCGCGACATTGATCGATCCCGGTGCGACTGCGTTCACCCTGATTCCGTACGGCGCCAGATCCAGGGCCATTGCTCGGGTCATTGCCTCGATTCCGCCCTTGGATGCGTCGTAGGCAACCTCACCGCGGTGGGCCCGCGTGGCGCCTCCGCTCGAGCTGGAGATGATTGCGCCGGAGCCCTGAGCAACCATGCGCCGTGCCGCTGCGTGCGAGCAGAGGAAGACACTGCGCAGATTGACATTCATCACCCGGTCCCACCATTGTTCGTCGGCGTCGAGGAAGTGTCGCACCTGCCCGATCAGTCCGGCGTTGTTGACCAGGATGTCAAGGCTGCCGAACTTCTCGATGGCGGTGTCGAAAATCTGCTCAACCGTGGTCTTGTCCGACACGTCTCCAGCCGCAACCTGTGCCTGGCCGCCCAACTCGACGATCCGGTCTGCAACGACCTTGGCCTTGGCCTCGTCGACGTCGTTGACACAGACCCGGCCCCCGATCTCGGCCAGCCGAATCGCGACGGCCGACCCGATACCGCCGCCGGCACCGGTGACAATTGCGGTTTTGCCTTCCAAAGATCGACTCATCTTCGTCTTGTCCTATTCGTATTCGAGCAGCCGTTAACGAACGGCTGCGAGGAATTCTTGCGTTCGGATATGTTGTGGGGTGGTGATGACCTGCTCGGCAGATCCGTCCTCGACGATCCGGCCGCCGTCCAGGAAGACCACTCGATCGGCGACATCGCGGGCGAATCCGATCTCATGCGTGACGACGATCATCGTCATCCCCGACTTGGCCAGGCCACGCATGACGTCGAGCACATCGCCTACCAATTCCGGGTCGAGGGCGGAGGTCGGCTCGTCGAACAGCATGAGCTTGGGTTGCATACACAGTGCCCTGGCGATCGCGACCCGCTGCTGCTGCCCACCGGACAGTTGTGCCGGATAGGCGTCGCGCTTGTCGGACAGGCCGACGCGCTCCAGCAGTTCTTGAGCTCGTTCGAGCACGGCGCCCTTCGGATGCCGTAGGACCCGACAAGGTGCCTCGATGAGATTCTGGAGCACCGTCATGTGAGGGAAAAGGTTGAACTGCTGGAACACCATGCCGACGTCCGCTCGCCGCCGGCAGATCTCCTTGTCGCTCAACTCGTACAGCTTGTTGCCCTTCTGACGGTATCCGACCATGTGACCGCCGACCCACAGACTGCCGCCACTGATCGTCTCCAAATGGTTAATGCAGCGCAGCAAGGTGCTCTTGCCCGAACCCGACGGTCCGATCAGGCAGACAACCTCGCCCGCGTCGACCTGCAGGTCGACGCCTTTGAGCACCTCGGTCCGACCATACGAGTGCCGAACGCCCACGGCCCGGACGACTGCGGTGCTCATCGCGTCCTCCGCGTCGCGAATCGGTCGATGCCGAAGACACTCCGCAGCTGCGCAACCGGCGTGAGGGCCAGATCCTTCGAGCCCCGGGCGTAGTGCCGCTCCAGGTAGTACTGGCCGACCGAGAGGATGGAGGTCACCACGACATACCAGATACTGGCGACGATCAGCAGCGGAATCGTTTCGAAGGTTCGCGCATAGATCGCCTGCGCGGAGTAGAGCAGGTCAGGGACGGCCAGCACGCTGACCAGTGAGGTCGTCTTCAACATGCCGATGGTTTCGTTGCCGGTCGGCGGGATGATAACCCGCATCGCCTGAGGAAGAATGACCCGTCGCATGGTCTCGATCCGGGTGAGCCCGAGGGCGCCCGCGGCCTCGGACTGTCCACGATCGACCGACAGGATGCCGGCCCGGACGATCTCCGACATGTAGGCAGCCTCGTTGAGACCGAGTCCGAGCACCGCAGCCATCATCGGGGTGATCAGCTCGTTCGCATTCAGCGCGACGCCCGGAATCCCGAAGGTGAGTTTCGGGTACAGGGCGGCCAGGTTGAACCAGAACAGCAGCTGAACCAGAACTGGCGTGCCCCGGAAGAACCAGACATACCCGAACGCAGCCCCCCGGACAACAGGATTCGGAGACAGCCGGCCGACCGCAATGACCGTCCCCAGAGTCAGTCCGACAAGCATGCAGAGCCCTGTCAACTGGAGCGTGACCACGACTCCCCGGCCGATGGACACGTCTCGCAGATAGGTGCCGACAGTCGGCCACCCGAAGCGGTCGTTCGTCAGTACAGACCAGCACAGACATCCTAGAATCGCCACGACGAGGAGCGCAGCCGCCCACCGTCCCGGATGCCTCCGCGCAACGATGACAAGATCCGCGGCATCGGTGTCTGAAAGCTCGGCGATCGACGTCATCTTCGGCCTCAGTTGTAAGACGCCAGGAGCGCCGTCCGCGGAATCGACCACTTCTGCATCAAGCGCTCTAGAGTCCCGTCAGCCGCGAGGGTAGTGATGGCCGCTTTCAGAGCCGGCGCCAGGGCGGAGTCCTTCGGAAGCGCCATCCCGGTCATCACCGGTTTGTAGATCTCTCCGGGGGCGACTTCGTACTTGCCGTTGGACCGCGACGCTCGGTATCCACTTGGGATGCTGTCCTCCATAATCGCATCGGCCCGGCCCCCAGCCAGCGCGAGATGCGCCTCGTCGAGCTTCGGGAAGAGGGCCGTTTTCACAGGTGCCTTGCCTGCGGCCACGCAGTCTTTCGAGATCGCCGGCAGGAACTCGATCCCCTGCACGCTGCCCTTCTCACCGGCCACCCGGTGTCCGCACAGCGACATCGGGTCCATCGACAACCTCAGCGGGTTGCCACTCGGGACCACCAGCGCGGAGCCGTCGCGCAAATACGGCACGAAGTCCACCACCCGTTCTCTGGCCGGCGTGATAAAGAATCCTGACATCCCGAGGTCGTACTTTCCCGCAGCCAGACCCGGGATGATCGCGTCGAAGGTCGAAGTGACATGCTCGGCTTTCAGGCCGAGCGACGCCGCGATGGCGTCGGCGAAGTCAATGTCGAACCCGATCAAGGTTCTTCCGTCGGCGTCGAGGAACTCCATCGGTGCGTTCGTCGACGCACTGGCGACAGCAATGGAGCCTTTGGCCTTGATGTCTGCGGGCACCAACTCGGCCGCCTTGCCCGGAGCCACGCCTGACGACTGACCTGCCGGCTCCTGGGTCACGCCCACTTGGGACGATTGGGAGGTACACGCGACGAGACCCGCGAAGGCGAGTACGGCGGCTGCTGCCCCGCCGAAACGAATTGTCGATCTCAATTCATGCTCCCTGATTCTCTGGTACCGCGCCGAATCGCCCAGCAGGTGTTGTATTCGCATCGGACGCGGCCGACTGAAATACGGGCACCGAGTAAAATCAATCAGAGACGACTGGCCTTTGATGCGCTACTTTATTCCTGACCACGGTGGTCGCGGTCGATATTCTCTTCACGCGACCACCAGCGGACCTTAAGGCTGCTGGTCCTTCATGATCAGCGCCGAAGCCTGTCGACGCGCGGCCGTCCGCAGCAGTTTCATCATCTCGGTGACACACGGAGAGGCTGCTCCGCCGTCACGGGTCAGCAGATGAACCCGGCGCCGAGGTGGACGGGGACGCACAGGCACCAAACGCAACTGTGGATGCGAGGTGTGGAGAGAAAGTGCCGGCACGAAGGTGATCCCGACGCCGGCCGCGACCAGCGCCTGGGCGATGTGGTAATCGTCGGTCTCGAACGCGACCCTGGGCTGGAAGTTCTCCCATCCGCAGGCCAGCGCCGTGAACTCATGAACGCTCGATCTGGAGGAGCTCGCAATCCAATACTCGTCGGCAAGGTCGGCCAACGCAACCGAACCGGCCGTCGCGTGCCGGTGCCCCTCAGGCAGGGCCACCATCATCTCCTCAGCGAGCAACTGCTCTGCGACGAATGTCTCGTCGTGTGGAGGAGGGATGCCGTCGTAGTCGAACGACAGGGCCAGGTCAAGCTCGCCCCGTGCCAGCCGACCGACGTACTCTTCGGGCTCCCCCTCGGTCAGTCGGAGTTCCACCTCGGGCCAGGCAGTATGGAAGCCCATCAGCGCTTCAGCCACGACAGTCTCCCCGACGCTGCGAAAGGTTGCGAGCCGCAACCGCCCACCACGCAAACCGGCGATTGCCTTCAACTGCTCGTCCGCGACGTCGAGTTGTTCGAGGATCCACTCCGTGTGCTCGACGAGGATCCGGCCGGCCTCGGTCAAGGCGACGCTCTGCGGTCCGCGCTCCACCAGCACAGCCGACATTTCCTTCTCGAGCGCAGCGATCTGCTGACTCACCGCAGAAGGCGTATATCCCAGCGCCTCCGCAGCCGCGGTCATCGAGCCACGGACGGAGACCTCGCGCAGCACCTTCAGACGCCGTACGTCCAGCACGTCATCACCCGACTTCGCTCTGTGGGCACACCGCGTCCCCGGCGCCCGGCATCATCAGCGTTCCGATCCCAACGCGATCAGGACGTCACGGATGGCGGCAACGACTGCGACCCGTTCACCGCCGACGCGATAGGTCGCATAGATCCGCCGGGCCAGTGTGACATCGCCAACGGGATGGACCTCCACACCGCGGTGATGATTGCGGGCAGAGATCTCCGGCAGAAAAGTGACACCCATGCCACGGGCAACCAATTCCTGGGCGATGTGGTAGTCATCGGTATGCATCACGATTCGTGGCACGAACCCCACCTGGGCGCAGGCTCGTTCAGTGAAGCGATGGACCGCGTTGGCCGGCGTCGAGGCGATCCAGCTCTGCGTTGACAGATCCGCAAGCCGCATCGGTCGGCTCTTGCGCCAAAAACCCCGGGGAACCGCGACCAGAAAGGGATCCGTGCAGATCAGATCCCGGACGACGCCGTCATTGAACGGCAACGACAGCCAGTCGTAGTCGTAGGTCAGCACCAGATCCAGCTCATGTCGGCGAAGCGCCGCGATGTACTGCTCCGGCTCGCCCTCGACGAGACTGATCTGGATGGCCGGATGGTGCCCGCGAAAGTACGTGATGGCATCGACGAGCAGCGATTCACCCGCGCTGCGAAAGGTTGCCAGTCGCAACCGACCATGGCCCAGCCTGCCGACGGCCCGGACGTGCTCTTCGGCCGACAGAAGGCGGGCGATCATCTCCTCGGCGTGACGCGCCAGGATCCGGCCGGCGTCGGTGAGCTGGATCTGACGGCCGCCGCGCTCGACCAACGGGAGGCCCGCCTCCTGTTCGAGAACTTTCAGTTGCTGGCTCACCGCGGAGGGTGAGTACTGCAGCGCTTCCGCAGCGGCCGTCAGCGTCTCGTTCCGCTCGATCTCCAGCAGCAGCGCAAGCCGGCGCACGTTCAGCCGGGATTGGAACTGCCGAGGGATGTTGGTGCCGATCGTCATCCGCCTTTCACGCCAACAGGGAGGTCAACACCTCCGCCACCTGTGCGGTGTACTCCCGTCCAGGATCGCGATCGACGTTCAATCCCGCAAGAGACACGCCAGCCAGCCTGTGGTCTCGCACGATCGGCCGCAGCAGCACATCCAGCTCACCCCAGGCGAGCCCCCCGCTGACCGGGAAACTAACCGCCGGCATCACCGAGCCGTCGACCACATCGATGTCCAGATGCAACCAGAAAGGCATGTTCTCTCGCTCGATGAGAGCCGCCATACGATCCGCCACCATCTCTACGCCGGCAGCCCGAATCGCTGACGCATCGAAGACGCGAGCGTCCGGGATGGCCACCGACGCCTCAGCCGCGCCTGCCAACTGTCGCCGCGGACCGTCGGCGTCTCCAAGCACCAGAACATCGCCTGGTTCCACCAACGGAACATCGCCGGCCAGTGCCCGCACGTCA
>NZ_BAAAOS010000011.1:38072-70186 GCF_039530625.1 Kribbella sancticallisti | reverse complement strand
CCGAGCAGATAGCCTGACCATCTCACATCAACCCTGTCCGTCGAGACGGGTCAAGCGCAGGGTGTCGTTGCGGAGGAGGGTGGTGATACTGCCTGAAGTCAGCGGAAAGAAGGCCCGGTCTGTCGACGTCATCGGCATGCCGATCCAGGCAGCGATCAGATAGCTTGATGCGGACCCGTGAGACACCACTATCTGGTTCGCGACCGGTCGACGGACGATGTCATCGAGGGCCGGGTACAGGCGTTCGACCAATGCCATTCGGGTCTCCGCACCAGCTGGTCCGTCGTGGTGCCCGAGTCGATCGCCGTACTCCGGAAGTGGGATGCGGCGCTCGGCGAGCCACGCCTGGGGACGCCCGTCAGCCTCACCGTTGGACCTCTCGCGAAGCCGCGCATCAGTCTGAACCTCGACGCAGAACCTCCCAGCAATTCGCTCTGCCGCTTGGCTGGCTCGACTCAGATCAGACGAGTAGACCTCGACCGGCTGGAGTCCGATCCTGCTCGCCAGGACCTCGGCGATGCGTTCGGCCTGCAGGCACCCACGGGCTGTCAGATCTGAGTCGTGCCAGCCTCCAACGACGCCGTCAACGTGATGCTGTGCCTCAGGATGCGTGACGAGGTAGATGTGTCTCATTACCCTCCTTCGACGCATCTTTGCAGGCTCAGAGCCTCTCACGAGTCTGCACGGCCAAAGGCGTCACCAGCCGCGTCGAGTACTCCGAAGCCGCAGTCGGAGCTTCGTCAGGACACCTCGTCAACGGGGGGATTCGCCAGCTCGGAGACGGTGCTTTCGGGTGTGCGGTACGAGATTACGGAGCTAGGCCAACCCCGGGCGATGCGCTTGCGCGGATGCCCGACGGCTAGGTCCCATCATGGGCGCCCAGGCCGTGGTACCCGGGCTTCCACAGTCCGGGGCGCGCCCCGGACCGCCTTGGCTCAGCCCAGCGCGTCCATCAGGGCGGTCACGTAGGCGTCCAGCCGCTTCTCCACGGCTCGCGCCGTCAGCTGGGTCCTCCCTGCCTGCCGCCATGGCTGCGCCACCGACTGCACTTCTTCTGAGCACGCCAGCGCGTCCCGCACCTGCCAGTACAGCCGCTCGCTCGCGGCCGCGGCCAGCACTCCACCGGCCTCCTCATACGCCTCAGTGAGCCGCAGACCGCACGCCGGGCCGTGCAGCAGCGCGAGATTGGTGGAGCAGTGCGCGACATCAAGGTCCGCCGGGCCCCAGGAGGTCGCTGCCCAGTCGACGACGCCGGTGATCCGGGGACCTGCCGGGCTTTGGGGCGGCAGGTCGAACAGCACGTTGCCGGGTTGAATGTCCCGGTGCAGGAATCGCCCGTCATAGGGCGGCGCGGGCCTGCGGATCACGTCGATCGCCGCGTCCCATGCCGCCGCGTCGGCGCCCTTCGGAGTCACGACGGTGTCGGCGGTCGTCAACGCCACATACTTCCGGGGCCGCTCGGCGGGTCGCAACGCGTGGATCGCCACGAGTTGACGGGCCAGCAGAGGAACGCGCTTCTCCAATCCCTCATCGTCGAGGATCGTCCGCCCGGCCAGATGTGTCATCAGGAGCGATGGATACTCGCACTGCGCGGCGGTCGGATCAACCGCGACCAATCCAGGAGCCGGCACCCCTGTCCCCGTGAGCAGGGACAGGGCGCCGGCCTCCCTGTTCAGCCAGTCCTCGGCGTGTTCCAGGTAAAACGTGTCGACGAAGCTCCGCAGCACCAGGTCACGGGTGCTTCCGTCCCGCGTGCCAATGGTCAGCCGCCGCATTTCGGCAGTCATGCCGCCGTGCAGTGCCTCGGTCCTGACGATCCGTTCGCCGACCTCCAGGTGCCGGCGCACCCAAGCCAGTGTCAACGGTGGGACCGCCGCCTCATCGTGGTTGGTCACCATGCCGCCTTATCATCCGGACGGCGGCACGCGCGCGAGAGTTTCCTGCGAAAGCTCCGACAGTCGCCGCACTGTCGGAGGCAAAGCATGGTCATCACACCCACGCCCCTATGTTCCAGCCCTCGCAAGCCGGGTAGCGAAGGGCCGGGACGTTTCGCAGGTCAGAGGCCGTGCTTAGGCCTGCTCGGCGGAGGGTGTGGGATTCGAACCCACGATGACGGTCACCCGCCATACCGGTTTTCAAGGCCGGATGGTCAGAAAGCCCGATATGGGCTCTGACCTGCAGAAACTCTCAGCTGCAGCCCAGGGAAGGTGGCGTGCGGGCACAATGCGGGCACAGCCGACCCGTTCTGCCCTCCAGACGACCGCGACCGGCTCACCTCCTGTTGGCAAGGTGAGCCGGTCGCGGTGGCCGTTCGGGACCTATCTCATGCGCCTAGAGCTGCCTCGATCCGCTGACGCGCTACCTCCTCCTGGCCGTCAAGGAACTTCGCGTACACCCTCAGCAGTACGTCGACGCTGTGACCCGCCCACAGAGCGACTCGGGGTGCCTCCACCCCGCTGGCAAGCCACGTCGAGACGGCAGCATGTCGCAGGTCGTACGGACGCCGAGCCAACTGGGAACTCTTCGCCATTTCCTTGCCAAAGGCCCGTTTCCGGACCTTCTTCCACATGGTCTGGTAGGTGACGGCCGGGAGATCGCCCCCGCGAGCGGCCCAGAACAACCGGCCATCCGGATCCGTCCCGTGCTCCTCCAGGTGCTCATGGAGAATCGCGGTGAGCGCTGGCGGGCACGGCACCGGCCGCACCTCACCGACTGCCCGGTGTTTGAGCTGGCGCCTGTCGCGATCCTCCCCGTCGTCTGTCCACGATGCACCGGCGTAAGGGCTGGATTGCTCTAGCAGCAGTTCTCCCCATCCCGACTTCGGCAACACCAACTGTGAGCGACGCAAATTCACAGCCTCGCCCGGCCTCAGTGCAGAGAAGTACATGACGGCAAAGAATGCGACCATTCGCGGTCCACTGCCCGGCATCTCACCTACCGCTGCAAGAAGAGTCCGCGCCTGCGACGGATTCACCACAGTGCGCGGATCGACCGCGCCGCCCGCCTGTTTTGGAGCTGTCCACTTGATCGATCCAATCGGGTTGCGATCGAGCAAGCCCAGCTCTACGGCGTAGTCGAGTGCATTTGAAAAGACTGCCCGCTTCCGAGCAACAGTTGTCGCCGCTGCCGGTTTACCGTCGAGCTTGCTAGCCAGTGCATCGAGAGCCGCTCGCAGAGTGTCGCTCCGTTCGAATGCGGACACAGGCTTGCATGAGCGCTCGACCCATGCCAACGCGGCCTGAACATCGTCTGGCCTTTCACCATCTCGTCGACCGGCGTTGAATGCCCAGCCGTGCAGGGATCGGCGGATGACCTTCGCGTCCGGCTTTCCTCGGTCGCTGGCAAACATGCTCGGTGTGACGGACACCAGAGAATCGCTGATGCTACGCCTGGTTGTCGCGGCCGCGCGCGGCCACTTCAGGTCCACGTATTTGCAGGCGAACTCGTACCAGTCCATCGGCTCGGCTAGCCGCGCCTCGGAGACCGGCCGGCCAGTCTCGGTGTCGAATGCCTCGCCGTTGCGCTGTGCCGTAATCAGCTTCGACCGCTCGCTATCCGCAAGAGCGGAGGTCTGGCAAGTCTTCTTGAACGGCTCACCGGCCACTCTCCAGCGGACGGTGTAGCTGAATCGGTCACGCTTCAGCTTGTTCTTCTGGATCTTGGGCCAGATCCGCACATCATGTGTGTTCGCCATCAGGCGGCCTCCTCCCGGCTGTCCAGCCAGCGTTCAAGCTCGACCCTGCGAACGCGGATCTCACCGTTGGGCAGCTTGATACAACGCGGCCCGGTGCCCTTGGCGCGCCACTCATAGAAGGTCGACCGAGACACACCTAGGTCGGTGCAGACCTCGGTAACCGTCAGACGTTCACGGGTGCTGATCGCTGTAGTTTTCGTGGCCACGATGCGACTCCTTCGTCCGTTCACGGTTGGTGGCGTCGGGGCAGAAGTGACTGCACTCATGCGGTCTCGCAGGTGGGGTGGGTGTGGGTTCCGTTGTCGTGGGTGAGGGGTTGTCGGCAACCGATGCAGATGGGCTGTCCGGCTGTGTGCGGGTGATCCGTCCCATCCGTCCCAACCGTCCCGTCGCAGGTCAGAGCGGGGACGGATGAATCGTTGGGACGGTTCGATCCGTCCCAGGGAACTGATCCGTCCCCGGCGTGACCTGCGAAGGGACGGTTGGGACGGTTCGGGACGGTGTCCCCCGTGGAGGTGTTTTCGGGGTCGGTGGGGCAGTACCTGGCCCAGGTGTCTTCGAAGTCGTCGCGGGCGTATCCCTTGGACTGGGTGCCGTCTTCCCAGCGGTGGTTCTTGGGGGTGATGTCGTACTCGCGCAGCAGAGCGGCGAGCCGCCGGACGGACAGCCCGCCCGGCGCGGGTGTCTCGGTCCAAGGCGATTCGTCATCGGCTCGGAGGCGTTGAACGATGACGGATGACGGCAGCGCCTGCGCTGTCCCGAACGCGGCCCGGCAGTCAATCAGCAGCCGGATCGATTGGGATGCTTCGGTGGAGTCTTGTAGCTCCGCAATCAGGGTCAGTGCGGCGGTCCTGGCGCGGCGCGGCCAGTGTCCGCCCGCTAGGTCTGCGAGGGCGATGAGCGGTTCCCAGGTGTCGGCCGCGCGGTCTTCCAAGGGCATGACCGGGGCGGCGTTGGTGAGGCCGTCGAGGTGGGCGGTGACCCAGCCGTGCAGGCGTTCCCGCAGCTCGGCCAGGATCGGGCCGTCACGGCGGACCCGGTAGGGCTGAACCTCTTCACCCTTGGCGCGGCGCCGCATCCGGATTACGGCCGCGCGGTCCTCGATCGTGTCGGGCATCATCCCGATACCGGCGAGTGCGGCCATGGCGAATGTCTCGATCTGCTCGACCGACCGAGATCCGGCGTCGTAGCGCAGGGTCGGTCGGCCGCGCTGGTGCCCGGCGTTGAGCAGGCCGCGTAGGTCTTCGTTGTCGCCTGCCTTGGGGCCAAAAATCGTGTCTGCCTCATCGATCAGCAGCGTCGGCGGATCGGACGGCTTGAGGCCGATCGAGCGGTAGACCGCTGACGGGGATGCGTTGGTGGTCATCAGAGGCCGGTGCGACAGCCCGTCAGCCATGTCGAGTAGCCGCGACTTCCCGCACCGCTTTTCGGGTGCCCGGATGACAAGCCGCGGTGCGCAGTTCCACGCCGGGACCGCATGCGTGGCAGCGATCCACAGCACGACAGCGACCCCGGCCGCGTCGCTCGGCAGGACGACGTACCGGCCGATGACGGCGCGGACCTCGTCCAGCAGCTCGGCGCCGTCGACGGCGGCGGTCTGGTCGTGGTTGTCGGTGGGGGTGGTCATGCGGCGATCCCTTCGTCACGGAAGCCACCAGCGATGGCGGCTCTGATGTCGCGGTCGGTCTGTGCGGCCTGGTGTCCCACGTAGGTCAGGGCGGTGACGGCGTCGGCCTGGTCGAGCGCTCCGGCCGCGACCATCCGCGCGGCACCCCTGGCGGCGCCGTAGAGGGTGGTGCGGCGTCGGCCTTGCGGGGCGCGGCGCACGGCGTCCAGGAGGGCGTCTAGGAGCTTGCCGGGGTGGGAGATGCCCCCGCCCGGGCCGATGCTGGTCGGGGCGGTGGGCGGACTGGGCGATTCGGCCGGCCTGGCGGGCAGGCAGGCCGCGACCAGGGCGGGGGGCATCTCCCTGACGTGCGATCGGCTGGTGGTCGCCCACCGGTAGCGGCACCCGGTGCGGTGGTGCACGGACGGCGGGAGGACGACATATCCGCCATCGGCTTTGATGTCGATTCCGGGGCGGCCCGGCATCGGCCGGGACGGCACAGCCTGGCCGGGGTGGCGGTAGTACAGGTGCTGCCCGCCCGAGCCGGTAATGACCCGCAGCGTGCGCGGCACCAGCCCCGCAGCCACAAGGCCGGACAGGCTCTCGTCGCCGCCGTGGGCGGGGTCCACGTCGACCACCAGCAGACCGGACACGGCGCCGGTCCTGACGGCGAGTTGTCCGCGCGGTACGGCGGCCACGATCGCGGCGATGCGGGCCGGGTCGGTGGTCGCGGCGTAGAAGCCGTGGCAGGTCAGGTGCCCGCAGGTCGCCGGGTCGTGGCCGGTGGCGCTGCGGCAGGTGTCGCAGTTGGCTACCGGCCGCTTGGAGCGGCCCAGCATGAACACCGGCCAGCCACGTCCGGCGGCCTCCAGTGCGGCGGTCAGGGTCTCGTTCATCGGTGGATCTCCCCTCGAGGGATTTCAGGCAGCGGTCGTGTAGGTGGCGGCGGTGATGCACAGGTCGCAGCGCCCGTCAGAAGTCGGGATGCAGTAGTCGCAGACCCGGCCGCAGAGCTGGCAGCGGCGGCGGGCTTCCATCGCTTTGTCGAGCGCGTTGAGCTGAGCCGGGGAGGCGACCCGGGACGGGCGGGCGAGGTCGAGCCGGTACAGCCATGCCCAGCGCTGCCCGTGGCGCCACACCAGCACCGCGTACGGCTCCTGCCCGCCGGGACACATCCGCATCGCTCGGAGCTGACGCCTGGTTGCCAGTCCTGCGGGCGCCCACCGGAACTTGAACACCGGGGTTCCGTGCAGGTCCCAGCCCAAAGCTTGTTTGCCGTTCCACAAGGTGATCCAGCGCGACCCGGCCGGGTGCAGGCTGGCGCGGTCCATCAGCGGCCCGGTCATCGGTTCCACCAGTGGCGTTTGCGGTCGGCCTTGTCGAACCGGTCGCGGGCGTCGACGGCTTCGCTGGTCTCGTTGTTCTCGGAGTACCGGTTGAGTTCGTCTAGCGCGGCGCGGTATTCCTCGCGTGGCGTCAGCGGCCGGTCCGGGTCTTGCTTGCTCTTGGCAACAGGCTTACGGGGGTTGCGTGGGGTGGCCATGGGTGGTGGTCTCCTTCGGGTCAGCGGTTGCTGTGGCGGCGGTCGAGCAGGCGGCGGCCGAGCCGGATCCGGCGGCCGGTGCCTTGGCAGCGGGGACAGTTGCGGAACCTCTTGCGGGTCGGGGAGCCGGACTTGCCCGAGCCGTGGCAGCGGGGGCAGTTGGCGTAGGGCCAGATCCGGCAAGCGAGCACGTAGCCCACGGCCAGGGCGACGAGCGCGGCGAGCAGCAGGACCGATCCGGCGGTGACGAGTGCGACGAGCGGCGGCGCAGACACAAACACTTCTGTCACTTTCTGTAGTCGAGTCGGGGTGTGACGGGCCAGGGCGGGCACCTGGCGGTGGCCGTCCGGCGGGATTGGTTGGGGCAGTTAGCTGCCGGTGATCGGGTTAGGTCTGTAACTCACCGGCTGAAGTGGGGCTAATGTGGCTCTGACCTGCGGGAAGTTAGCGAGTGAGGCGAGTTAACCGAGGGGCCGGGAACCTCTGGTCAGAGCCGGTTTCGGGCGGCTTCCGGCCCCCGAGCTCGGGCTAACTCGCCAGCGGCTCGGTGCCGCCGTCGCTGTCGTCGGCCGTCTCGCTGCCCTGCTGCCGTCGCACGAGCGCGTCACGGACGGTAGCGGGATCGATCGGGTAGCGGTTCCCGGTCGAGGGGACCTTGATGCCGTGGTCGGTGGCCAGCGTCTCCCGCAGTGCCTTGCCTGTCAGCGACTGATACGGCGTCCAGGTCGGGGCGAGCCGCTTGAGCAGCGCGGGCACGTCCGCGACCGCGACCGGGTCGTCTCCGAGGACCTGGTTCAGGTCGGTGAGCAGGTCGCGGGTCTCGATCTCGACCGGCACCGAGCCGGGGGCGGGCTTGCCGAGCTTGGCGATCGCCTCCAGCGACCGCTGGATGATTGGGGTGACTTGGTCGTTGCCCTTGGAGACGTCGAGGTAGTACCACTGCACGATCTCGGACCGTTCCCCGCTGAATCCCTTCACCACGGCCGTTCCACGGTCGGTGCCGGGAATCAGCTCGGTGGCTCGGTGCCCTGCCCGGTATGCGCCTTGGCCTAGTAGGCCGTCGTTGGCGACGTGGTCGCCGACGGCGAACGCGATGCCGTTGGAGCAGTTGCGGGTTACGTCACGCGGCATCGATTCCTTGGTGGGTGCCTGGGTCGAGACGATCATGTGGATACCGCGTTTGCGGCCGAGCTTGACGATGTCCACCAGCAGTTTCGAGATCTCCTTGCCGTAGGTGCCGTCCTGGATCGCTACGTGCGCCTCTTCGAGCAGACACACCAGCGGGTGCAGCCCGACACCGGTGGAGGCGAGTTCACGAGTGACCGCCGGAACCTCGTACTTCAGGAGTCGTTCACCGCGCCGCTGAACCTCTTCATGAACGTTCACGAGCTGATCACGGATCGCGGCGATGCTGTCGTCATCCGCGCCCATCACGTAGGAGGCGCAGCGCGGCTTGAACACCTCGAAATCGAAGTTCGTGTCCGGCACCCAGATCCGCAGTTCAGCGGTCGGGTCCAGTGCGCACCCGGCCATCATCGCCCGCGCCGCGCTCGACTTGCCCTGACCGGGCATGCCGCCGGTGATGGTGTTGCGTTCCATCACCGGCGCGGTGATCGCGTCCCCGCGCAGCGTCTTCCCGGCAGGTACTCCCTTGAACACATCCACCAGGCCACCGGCCAGCAACGGGTACTCACCCGCACCTTCGGCCAGCGCGCCCTTGTCCGCGATCCACAGATCCAGAATCCCGGCCTCCGAACCGGTGGTCGGCCAGACCTCTTTAGCGGCCCGGTGAAGCCCTGTCGCGAGCTGCGTGCGGCGCTTGGCGATCAGCTCGGCGGTGACACCGGCAGGCAGCCGCACAACAGCGTGCGTGCCGCGACCGTCGACGCGGGCCGGGGTGATGAACTGAAGCTTCAGCCCGGACTTGAGGTACTGGGTGATGCTGGCGATCCGCAGCGCGTCCAGCGCCTTCGCGATCGTCGTTTCATCGATCGCCACATCCCACTCGGCATCAGCGGTGGTGACCAGCCAGGCCGGAGGTTCAGCGCGCCGCTTGCCCTCTCGCCACGCGGCCAGTACCAGCAGGAACGGCAGCGCGATGCTGAACAGCCCCCAGATGAACGCGACAGCAGCGATCACGAACCCGATCACGCCGAAGAATCCCAGCCATACGCCGGTGAACGACCCGTTGCCGGTGGCCTTGGTGAGGATCGCGATCACGAGCACCAGCAGCGGCACACCCGCCACCATCGCAACGCCGACCTTGAGCACGCCCCAGGCGAGCTTGGGCAGGTCCATCAGGCGCCGGTGACGGCGTTCGGTGGCCATCTCCTTGCGGTCGGTCCACTCCTTCAGCTCCTCGCGATCCCCGACCGCCTCAGCGGCCTTGATCTGGCGCCGGTAGGTGCCCATGGTCGAGGCGTCCCACAAGCGTTTCGCCCAGGACTCCACGCCTTGCACGACCGTGAACGACTCCCGCAAAACCACCTTCCCGGCCGACTTCGTCCGGTCGTGCGTGGACACGTTGACTACCGCGCGGGTCGCGACCTGCGTTCCGGTCACCGCACGGCGCAGCACCACCGCGCCGCGGTTGTTCAACCGGCGGTCGAGCTCGGCCGACTCCTCCGCAGACAAAACCTCACCCTCGATCACCTCCCCGTCGATCAATTCCCCGGCGGCGTCGGCGGTGTCCGGGTCGATCCGCTCGGCGGGCTCGTGGACGATGCCCTGAGCAACGTCTTGCGGGTTCTCGTCGTGGTCGTTGTTGTGAAGCTTGTGCACGTTGTCCATCAGCCAGCGCTCCCTATCGGTCAGGCCGCGACGCGGGCAGGTACGCCCGGCACAGCCACGTCCTCAGTCGTGGTCTCAGTGGTGGTCAGCTCGGCGCGGACAGCCGCGGCGACCTTGCCCGACAGCCCGGCAGAACAGCCGGTGGCCCGCCGCGCCCATGCAGAGGTGATCTCGTCGGGCGTTGTGCCCGGCTCGACCGCAGAGCGGGCATCGGTGACGTAGTCGGCCAGCAGCTTGCGGCCCGTCGTGGCCGCCTTCCTGCGTGTCTGAGCAGGCTTCCTGGCTGGTTTGGCCGCCGGGGCTGACTCGATCGCCTCAGGCGCCGTCTGCGGGTCGTTGGTGACCGCAGTCAGCTCGGCGGCCTCAGTGGTGGCGAGCGGGTGAGATGCCCCCGCGGGGTCGGCCAGGGCAGCAGCGTTCTCGGCTCGCAGGACGGCTTCGGTCAGCCGGTCCCGCAGTACCGGCGCGGTCTCGGCAGCGCAGAACACCAACAGCGGCGGCACCGAATGCAACACGATCCCGGCCACATCACCGTGCAGGAACGACGACCAAGTGTTCATCGCGTAGGTAGCGGCGAACGCGAACCGCTTCGTCCGGCCGATCCACTTCGTGTGGTCGCTGACCTGATACCGGGCGGTGATCTGCTCGGCTCGCAGAACCGCGATCAGGACCAGCGACACCATCGGGTCCAGCAGCCAGGCAGCGAACCACGGCAGCGACCACAGCGCCGCGCCTTGAGCAGCGAACGCCTGAACGTTAACCATCGTGAACGCCAGACCGAGCACGATCCCGACCCACATGCACCGGTCCACCTGCGTGCGGATCGACTCGACCCGCAGCGCCACCACGTCGGGGTGCGTGGACAGCGCCCGGACCTGCGACGCCTCCGCCGCCGCCGACCGCAACCGGTCCACGCCCGACGATTTGGCCGGCCTGGTGGCCGGGGCCTGCACGAGCGCGCTCATCGGGTGGCCTCCCGCCCGTAGATGACCCGGTGAACGTCAGCCAGGAACCCCGCCAGCACCCACAGATCCCCGTACGCGGTCGCGGCCTCCGCCGACGCCTCACCGGGCGGGGGCATCTCCCCACCCAGCACGAACTGGGACAAGTGCTCGAAACGCGCGGCCAACTCGTCCCCCACGCCCTCGGCCGTGTCGATCCCGAGACGATCGGCCCACACGTCGGGCAGGCTCATCACGCGGCGGCTCATGCCGCACCCTCTGAATCCGAGTCGTCGGACGCCAGCCCGTGCGTCGCGGCCATGACCCGGTGCTCAGCTCGGCGAACACGGCGGCGATCCAGAACCGACGCCGCCGGACCCGCGTTGATGAACGAGATCTCGGCATCCAACAGGTCCAGCTCGGCCGCGATCAGCGGCCACTCCCGCTCGATAGCGGCCAGATCAGCGGCGGTCGGGGCCTCGCCACTGACGCTTGCAAGGTGGATGATGCTCACGGGTTGTGCTCCTCTACTCAACGGACTAGTGCGACCCAGACGCCTCGGTGGTTCAAGCCACCGGGGCGTCATCTGTTGGCTACTTCCAAGCCGGGCTAGCCTGCCTAGCCAGGTTGGTAGTTGGCTAAGTTACATAGGCTGGCTAGCCAGGTCAACCCTTGGACGGAAACTGGCCTAGCCTGCCTAGTCAGGTAGTAGAATTGGGTCCATGGAGCAGCAGCTAGATCCGTCCGACCCGCGCCCGCCCTTCAAGCAGGTCGCCAATGCGCTGCGCGCGGCGATCCTCACGCACAAGGTGAAGCCAGGGGAGAAACTCCCCTCGCAGAACGAGCTGGCGACCCAGTACGGCGTAGCTCGTATGACCATCCAGCAGGCACTGCGGGTACTCCGAGATGAGGGTCTGATCGTGTCCCGCGTCGGCAGCGGCGTGTACGTACGCGAACAAGCCGACCAGGCGGTCGGGCTCCGTCCTCACATCGAGAAGGCATTCGAACGCGAGACGGTCAGAATCGACTTCGCCGGGCTTACTGGCGAAACTCTCCTTGGTGCCCTAGAAGAGCCGATTGATCGCATTAGGCGAGGTCGGCTGACCCCGCAGTCGATCAACATCAGGATGCTTTTGCCCGATCTGACGCGGCCCCTTGCGGTTCCGTCGCGAGCTGGTGAGAATCCTGGCGATGACCCAGCAGTCAGGGCCCGGATGGAAGGAATTGCTCACCGATCCGCTGGCGAAGTGATCACGTCAGTACGTGAGCTTGGCGAACTCGGCCTGGTGCCGAAAGCCCTAGTAGAAGCCAGGGTTGTGGGACTTCCAATGATGTTCAAGCTGTACGCATTGAACGATGAAGAGGTCTTCTTCGGCTTCTATCCTGTCGTCGAGCGTGATGTAGAGATTGACGGCAAGCCGGTGCCGACTTTCGACGCTGTAGGCAAAGACACCGTGCTCTTTCACCACTCGATTAGCGACAACGACCAAGCAACCGGCTCGCAGTACGTCGAGCAGGCGCGACGATGGTTCGACAGTCTGTGGGGCACACTAGGGCGGGTCCGCGAGCTGTGACTATTGGTTCACTTGCCGAGATCCTCAGAAATGCCGATGTTGTTCTCTTCGACTTCGACGGCCCCATCTGCTCAGTATTCGACGGCTACCCTGCACCGCAGATCACAACCGATCTTCGCGCTCTGGCCGGCCACGTTCGCCCGGAGCTTGCAGACGCGCTAGACAAGGCCACCGGCCCTCATGACCTACTACTAGTTGCTGCGGATGAACCAGAGCTGGCGGCGCGACTCGAACTCGCCCTACAGCGCGCTGAGATGACCGCGATTGAGTCAGCTCGACCAACTCCGGGAGCTGCTGAGTCCCTTGCCGCTTGCAACGAGAGCGGTAAGCCAGCCGCCATCGTCAGCAACAACTACGCCGACGCTGTCGTCAGCTACCTCGCACATGCTGGCCTCTCAGGGCGAATTGCACACATCGAGGGACGCGACCCAGCCGACCCGATGCTGATGAAGCCCAGTCCTTACCTCATCAAGAATGCTGCGCGCGCACTTAGCGTCCACACAGGAGCCTGCGTCTTCATCGGCGACCAGACAAGCGATATGGAAGCTGGCCGGGCGGCCGGAGCACTCACGATTGGCTACGCAAACAAGCCTGGCAAGGCCGACGCACTCGCTCTCGCTGGCGCCGACGTCGTCATAGAGACCATGACGGAACTCGCGGCGGCGATCCGCTAATTGGGCTCGGAGCCCCGACGGTCAGCTCTGGACAGGCGCTTCCTCGTCCATGACCGGGAGATCCTGTGCGGCATCTAGGACCTTCTCTGCTACCGACTGCGTAAGAGTTTCCCGCTCAAGGACCTTCCACCCATCCACAGCGAAGCCAATTTGATCAAGCTCAGGCTTCTCCAGAATTCGCGCCCCGCTGTTGTCGCAGATCGCCATCTGAACCGGCAAACCCACGCCGCTAGGAGAGACCTCAATGGTGGTCTGAATCGCACGATATGCGATCAGCTTCCCTTGTTCGAGCGTGACACCGTCGCCGATGTAGTGACTCATCAGAGCGTGCGCAACCGTGGCGTACGGACCACCACTCCCCACAGCATAGAAACGCGCGTCCGTATGCCAATTCACTTGTCCATCCCCAGCGAACTCTAGAAACCAGGAAGTATCGTTGGCATGGCCCAGCATCAGAAAATCTGTTCTAAACATAATGCGAAGCTGCCCATCCGTCGAAGGAGGGCCATATAGCTCCTTGGCGTAGGCCTTCCTCATTGCCGTATTGATGGGCGTGTGCAAACTATTTCTGATCGCTGGCAGATCGGGCTTAGTATATGCGGCCTTCGGCGCTTCCGGAGTGCCAGCCAAGTCCTCCTTTTCGAGGACCGTCGTAACTTCTTCCATTACAAACACAGATCCGGCGGCCGTCCAAATGATCGGACTCCGGCCAAACTGGCGCACTTTTATCGAATGCGCAGCAACCCCCTCACCTGTCGCCATGCTGTCAGATGCAACTAGAACCCCGTCCGAACACACAAGCCCCACGGCAACAGTCATTAATCAACCTGTAAATCGAGATTCAGTGGCGAACTGAGGGTACGCAGCGTATACCTCGCGCAGCAAGTCATTGAACGAGCGGGAAGTGACGTACGAACGCACTTGCTTCAGAAACTGCTGTTCCACCAAGCTCAAATGAACCCATGATGCACTGGCGGCGTGGTCCCCGGCCGGGGTAGTCACGTATCGCCCGTACTGGGATCCCTGGACGACCTCAGTCGCCATCAGGTGCTTTGAGGCCAGGTCGTCCACGTCGACTGTCAGATCGCGGGAGTAAGGACCCCAGTTGTACGGCGTGTAGTCATACAAGTGCCGCCAGCCGTCGCTGCCTCTCTGTACGAGCAGAAACACCGCCTTCTGCATCCGCACGCGGTCGAGCGGAAAGGGTTCAGACGGCGCGCGTACCAGCGAGCTTGCCAACATCAGCGGCAGTTCCTGTGGGTGCATACCTACTCCCGTACCGGCAGCGCTAGGACTGCCCCGTCAATGGTTCGCACGTTGTCAGAGTAGGCCAAGCCGAACCTGCATGCGCTCTATCTCGTGTATCGCTCCGCGGCGCAGGGCTGTTACGTCGCTCATCTGGCGACCGCTGAGCCAACCGAACCCGTCTTGGAGGCGAGCCGCTCACGCGGGCACAATACGGGCACAAACAGCCGCAGTCGATCGGTATTAGCCGGACACGGCCGTATTCAGTCGGACACCCGCGGAGTTGCCACGCGGCTGGCGTTTTCGCAGGTCAGAGCCCTATTTGCGGTCTCACAAGGCGGAGGGTGTGGGATTCGAACCCACGATGACGGTCACCCGCCATACCGGTTTTCAAGACCAGCGCACTCGGCCACTATGCGAACCCTCCAGGCGGCCGTGCCGGTGAAACCGGTGTGGGCTGCCGAGGGTTGAGGATAGCGCTCCTGGTTCGGAGGGGGCGGAAATGGGGTGGGGCGGGTGGGGGGCGAGCAGTAGGGTCTGGAGCGGTGATGGGTGGAGTGACCGCCTGTCCTGCATCGGAGACGGGAGGTGGGAGTGATGTCTACGTCGTCTGAGGACATGGCCCGCACCGTCCGGTCGGCGCGCTGATCAGCAACTGCTGACGCGAGGCCTCTGACCGGGCGAACCGGCGGCGTCGGTGGACGCCGCCAGTCCACCCTGCCGTCATGCCCTCAGGGAGCTTCGATGCGATCCCTTCGTGCTCTCGTCCTGCCCGCCGAACTCGGCCGGGACTTCCGCAAGATCTGGCCGGCCTCGGCCATCACGAACCTCGGCGACGGCGCGATGATCGCGGCCGGCCCGCTCCTCGTCGCCTCCATCACCACGGCTCCCTTGGCCGTCGGAGCCGCCGCGTTCGTCCAGCAATTGCCGTGGTTGTTGTTCGCCCTGATCAGCGGCGCGCTGGTCGACCGCCTCGACCGCCGGAGGGTGGTCGTTGCCGCCAACACCTTTCGGGCCGTGGTCATCGGCGCGCTCGGATTTGCCGTACTGCTGACCGGCGCTCCGTTGTGGGCCGTCTATCTGGCGCTGTTCCTGATGGGCAGCGCGGAGACCCTGGCGGACAACGGCTCCGGTGCGCTGCTCGTCACCGCGGTGCCCAAGGAGCACCTCGGCAAGGCGAACGCGCGGCTCTACGCGACCGGCACGCTCGGCAACCAGTTGGGCGGTCCGCCGATCGGTGCGTTGCTGTTCGCGGTGGGCGCGGGTGTTCCGCTGCTGCTCAACTCGGCGACGTTCGCGATCGCCGCCGCACTGATCGCCAGGGTCAGCGCCCGCCCTCCCGTCGCCGACGAACCAGCCCGTACTTCGCTGTGGCTCGACGTCCGCGAGGGGATCCATTGGCTCTGGAACCACCCGGGCGTCCGTACTCTCGCCTGGACCATCCTCGTCATGAACACCACCTTCTGCGCGGCGTTCGCGACTTGGGTGCTCTTCGCCCGGGAACGGCTGGGGCTCAGCGATACGCAGTACGGGTTGCTCATCTCGGCAGGGGCGGTCGGGGCCGTGTGCGGGATGCCTGTGTATCGCCTGCTCGAGCCACGGGTCGGGAGTCTGACCCTGCTCCGAGCGGGGCTGCTAGTGGAGACGACAGTGCACCTGCTGCTGGCTGTTACCCGGAACCCGTGGGTGGCGGGGGCAACGATGGCGGTGTTCGGAGTACATGCGGTGGTCTGGGGCATCGTGTCGACCACTGCCAGGCAGCTCGCTACTCCGGATGCGCTGATGGGGCGGGTGAACAGCGTCTACACGCTCGCCTCTATCGGAGGTGCTGCGCTCGGGTCGCTGCTGGGCGGAGTACTGGCGCAGCAGTACGGGCTGGTTGCGCCGTTCCTGGTGGCGTTCGTGGGGATGGTGGTCACGACTGCGGCGGCTTGGCGGCCGCTACGCTACGTGACCGTGCGAGAGGCGGCGTCGCAGGGCTGAAAACGGGTGGAGGCTCCCGGTCGGGGATTGTTACTGTCGAGGGCTATGCCTACAGCCACCTCCCTCGGCCTACCGAACATCCGCGGCCGGGTACCCCTTCTTGCCGGCCTGGCGATCGACTCCTTCGGCGGCGGCTGCGCCGGACCCCTCGTACTGCTCTTCTTCGTGCGGGTAGCAGACATCCCACTCGGTACTGCGGGTCTGCTGCTGACCGTCGCGACACTGTTCTCCATCGCGGCACCGGCGGTGGTCGGACAGGTGATCGACCGGGTCGGGCCGCGCAACCTGGTGATCGGTGCGCAGTTCGCCCAGGGGCTGGCGTTCGCCGGGTTCTTCTTCGGGCGGTCGCTGTGGCTGCTGTTCCTCTGTGCGCTGGTGACAACCACCGGGCAGCGGGTGTTCTGGTCCTCGATCTTCAGCCTGCTCTCGGACATCTCCGACCCTGGGGACCGCGACCGGTGGTTCGGGTTGGGCGGGATGATGCAGGCGGGTGGTTTCGGGCTCGGGGCGCTGGCGGCCGGGGTGCTGCTCACCTTGGAAGGAGATACGCCCTTCCTGATCGCCATGGCGGTGAACGCGGTCACCTTCTTTCTGGCCGGCGTGCTGTTGCTGCGGCTGCACCCGGCGCACGCTGCGCGGGCCGCCGCCGCCAGGGAGAGCGGTCCGACTCCGTTGCTGCGCAAGGACAAGGCGTTCCTGGTGCTGATCGGGGCGAACACGGTGCTGGCGCTCTGCACGATGCTGATCGGCGTTGGGCTGCCGGTGTACGTCACTGAGGCCCTGCCTGCTGCTCCCGAGTGGATTGTGGGGGTGCTGTTGGCGGCGGTGTCGGTGGTGCTGGCGACCGGGCAGACATTGGTGGTGCGGCATACCGAGAAACGGCGGCGGACCCACGTGATGGTGCTGGCCGGCGTGCTGTGGGCTGTGTGGGGTGTGTTGATGGCTGCGCTGCTGCATGTGCCGGCTGGGTTGGTAGTGCCTGGGTTGATCTTGGCGACTGCGGTGTTCGCCGGTGCTGACGTGCTGCATGCGGCGACCTCGAACGCGCTTGCCGCTGCGGTGGCGCCGGTGAACGGGCATGGGAAGTACTTGTCCTATTGGCAGTACTCGTTCACCTTCGCGAGCGTGCTGGTGCCGGCGTTCTTCGCTCAGCTCTTCGAGATTGAGCATGAGCTTCCTTGGCTGGCGATCTCGCTACTCGCGCTGGCCGCTGGGGGCACGATTCTGGCGCTGGAGAAGGCCCTGCCGAAC
This sequence comes from Kribbella sancticallisti, assembly GCF_039530625.1. Classification (NCBI taxonomy): domain Bacteria; kingdom Bacillati; phylum Actinomycetota; class Actinomycetes; order Propionibacteriales; family Kribbellaceae; genus Kribbella; species Kribbella sancticallisti. The sequence goes on along the minus strand of NZ_BAAAOS010000011.1, from coordinate 52,885 downwards.
GCCACCGCTCGCCGTACCTGAGGCTGATCTCCGTCCTCGCGGCGGCGGACACGCCCGAGGTCCGCTGACGAGTCAGGTGTCATGTCGCAGGACATCGGTGACAGTTCTGCATCAAGACATCGGTGACGGTTCGGGCGATGTTGGTGGTGACACTTCCGTAGCCCGCCCGGCCCGTCTGCTGTTGACCCACTCGATCCGAAACCGGGTTGACAGCGGACGGACCGACCGTTCCGATGGGGCTCGTGAATCCCCGCAAGGTCCACGCCGATCAGGCCGACATCGACACACCGCTCGTCCGCGAACTGGTGGCCGTTCAGTTCCCGCAGTGGGCCGCGTTGCCGCTGGAGCCGGTCGACTCCAGCGGATTGGTGAACGCTATCTACCGCCTCGGTTCCGACCTGTCTGTACGGCTGCCGCTCCGGCCCTCGATCACCGACGAAGTCCGACGGGAGCAGGCGAAACTCGCGGCACTCGCGCCGTTCCTGCCTGTGGCCATCCCCTCTGTCGAGGCGATCGGCTCACCCACCGACGCGTTCCCGGGCGAGTGGTCTGTCCACCGCTGGTTCACCGGTAGGCACCCGTCCCCCGACGCGCTCGCCGACCCACGCGGGCTGGCGACGGACCTCGCGGCGTTCGTCGACGCGTTCCGGCGGATCGACCTGCCAGACCGACCGCCGGCGTATCCGGGCGAGCGCCGCACGCGCGCTCCGATGGTCGCGATGGACTCCTCGACGCGGAAGGCGATCGGCGAACTGGACGGCCTGATCGACACTCGCGCAGCGCTGGCGTCGTGGGAGGAGTCGCTCGCGGCGCCATCCGGTGGGCGCGAGGTGTGGGTGCACTCGGACCTGACGCCGAGCAACTTGCTCGTGTCGGCGGAGGGCCGGCTGACCGCGGTGCTCGACTTCGAGACATGCGGTGTCGGCGATCCGGCGTGCGACCTGTTCCCCGTGTGGTACCTACTGCCCGCGAACGTCCGCGACGAGTTCCGAGCGGCGCTGGACGTGGACGAAGCGACGTGGCTCCGCGGACGCGGGCGCGTGCTGTCCCAGGCCCTGATCGTGTGGTCGTACCAAAAGGACACCAACCCGGCGATGGCGAACTACGCGCGGCACGTCATCGGCGAGGTGCTCGCAGCTCCTCGATGAGGTATCTGAACCGGCGATCGACGCGCCAACTCCCGTGTCTCCCAGCCCGATAGACGTTCCACCAACTTGGTCAGCCGCGTGAGCCTGACCAAGCTCATCGAGGACACCCAACCGGCGCCCGGCGTGAGTTACCACGGCAACGGCCTCCCGGACAGCGCCCAAGACCGGCTGAAACGTCACCGATGTCCTGACACACCAACCGTCACCGATGTCTTGATGCAGAACTGTCACCGATGTCCTGAGACATCACACGCTGACGAGTCAGGGATTCTTGCGGTCTTCGAACAGGTGTTCTAATGTCCTTTTCGTAGCTCGCTGGTCTTCACTCCACCCATAACCCTCGTCCGTCCGGCTGAACCTCCCACCTCCGACGTGGACAGCCTGACTCGGACGATGGCCGCCCGGGCAGTGAGGGCCCGGGCTGTGGAGGCCGCCCGATACAGGTACAACTACGAAAGGAATGCCGAGGTGATGCGCGACGAGAGGAAGTTCTGATGTTGCTGGAACACCGTGGTCAGAGACCGGTCGTACCGGAGTCCGCGTACGTAGCGCCGTCAGCAGTGCTCTGTGGTGCAGTCGTGCTGGGCGAAGGCAGCAGGGTGTTGCATGGTGCAGTGCTGACCGCGGAGAACGGCGAGGTCCGCCTCGGGGAGAACAGTGTGGTGATGGAGAACGCCCTGGTCCGCGGCCGGGCGGATCATCCCGCGCTGATCGGCGACGCGGTACTGGTCGGTCCGCATGCACATGTGAACGGCGCCACGGTCGAAGATGAGGTCTTCATCGCCACGGGCGCCGCGTTGTTCCCAGGCTCGGTAGCCGGCGCAGGCGCCGAACTGCGCATCAACAGCGTGCTGCAGGTCAACTCCAGGCTCGAACCAGGCGCCGTCCTGCCGATCGGGTGGATCGCGGTAGGTGACCCGGCTCAACTCTTCTCCCCCGACCAACACGAGGCGCTCTGGGAGATCCAGCGCACCTTGGACTTTCCCGGCACGGTGTACGGCGTACCGCGCGGCACTTCCATGCGCGAGATCATGACCCGCCAATCCGCGTACTACGGCTCCCACCTGGAGGATCAAGTACTCCCCGACACTCCCTGACAGAGCCCCGGCCCACCGGGCGCTCCTGTCTGCTTCCACGCATCGTCCCGCTCCACCACGCCATCCCGCTTTCACACGCCGGCCCGCTTTCACACACCGGACCGCTTTCGCACCGGACCGCTTTCACACACCGGACCGCTCGACCACACCGGCCCGCCCCACCACACCGGACCGCTCGCCGGGTCGGGTCTGGCGCCGCGACGCGGACTGCCTCGGTATGGCGACAAAGTTCCGGGTGATCCTCCCGAGCCCCTCGTCCGGCCAGTTCCCGCGCGCTTTTGCGCTCCAAAAGCGATTACCGAGGCCGATTGGGGAGGATTGCACCCCTCAACGGGCGTGAAATCCTCCCCAAACCGTCAGGAACACCCACCCCGGACGAAGAACCTCCCCAAACACCACCTCGTCACCCCGCCCCCCGGGGGGACAACCTCCCTAGAGGGCACCCATCACCCCGCCCCGGCGAAACAACCTCCCCCGCCGCGAAACGAACTGCCTCGGTAGCAGATGTCGGGTCGTGCCGGGCTGGAGTACAGGAGGCGGGTTAGCGGGGGACGAGCGTGTACTGGTGGAGTTGGCCTGGGGGTTGGGCGGAGCAGGTCATGGGGGTGTTGATGGTGACGTGGGTGACGGCTACTTCTAGTTCGTGGGGGTGGCCGTTGTTGTCCAGGTGGACTTGCCAGTGGTTGGGCGAGAGTTCTTGGATTTTGAGAGGCGTCAGGGCGTCTACAGCTAAGGAGAGGCCGGACTGGCGGGCGAAGTGTTGGGCTGCTTGGGCGGGTTGGGGTAGGGCGCCGGAGCCGCGGAGGAGCTCGGGGACTACCAGGCCCTTGTCGTACTGCGTGGCGAGTTCTACGGCTCGGGATTCGGGGACGTGGCCGTAGAAGAGGCTGTGCGGGAGGAAGACGAGGTTGGCTGCGAAGCGGTCGCCGCCTATGTGGCTGCATTCCCAGGTTCGGTCGGGGTGCGCGGCAGTGAGGGCTGCGGCGGCGGGGCGGCCGCGGATGGCGCAGCAGGTGTCGTGGCGGCCGTGGGTGCAGATCAGGTAGATGGGTTCGGTGCTTGGCGTGCCGGGGGCGGTACCGGCAAGGACATCCAGTAGGTGTTCGTCGGTGGGGAGGTCGCCCCATTGGATTGATTCCTGGCCGGGGCGGCTGTCGATGAGGGCCCAGCGGCGCGGAGTGGTGTGGTCGATGCGGCCGTGGCGTCGGATCAGGACTGGGCGGATGCCGGCTGAGCTGCACAGGCGGGTGACCTCTTCGCGGAGGTGCTGGACGCCGCTGCCTGGGGATGGGGCGAGGGCATTGAGGGCGATCCGGGGCCAGGGCACGCGGCATTCGATCAGGAGCCAGCGTGCTGCCGGAGGTGCTGTGGCGATGAGGGAGTCACCCCGAAGTTCAGCCGCAGCAGCACACCGGAAGACAGACTCAGCCGAGCCAGCGGCGGAGCCTCCCGGAGCTGGGGTGACGGTGCTGGAGGGGCCCGCAGGTGGGGCCTCGGTGGAAGCGTCCGGGGGTGGCGGAGGGTGGGTCACTTGGCGGCTCAGAGGCTCAGAGGTTCAGAGGGTGGTGGTTAGGAAGGCTTCCGTTAGGAGGCGGCGGGTTAAAACTAGTTGGTCGGGCCCGTCTAGGCCGGGGAGAGCGGAGACGGTGGTGACGGCGCCGGTGCAGAGGTGTTGGAGGGCCTCGTAGGTTGCTGCGGGCAAGGAGATGGTCCGGTCCGGCAACTGTAGGCGGACCGGGTCGCCGGGGAGTAGGCGGTAGCGGAGGCCCGGGCGTAGGCGGACCGTGGTGGTCGGGGAAAGGGAAGCTATTGAGGCCGCGTGGGCCAGAGGAGCGATAGGAGCCGGGCGGTTGCCGGACCACGTACGGCGGCGTAGGCGCGCGGCTAGGTCCTCCGCGGAAGCGGACTGGATCTTCTCGGTGAAGAGGGAGGACACCTTGCCGAGGATCTGGGCTACTTGGTCCGGATCGCCCGGGTCGAAGCCGAGCGGAAGAGCTGTCCGGAGCTCCGGCTCATCGGCAGCAAGATTGGCCAACTCCTGGACGAGCAGGTACCGCGTCATGGTGTGCAGGCCGACCGTCAGGTGGGCGCTGACTCCACCCAGGGCTTTGGCCGAGTGCAGGAACCCGCGGGGTACGTAGAGCGAGTCGCCCGGGCGTAGTACCTCGTCGATGACGGGCGCCTTGTCGCGGGCAGCCTCGGCTACGGCCTGGGAGTGGTCGGTCCAGGGCTGATTCCGGAGCGGGTCCACATGGACAGGCTCGTGCACAGTCCAGTGCTTCTCCCCGGCCACCTGGAGCACAAAGACGTCATGTACGTCGTAGTGGGCAGAGAACCCCTGCGATTCCGCAGGCGTGATGTACGAGTTGATCTGCACGGGATGACCCGCGTCGGACGACAACTGGGTAGCGAAGTCGACCAGAGCCGGCCAAGTCCGGTGCAGTGCCTGCAGGACAACGGTGTGCCCGCTGGCGAACAGCGCAGCCACCTTGTCGTCGCGGACCTGGTCCCCGATCTCCGCGCCCACACCACCAGAACCGGTGAACTGGCTGTCTCCGACGACTGCCCCGTCCTTGGCGATGCGCAGGAACGGCGTACGGAGGCCGCGGCGGGACAGCAGTTCGTCAGCGGCCTCCAGACTGAACAGGTCGCTGTAGTCGCCGCCATGCGACAGCAAAGCGCGCGAGCCCCAGTACGAACTCGCGAACTCTTCCAGGTCACCGGCTACGCAGCGCCGGAGAGCCGGGCGCCCGTCCGGCGGCTGCCCGGTCTCCGGCACCGGGGTCACCGACTTCCGGAGTCCCCGCCAGCACCACCGTCTGCCCCGCCGTCAGTGGCGCTTGGGTCCGCTCCACCGTCGTTAGGGCCTTCGGCACCGCTGTCGGCTCCTCCGTCAGCGCCGCCATCGCTGACACCAGGCGAGGCGCCGCCGTCTGCCGTCCCTTCCGTGCCACCACCAGCACCGCCGGCGCCACCATCGGCACCACCGTCAGTACCGCCGCCTACAGCGCCACCGTCGGCCGGACCCTCGCCGCCCGACCCGCCGCCGAAGCCACCTTCATCGCCACCACCGCCGGCGCCACCATCGGCACCACCGTCAGTACCGCCGCCTACGGCACCACCGTCGGCTGGTCCTTCGCCGCCGCCCGACTCACCGAAACCACCGCCACCGCCACCGCCACCGGCGGCACCGTCGGCACCTCCATCGGCACCGCCGTCAGTCGCACCGGGTGTCGCGCCACCGTCTGCCAGCCCTTCGCCGCCTTCGGACGAGGTGGTCATGTCGTCGTCGTTCATGCCCATGATGCTGCTCCCTTCGGAATGCCTGAGGTTCTCGTGCACCTCCTGTGCGCAAAGTACATCGGGAGTAAACCCCCGCACGGGTTACAGCCGGCACTCGGTTCGGCAGCGATCGCGGGTCAGCCGAGCAGGTCCTGCCAAACCTTCAGGAAAGCGTCCGTCACCGACTCCGGCCGTACTGCGATCCGCAGCCAGTCCGGCCCGAGCCCGGGGAACGTGTCACCCCGCCGTACTGCGAATCCCCGCTCCCGCAGCGCTTCCCGCACCTCCGCCGCACCATCCACCCGCACCAGCACGAACGGCCCGCGCGGTACGCCGTACGTCGAAACGCCGAGCCCAGCGGCCCCCAGCCCAGTCAGAAGATGAGCTCGTTGACGCTCCAGATCCACAGCGGCCTGGGCAGCATCGCCAAGGGCTCGCTCGTTGCTGCAAGCAATCGCCGCTGCCAGAGCAGGAGTGGACACCGGCCAGTGAGGTTGCACAGCCGCCAGTTGCTCGATCAGCCCAGGCGCCGCCACGACGTACCCGACCCGGAGCCCGGCGAGTCCCCACGTCTTGGTCAGGCTGCGGATCACCACCAGCCCCGGGATCGACGCGCCGACCAGCGACTCCGGCTCGCCGGGCACAGCGTCCATGAACGCCTCGTCGACCACCAGGATCCGGTCCGGACGGGCCAGTTCGCGCAGGTCGTCGGCACGGTGCAGGACGGAGGTCGGGTTCGTCGGGTTGCCGATCACCACCAGATCCGCGTCCCGCGGGACAGCCTGCGGATCGAGGACGAAGCCGGTCTCCGGGCTCAGGATCACCCGATCGACCAGGTGGCCCGCCGACCGCAGGGCCGCCTCGGGCTCGGTGAACTGCGGGTGGACGACGACCGGGTGTTTCGGCCGGAACGCCCGCGCGATCAGCACGAAGGCTTCAGCCGCACCGGCCGTCAGCAGGATCTGCGCGGGGTCCCGCCGGTGCCGGGCCGCGACGGCGGCGAGGGCGGCGTCCTGCCGGGGGTAGGAGGCGAGGTCAGAGAGGCTCCCGGTGATCTCCTCCACCAGCCAGCCGGGCGGCGTACCGGCCCGGACGTTGACGGCGAGATCCACCAGGCCGTGTCCGACCTCCAGGTCACCGTGGTGGTCGAGGTCGAAACCGTCCGGCCGCTGCGTCACCTGAGGAGGCTAACCCGGGCAGGTGAACCAGGGGGCAACGATCTCAGGACGCGGGGGATTTGCGCGGGGTCACCGTGTAGCGGCGGTTCTTCAAGGAGGGGTTGGTGGTGCGGGCCGTGGACAACCGGTCGGCGGAGATCTCGGCCTGGATGAAACCGTCCGCCTCGCCCACCGCGCCGACGGAGACACCCTGCGGGTCGATGATCTGGCTGAGCCCGCAGTACTTCCGGCCGTTCTGGGCGGCCGCCGCCACGTAGCAGGTGTTCTCGATGGCTCGAGCCGTGAGCAGTGTGGTCCAGTGGTGCTCCTTGAGCGGGCCCCGGACCCACGCCGCCGGTACGACGAGTACTTCGGCGCCGGCGTCCACCAGAGCCCGGGAGAGCTCGGGGAACCGCAGGTCGTAGCAGGTCATCAGCCCGAGCTTCCGCCCCGCCACCTGTACTACGACCGGCGCGACGTCACCCGGAGTGAGCTGATCCGATTCCCGGTACCCGAAGGCGTCGTACAGGTGGATCTTGCGGTAGGCCCCGAGCAGTTCCCCGTCGGCGCCGACCGCGAGCAGCGTGTTGTACGGGCGGGCCTCATCGCAGCTGCGCTCGAACATGCCCGCCACGATCGCCGTGCCGTGGTCCAGCGCCGTCTTCCGCAACATGCTGACGAACTCGCCGTCGAGCGCCTCGGCGAACTCCCCGACCGAGCCACCGTCGGTGGCGAAGTCGGCCATCATCGCCTCGGGCAGCACGACCAGGTCAGGTCTGTCCCGGACAGCCTCGGCGACGAGCCGCGTCACCGAGTCACGGTTGGCGGCCTTGTCGTGCGAGCTGGCGGTCTGCACCACGGCGATCTTCACTCATCCATGGTGCCGCATCCGGGCCAGAGATGACCCGGCTCCAGCACCAAGAGCTTGTGGCGGGGCTGCTGAGGACACGGGACACTGCGGGAGTGGAGTTCGATGTGGTGCTGCTGGCAGGAGGTGGGTCCACCCGCTTCGGCGGGGTGGACAAGGCTCTGCTGGTCCTGGAGGGGGTGTCCCTGCTCGACCGCGTGCTGGCGGCAACCAGTGGTGCGACCTCGACAGTGGTGGTGGGCCCGGTCCGCAGCGCCGGCTGCGCGGTGGAGTGGACGACCGAGGAGCCTCCCGGTGGAGGTCCAGTGGCAGGGCTGGCGGCCGGCCTGGCCAAAGGCACGGCGCCGGTGGTCGTGGTGGTCTCGTGCGATCTGCCGTGGCTCACCGAAGAGGCCGTAGCCGAGCTGCTTGCGGGAGTTGGCGAGCGCGACGGGTACGGGCTGCTGGACTCGGAGGGCCGGGAGCAGTGGCTGGCGGCGGCGTACCGGCGTGCGGCGTTGGTCGAAGCGTTCAAGCGGATCGGGGATCCCCGGGACAAGCCGGTACGGCGGCTGTTCTCCGGGCTCGACCTGGCCTGGTCCGCGCCGACTCGAGCGGGGGACGATGTCGACACCTGGGCCGACTTCGACGACTAATTCGGTCGACTCCCCCGGCTCCCGGCTCTAGCTTGAGCGCGTGGAGATCCACGCGATGATCGAGAAGGCCTGTCCGGGCAGCGAGATCGCGGAGATCCTCCCGCGCACCGGCGGCCAGTTGAGCACAGTTCACGAAGTACTGCGTACCGCCGCCGCGCCGGTGATCGTCAAGATCTACGAGCCGGAGTGGGCCTGGAAGCAGGCGAAGGAAGTGCACGTCTACAGCCTGCTCGCCGAGCACCTCGGCAACGCGGTCCCCGAGGTCATCCACGCCGAGGCGGGCGATCCCGCGTTCACGGTGCTGACGAAGATCGAGGGCGTGCCGCTGTCCGAGGCGGAACCGCCCGACTGGAAAGCCGTGTACGTCCAGCTCGGGCAACTCCAGGCGAAGATCCACCGCATCCCGCAACCGGCGTACGGGTATCTCACCGATCAGGTGCTCGACCCGCTGCCGACCAACGACGCGTACATGCGCCGCCAGTTCACCAAGAAGATCGCCGAGTTCGACGAGCTCGGCGGAGACCCGGTCCTGAGCAAGCAGATCACCCAGTACGTCGAACAGCACGCCGGGTTGTTCGCCGCGAACGACGCGCCTTCGCTCTGCCACAACGATTTCCACGAGGGAAACGTGCTGGTGGATCCGCAGAGCTGGCAGGTACAGGGCTTCATCGACGTGGAGAACGCGATCGCCGCGGACCCGTTGATGGACCTGGCCAAGACCGAGTGCTACTCGATCTGGGGCAACGCCGACAAGCTCGCCGGACTCGTCGAAGGCTATGGCGAGCTGCCCGTCGACTGGCGCGCCAGGACCACGCTCTACCGGCTCTATCATTCACTGGAACTATGGGACTGGTTCAAGTCGATCGGCACCGTCGATCCACTCGACAGCATCGCCGGAGACATGGCGGCGATCGTCCGTCCGTGACCTGAGCCGAGCAGCGCCGCGCAGCCGCGGACGCAGTACGGTGGCACGCATGCGAGCTGTCGTTTGTGAGGGTGCCGGTGGTGTCGAGGTCCTGAAGGTCGCCGAGATCGAGGACCCCACCCCAGCGGCGGACGAGGTGGTCATCGACGTGGTCGCCGCCGGGGTGAACCGAGCGGATCTGCTCCAGCGGCAGGGCTTCTACCCGCCACCGCCGGGAGCGCCTGGGACGATCGGGCTCGAGGTGTCCGGGCGGATCTCGCAGGTCGGCGCCGAAGTCGAGGGCTGGGCCGTCGGCGACGAGGTCTGCGCGTTGCTCGCGGGCGGTGGGTACGCCGAGAAGGTCGTGGTGCCGGCGCCGCAGGTGATGCCGGTCCCCGACGGAATCGATCTGATCAGTGCGGCGGCGCTGCCGGAGGCGGTCGCGACGGTCTGGTCGAACGTGTTCATGACCGCGCATCTGAAGGACGGCGAGACCCTGCTGGTGCACGGCGGGGCCTCCGGAATCGGCACGATGGCGATCCAACTCGGGGTCGCGCACGGGGCCCGGGTGCTCTGCACGGTCGGGAACACGGACAAGATGGACTTCTGTACCCGGCTCGGTGCCGACGTCGCGATCAACTACAAGGAAGCCGAGTGGGCGTCGGTGGTGAACGAGGCGACCGCGAAGGCCGGCGCCGACGTGATCCTCGACATCATGGGCGCGAAGTACCTGCGGGACAACGTGAAGTCCCTCGCGTACGACGGCCGGCTGGTCGTCATCGGCATGCAGGGCGGCACCAAGGGCGAACTCGACCTCGGCCGGTTGATGAGCCGGCGCGGCTTGATCACCGGGGCCGGGTTGCGAGCCCGGTCGGTGGAGCAGAAGGGCGAGATCCTCGCCGAGGTGGTCGGCCACGTCTGGCCGCTGGTCGCCGCGAAGAAGGTGCGGCCGATCGTGCACCGCACCTTCCCCCTGGACGCCGTAGCCAAGGCCCACGAAACCCTCGAACAGTCCTCCCAAACCGGCAAGGTCCTTCTCACCATCTAGTGTCCCGTTACTCGGCCGTGGGGGTGTTGGCGGCGATCCAGGCTGGGTCGGGGGCTACTAGTTGGATTACGTCCAGCCAGGTGCCTTCGGGGTCTCGGACGTAGAAGTGGCGTTGGCCCCAGGGCTCGGTGATGACCTCGGTTTCCAGGGGGACGCCTGCCTCGACGAGCGAGGTGGCGATTATGTCGGCGTCGTCGACGACGAAGCCGAAGACGTTGGTGCTCTCGGTCAACGCGGAGACCGCGGCCGGCACCGACGCGTGGCCTCGTTCGCAGACGGCCAGTTCCCAGCCGGCGTCGCCGCGGCGAAGGCAGATGAACCAGCCGAGGTCGACGGTGATCTGCAGGTCGAAGTATTGCTGGTAGAAGGCGGCCACCTCGGCGAGGCGGGAGGTGACGACGGTGGCGCCGAAGGCGGCGGGTTGCATACGCGGCTCCTGAGTACTACAGATGTTGTGGTTGAGTACGACAGTTGTAGTGGATAACTGCTAGGCTTGTCAACATGCCGAGAAATCCGGAACGCCGCGCCCAACTCGCCGACGCCGGCCTCGCCGTGCTGGCCGAGTCCGGCGCCCGCGGCCTCACCCACCGCGCGGTCGACGCCGCCGCCGGGCTCCCCGCCGGTACTGCGTCCAACTACTTCCGCACCCGCGACGCCCTCCTCGGCGCACTCGGCGAGCGGATCTTCGAGCGGCTCGCACCCGACGACGCAGTACTGGCTCCCCTGGCCGAGCGGGAACGGTCGGTCGACCTCGTCGTCGACTACGTCCACTACATCGTCGAGCGCCTGCTCGGCCGCCCGGAACTTTCGCTAGCCCTGTTCGAACTGCGCCTCGAGGCAGCCAGAAACCCCGGCCTCAACGAGATCCTCTCGCGCACGCTGCAACAAGGCTTCGACACCGACGTCTCGTTCCACGTCCAGGCCGGACTGCCCGGCGGCGCCGAAGAGGTCCGGATGCTCCACTTCGCCATCGAAGGCCTCGTCCTCGACCAACTGACCCCCGGCACCGGCCGCCGGTACGACGTCGAGGCCATCACCGCTCGGCTGGTCCGCAGATTGATCCGCGAGGACTGACCCGCGAGAAAGGTGCCTAGGGCTACCTTCAGTAGTGTGACTGGGGCCGAGCGGGGAACGCACATACTCGAGGCAGTCGTCGAAGTGATCGCGGAACGCGGACTCGAAGGCGCCACCATGCGCAACGTCGCCGGAGCCGCCGGGATCTCGCTGGCGCAGGTCCAGTACTACTTCCGCAGCAAGGACGAACTCGTCGCGGCAGCGTTCCGGCACGTGATTCAGCTGTTCGACACCAAGCTCGCCACTGTCGACCTGTCCGGCCCACCCCGCCGCGTACTCCGCCAAGCCCTGGAGCTCTGGCTCCCACTCGACGAGCCCCGCGCCCGCGACGCCCGCGTCTGGCTGGCCTTCAGCGCGGCGGCGACCACCTCTCCGACGCTGAAGGAGATCGCCGCCAGCACGGACAGCGAACTCCGGGTCGCGTTCGCGCGACTGCTCGACGCCGCCGCGGCCGAAGGCGACCTCCCGGACGTCACGGATACCGAAACCGAGGCCGGCCTGCTCCTCGCGGTGATCGACGGCCTCGTCATCCAGGCCCTGGCTCTGGCCGAACCGCTGCGCCCGCACTTCCTGACCGTCTCGCTCGAAACCCACCTGGCCCGTCTGTTCACACCCTGAGTCGTCATCCCCTGACCGAAAGGAATTGACCGCCGCATACTGAGTATGCATACTCAGTATCTATGTCGATCAAGCACGGATTGCTGGCGTTGCTCCAGGTGGAGCCGAAGTACGGGTATCAGCTACGCGGGGAGTTCGAGGCGGCCACCGGTTCGACCTGGCCGCTGAACATCGGGCAGGTCTACACGACCCTCACCCGGCTCGAGCGGGACGGACTCGTACAACCCGCGACCGAGGCCAACGAGGACGAGGGCGACGGGCGGTCGCGGTACGAGATCACGGAGGCCGGCCGGGCCGAGCTGGCGAACTGGTTCTCCACGCCGGTGACGCGGGAGTCGCGGCCGCGGGACGAGTTGGCGATCAAGCTCGCCCTCGCGCTCGCCGTACCGGGGGTCGACGTGGCCGCGGTGGTGCAGCGGCAGCGGGCCGCGACCATGCAGTCGATGCAGGAACTGACCCGGCTCAAGCGCGGCAGCCGCGACGGCGACATCTCCTGGCTGCTGGTGCTCGAGTCGATGATCTTCGCCGCGGAAGCGGAGATCCGCTGGCTGGACCATTGCGAAGCGATGCTGTCCCGCCGCCGAACGACCAGCCCTGACCAGCAACCCGGTACTGCGACCAGCCCCGGCCGCGACCGGTCAGACGAGACGCAAGAGGCGAGGGCCAACCGATGAACGCCATTCTGGACATTCGCCACCTGACCCGGGTGCACGGAACCGGCGAGCAGGCAGTGCACGCACTGAGCGGCGTGGACCTCTCGGTCGCGGCCGGAGAACTGGTCGCCGTGATGGGCCCGTCGGGTTCGGGCAAGTCCACCCTGCTCACCTGCGCCGGCGGACTCGACCGGCCGACCGCCGGCGAGATCCTGATCGATGGACAGGATCTGGCGTCCTTGAGCAACAACGCGGTGGCCGCGCTGCGCCGGCGGCGGATCGGCTACGTCTTCCAGGACTTCAACCTGATCCCCGCCCTGACCGCGGCCGAGAACGTGATGCTCCCGCTCGAACTGGACGGTACCCGAGCCCGGACCGCCCGCAAGTACGCCGAAGCCGCACTGGCGGAGGTGGCCATCTCGAATCTGGCCGACCGATTTCCCGACGAGATGTCCGGTGGTCAGCGGCAACGAGTGGCGATCGCGCGGGCCATCGTCGGTGAGCGTCGCCTCCTGCTGGCCGACGAGCCGACCGGCGCCCTCGACTCCGACACCGGCGAGGCCGTCCTCCAGCTCCTCCGCGACCGGTGCGACCAGCACGGCATCGCCGGGGTCCTCGTCACCCACGACGCTCGGCACGCCTCCTGGGCCGACCGCGTGGTCTACCTGCGCGATGGTGTCCTGGTAGGCCAGTCCGGTCCGTTGCCCGAGGCCGACGTCCTGCTGGAAACCCACTGATGGGCGGCTGGGGACCACCCCTGCGGATCGCGCGCCGTACCGCCCGCCGCGCCAAGGGGAGAACTCTGCTCGTCGCGGCGCTGATCGGCGTACCGGTGCTGGCCGCGTCGTGGATCGGGCTGATCAACGTGGCCGGGAGCCCGACCGGGGAGGCTCTCGCCCGGACAACCGTCGGCCAGGCGGACGCCCAGCTGATGGTGTCGCCGTACACGAAGCTCGTGCTCCAGGACCGCCCGAGTCCGAACAGCGGCGAGCCATATCCGCCGGAGGGGGTGACGGCCTCCCGCGACGCGTACAAGATCGACCCGAAGCCGTTCCTGCCGCCCGGGAGCAGCACGGCCCGTGCGCTGCGGGAGCTGGGTGCCGCCGAGCTACGCGGACCGCAGGCGAACACCTCCGCCCGCCTCATGGTCGGCGACGGGCAGAACCAACTGCTCGAAGGAACCTTCAAGTTCGACAGTGGGCGGATGCCCGGCAAGGCCGACGAGGTCGCACTGTCGCCCGCACTGGCGAACTACCTCCAGTTGCTGGACGGCGACACCCTGAAGGCCGGCTCCACTGTGCTGACGGCGGACGACCGAAAGCTCACCGTCGTCGGGCTCGCCCGCACTCTCCACGCCCCGGACAGCAGAGCCCTTTTCACCACCCCTGACAGCCCATTGATACAGCCGGAGCAGGACGCCGGGGTCTACTACCTCGTCGATCTGCCCGACTCGGCCAATCCCGACGCCCTGACGGATTCCCTGGTCCAGCAGGGGATGTCGTTGATGCCCAGGGCAAACATCATCGACCCGCCGCCGACCGTCTACGGCGGCGGACAGGACGCCGGCGCGACGGCGGTGATGACCCTGGTGGTCGGCTTCGGCATCCTCGAGATCGTCCTCCTCGCCGGTACTGCGTTCGCGGTCGGCGCGCGGCGGCAGACCCGGGAACTCGGCCTGGTCACCGCCACCGGCGGAACCCCTCGCGACGTCAGGCGGATCGTTCTCCTGCAAGGGTTTTTCGCGGGTCTCCTCGGGGCGGGCGGCGGCCTGGTGCTGGCCATCGTGCTGATGATCGTCGGCAAACCGCTGTGGGAGAAGATGCTGCAGACGATCATCGTCGGCCTGCAGATCCCCTGGCGCACACTGCTGGTGATCGCCGCGCTGGGTCTGCTCGCCGGCGTCGCGGCGGCGGTCGTTCCGGCGATCAGCGCCGGCCGTCAAACCCCGATGGCCGCACTGGCCGGACGGTTCACCGTCACGGCCGGAGCAGTACCGATCCGCCGCCCTGCTCTGATCATGGCGCTGGCAGGCGTCGCCCTCACCATCATCGGCAGCGCCTGGATGTCGACCGTGCTCGAGGCAGCGAAGAAGGCCGCCGGCGCGGAGCAGGGCCGGACGACAGTGACGCCGACCGGCCCGATCGCGCTGGTTCTGCTGGGCATCACCGCCGCGATCATCGGCCTGGTCTGGATGCTGCCGGGCCTGGTGGCCAAGACAGCCGGCGTTGCGAAGGTCTTCCCGTTGAGCGGACGACTCGCGCTGCGCGACGCCGCCCGGCACCGGCATCGCACCGGCCCGGCGACGGCCGCGATCATGATGGCCGTCGCG
>NZ_BAAAOS010000011.1:33628-38058 GCF_039530625.1 Kribbella sancticallisti | reverse complement strand
GCGATCGCGTTCGCCTCGGCCAACAGCATCGCCGCGGACGCCCAGCACTACCGGCCGGAGGGCCTGTCCGGTGACGCGAGAATCGCCTTCCACGGCCTGGTCCCGTACTCGCCGTCAACGGTCGAGAAGGTGGCCGGCCTGATCCCGGCCGAGAAGACCTACGAGATCGCCGAGGTGTCCTGGCCGGGCGAGAAGTCGTACAACGGCTGGACCCCGGGCCTGATGGCGATGGGGCCACCCGGGAAGGAGGGAGACTCGGGCTATCCGCTGCTGGTCGTCGACCCGGACTACATCGCCCGGTTCCCGGAGTACGGGCCGAAGGCGGCAGCGGCGATGCGCGACGGCAAGGTCGTCGTGTCGGATCCAAGGGCCCTGAAGAACGGGTTGGTCGCTCTGACCTCGACCGCCGACCAGATGGCCACGTCGACCAAGCCGCATCCGGGTGCGGTGGTGCCGTCGCCGCCGACCATCGGCCTGCTTCCGATGTCGTCGCTGGCCAGTCCCGAGACCGCGAAGAAGTTGGGCGACCTCAGGGTCCTGCAGGTCCAGTACGACCTGTCGCGTGAGCCGACGGACGACGAGTACGGCGCTGTGGCCAAGGTCCTCGGCCATGACGGCGAATTCACGGTGGAGAAGGGATATCAAAGCCCGGCGCGGCTCTGGATGCTCGGACTGCTCGGTGCGGCGACGGTGGTCACCTTGCTGGGCGTGGCGATCTCGGTCTCGCTGTCGGCGGCGGAGGGACGGGCCGATCTGGCGACCCTGGCGGCCGTCGGTGCGCCGCCGCGGCGTCGGCGGAACCTGGCCGCCGCGCAGGCGTGGGTGCTGGGACAGCTGGGTTGTCTGCTGGGCGTTGGAGTGGGAGCCCTGTACGGCTACACGGCTCACGCCGCCTTCGGGTCGCCGCACTTCGTCATTCCGTGGCAGGAAATCGGCGGGATCGTGGTCGTGGTGCCGTTGTTCGCCGGGCTGCTGGCCTGGTTGCTGACCCGGTCCCGGCTGCCGATGGTTCGCCGGGTCGAGTGAATTAGTTGTCGCGCGCCCCTATCTGGCCTCGATCCGGGCCAGGTCGGGGTGCGCGACCGGGTGCAGCGGAGTACTGGTGACGCGCCACTGGCCGCAGCCGCAACGCTGGTAGCTGAGCAACCCCTCGCTGACCGGGTGTGACGACGCCACCTCCCAGCGGTGCCGGTGAAGTTCTTCTCTGGTGGTCATGAGTCCATCGTGATGTAATGCCATTGTGTATCTCAACCCTTACGGCGCCGACGCGGTCCTGCTGGCCGTGAACCTGGCCACGCATCCAGCGAACACCCCCGATGAACTGGCCGAGCGCTGCGAGGAGAGCGGCGTCGAGAGCCGCCTGGTCCGGACCCGGAAGGTCACCGCCGCCGACCTGGCCGCAGTACGGGTGGCGTTGGACGAGTGGCTGGCCGTGGTGGACGCGCCCGATGAGGAGTCCCGGGTGCGGCTGGCGAACGAGATGCTCGCGAAGTACACCGAGCATCCGCGGCTGACGAACCACGCGGGAGATGGGTGGCACATGCACTACCGCCCTGACGACGTACCGGTCGGCCGGCTGGTCTCGACCCTGATCAGCACCGGTACCGCGCTGCACCTGGCGGGCCGCGGCATCAGCCGGCTGGGCCGCTGCGCGACCGACGGCTGCGACAACGTGTACGCCGACCTGTCCCGTGGCGGGCGACAGCGGTACTGCAGTCCCGCCTGCGCGAACCGTGACGCCGTCCGCAGGCATCGCTCCAAGCCGCACTAGTGCCCTGCGCTGGCCCTTTCCGGAGCCCTCGTCAGCGCGGCCTAGGATGGGCAGATGACCGAGAGCAGCAGCGAGAGCCAGGGTGGCCGCGAGGTTCAGATGACCGGTGCCCAGACCGAGGACGGCAAGATCCTGATCGTCGGTCCGGACGGCATGGCCGTCGAGGGGCCGCCGCGCGAGCGCGAGGACGAGCGCGACGACGAGCCACGCTCGGTGACCGAACTGGTCGAGCAGCCGGCCAAGGTGATGCGGGTGGCGAACATGATCCGCCAACTGCTCGACGAGGTGAAGGCTGCTCCGCTGGACGAGGCGTCGCGGCAGCGGCTGCGGGCGATCCACGAGGCGTCGATCAAGGAACTCGAAAGCGGCCTGGCCCCCGAACTGGTCGAGGAACTGGAGCGGCTCAGCCTCGACTTCACCGAGGACAGCACGCCCACCGAAGCCGAGCTGCGGATCGCGCAGGCGCAGCTGGTCGGCTGGCTGGAAGGCTTGTTCCACGGCATCCAGACGGCGTTGTTCGCTCAGCAGATGGCCGCGCGTCAGCAGCTGGAGGGCATGCGTCGCGCCCTGCCCGGCGGCCAGCAGATGCCGTCTGACGAGTCCCCCGCATTCCCCGGCGCACCGCAGCCCGGAGCCACCGACGGCCCCGGCAGCGGCGGGATGTACCTGTAGCAGTCAGAAGTTGAAGAGGTCTGCGAGGACGGTGGCGACACCGTCCTCGTCGTTCGAGGGGCAGACCACGTCCACCATCGCGAGCACCTCGACGTGCGCGTTGGCCACCCCGTACGACGTACCGGCCCAGACGAGCATCGGTAGATCGTTCAACGAATCCCCGAACGCGATCGTCTGATCGGCGGAAATCCCCGCACTGGCAGCGAAATCGGCCAGCATCGCCGCCTTCGACACCCCGCTCGCCGAGATCTCCACCAGGCTGTGGCCGCCGCTGTGGCTGGCCGCGACCCGGTCGCCGACCAGCGGCGCGATCCGCGCCAGCAGGTCGTCGGAGTGCCAACTAGGGTGCCGGACCAGGAGTTTCGCGGCCGGCTCCGACAGCAACACCTCGACCTCGGCGATCAGCGTGTCCTCCGGCATCGGCCACCGGTTGAGGTAGCGCGGTTCCTGTCCGTAGCGGTTCGATCGCTCGATCGCGAACTCCACGTCCGGGATCTCCGCACGGATCGCCTGAGCCACCTCGAGCGCGACCGCCGGATCGATCAGCGCGGTCCGAATCGCCTGGCGCTGAACGACGTCGTACAGAATGGCGCCGTTGGCAACAATCGCTACACCGTGCGCGCCGACCAGGTCGGTCAGGTCGTGCAACCAGCGCGGTGGCCGCGCGGTCACCATCACGAAGACGGCGCCGGCCTCCTGTGCGGCGAGCACCACTTCCTTGGTCCGCGGCGAGATCGACCCGTCGCTGCGCACCAGCGTTCCGTCCAGGTCGGTGGCGATCAGGCGGGGTGGACGGACTGCGTCTTCGGCGGGCACCGGTCTACCGTACCTTTTGCGACTCAGTCGCTTCATACCCTCTCCAGGGCCTCCGGCGCAACCGTTTGGACATCGCTTTCCGGGCAATCTTGATTGACCGTTGAACAACGTCACCAGACCGTTACGGCAGGATGCTGCAAAGGCAACTAGTTCCCATGCGCTGCAGGGTTTGCGCATGATTTCATGCGGTGGCTGGGCGGGGAACCGGGCGCGATTCAACCGCGTCGTACGCCTGTTCCGGATCACAGATCCGGTGCGGCCTCACCTGGATGGAACAGCGTCGACGGATCGATGCGGAATTGGGTGCAACCAAATCCGCGGTCGCGACGTCAACAGTATTGGATCGGTGCGTCTCGCGCCGTTCGACAGGGTGGGTCGGCACCAGATGGTCGGTCCATCAGCTAGTGGGCCCCTGATGTACGAGCGTCATTCATCGTTCGTTCACACGGGTCCTGGAACTTGGGGAGCCACGATGATCGTCAACAGCGTCAAGATAGCGGGGCAAGGGAGCAGCGGCTCCCGTGCGGCTGTCGACACATCTTCCATCATGGAAGGGGCCATGACCGGCTGCACTGCACGTACGGACATTTTCCAGCACCGCTTGATGGAAGAGCCGCCGCCCGCGTCGGCGACCCGGCGGACCCGCGAGCGCTACGAGCAACTGGTTCGGGAGGCCAAGACGCTCTGCGCTTCGTGCCCGCTGTTCACCGACTGCCTGTTCAGCGCCGTTGCCGAGCACGACGTCAGCGGTTTCGTCGCGGGGACGACCGCCGCCCAGCGACGCTCGATGCGCAACCTGCTCGACGTCGAGGTGCAGGCGGACGACTTCGACCAACTGGCCGGAGCGCGGGGCACGCGCCGGCCCGTCAGCCACGAAGAAGTACTGCGGCTGCGTACGCAGTACCCCAATGACAGCCTGGAATCCCTGGCCATGCGGCTGGGCTGCTCGCTGTCGACGGTGAAGCGCCACCTGCGCCGGGCCCGGCGAGGCCAGAGCCCCGCAGCCAAGGCCCCGCGCCGCCGCCCGGAGGTGAGCGCCGTCCTGGACGCGTTCGACGCCGTGGTGGACCGGCCCTGCACCTCGCCTCGCCCGGGCAGCACCCGCGTCGCCTGACGCTGATACTCGGCCCGCCAGCGGACTATCAGCACCACGCAAGACAAGAAGGCCCGG
>NZ_BAAAOS010000011.1:0-33573 GCF_039530625.1 Kribbella sancticallisti | reverse complement strand
CTTTTGGTTGCCTGGAGTCACCAGTTGTCAAGCTGTTCCAGCAGGATGGAAAGGTCAGAAGTAGCGGTTGAGCACCGCGGCGACGCCGTCGTCCTGGACCGACTTGGTCACCTCGTCGGCCCTCAGTTTCACCTCGTCCGGAGCGGCACCCATCGCGATCCCGAGTCCCGCGTAGACGAGCATCTCGATGTCGTTGCGCCCGTCGCCGATGGCCAGCAGGTCCTCGGCCTCCAACTCGTACTGCGCCAGCGCCACCTTCAGCCCGGTGCTCTTGTCCACGCCCTCGGGCGCGATGTCGAGCCACGCGGTCCAGCCGACGAAATAGCTGACGCCGTGCAGGCCGAGACGCTCGGCCAGTTGGACGAAGTCCGCCTCGGACTGCTCCGGGTCGCGGATGATCAACCGGGTCACGGGTTCCGGCGCGAGTTCGTCGTCCGTCACCACCCGGATCGTCGCGCCGGTGCCGAGATCGCCGTCCGGAAAGGGCGCGGTGACCAGGTAGCTGCCGTCGTGTTCCTCCACGGCCATCCGCGCGTTCGGCGCGTGCTCGCGGACCGACGCGATCACCGTGGTGGGGTCGAAGGTCCGTTCGTCGACCACTTCGCCGCCCGGCAGCCGCAGGGTTCTCGCACCGTTGCTGCAGACAACCAATCCGTCGGCCAGGCCGAGGATCTCGGCGACCGGCCGGGTAGTCTGCCAGGCCCGGCCGGTGGCCAGGATCACCGGCACCTGCGCCGCGGCACGGCGTACTGCGTCGACCACTGCCGGCGAGAGTCTCTCGTCGTGGTCGATCAGGGTTCCGTCGATGTCGAGGGCAACGGCCTTCGGCCGCCAGCCGTTCGTCATCTGGCGACCGGTTCGAGGACCTCGCGGCCACCGACGTACGGCTGCAGCGCGGTCGGCACCCGGACCGATCCGTCCGCCAACTGGTGCGTCTCGAGGATGGCGACCAGCCAGCGGGTGGTGGCCAGCGTGCCGTTCAGCGTCGCGACCGCCCGCGGCTTCCCGTCGGCGTCCCGGTGCCGGATGTTCAGCCGGCGGGCCTGGAAGTCGGTGCAGTTCGAGGTGGAGGTGAGCTCGCGGTACGCGCCCTGGGTCGGCACCCAGGCCTCACAGTCGAACTTCCGGTACGCCGAGGCACCCAGGTCGCCGGTCGCCGTGTCGATCACCCGGTAGGCCAGTTCCATCTTGTCCAGCATCTCCTTCTCCCAGCTGAGCAGCCGCTGGTGCTCGGCTTCGGCCTCCTCGAGGCTGCAGTAGGAGAACATCTCGACCTTGTCGAACTGGTGGACGCGAATGATCCCGCGGGTGTCCTTCCCGTACGAACCGGCTTCGCGGCGGTAGCAGGACGACCACCCGGCGTACCGGATCGGGCCGTCGGAGACGTCGATGATCTCGTCCATGTGGAAGCCGGCGAGCGGGACCTCCGACGTACCGACCAGGTAGAGCTCGGGCTCCTCCAGGCGGTACACGTCGTCGTGGGCGTTCAGATACCCGGTGCCGCCCATCACCTCGGGCTTGACCAGGGTGGGCGTGATCATCGGGGTGAAGCCGTTCTCCACCGCCTGGGCGATGGCCAGTTGGAGCATGCCGAGCTGGAGCAGCGCGCCGACGCCCTTGAGGAAGTAGAACCGGGCGCCGGACACCTTCGCGCCGCGCTCCATGTCGATCGCGCCGAGCAGCTCGCCCAGCTCCAGGTGGTCGCGGGGCTCGAAGCCCTCGGCCTCGAAGTCGCGCGGCTTGCCGATCTCCTCGAGCACGACGAAATCCTGCTCGCCGCCGACCGGAGCCTGGTCGGAGACCAGGTTCGGCAGTTTCCCGGACAGCTCGTCGAACCGGGCCTCGGCCTCGGTGGCGGCGGCCTCGGTGGCCTTCACCTCGGCGGACAGCGCCTTGGTCCGCTCGAGCAGCGCGGTGCGCTCGTCGCCCTTGGCCTGCGCGACCTGCTTGCCGAGGCCCTTCTGCTCCGCCCGCAGCGACTCGAACGCCGCGATGGACGATCGACGATCACTGTCGGCCGCCAGGACCTGGTCGACCAGGTCCGCACTCTCGCCGCGCTTGGTCAGGGACGCACGGACGACATCGGGGTTCTCACGGAGCAATTTGGCATCGATCACACCCTGAGGGTATCGGGGCGTGTCAGTGGGGGCGAAAACAATTGGGGATGATGAGCTGGCACCAGCCGATCTTCAAGGGGGAATCAGCGGGCATGAACCACCACCCACCCACACACGTCGGCCGTGCGCTGACGGTCGTGCTGGGGGTGTTGCCGTTCACCGTGATCACCCTGCTGGTCTTCAAGGACTGGCCGCCGCTGCGCCGCTGGGACCTGTCCGTCGCCGACGAGTTCGCCGCGTACGGCGCGATCCGGCCGAGCACGGTGCAGCTCTGGGAGGTGGTCGCGGCGATCACGGTGCCCTGGACCGCCCGCGGGATCATCCTGGTGGTGGCGGCGTACCTGTGGCACCGCCGGGCTCGGCTACTCACGGTCTGGCTGCTGGTCACGGCGGGTGCAGAGCTCGGCCTGGTCCAGGCGGTGAAGCACATCTTCGACCGGCCCCGGCCGGCCCAGATGCTTGTCGAGAACGACGGCTGGTCCTACGTGTCCGGCCACGCCACCGCGGCTTTCGTGCTGGCCGGCGCACTCGGTGTGGTCCTGCCCTCGGTGCGCGGCTGGCGGCGCCGGTTCCGGCTGCTGGTCACGCTGCCGACCATCGCCGTGGTCTGGATCGTGTCGGTGGACCGCGTGGCCCTGAACGTGCACTACGTCTCGGACGTGCTCGGCGGCTGGGCCCTCGGCCTGGCCATCCTCACCGCCACCTCCATCCTCTTCGGGCTCCGCCCAGGCCTGCGCCGCCGCCGACGGCGTACCCCGGCGGCCGGCGACGGTACTGCGGAACCGCCGCGCGCCGCGGTGATCGTGAACCCGATCAAGGTCGGGGACGGCGTCGCCTTCCGGCGCAAGGTGAACCGGGCCCTCGCAGTACGGGGGTTCGACGATCCGCTCTGGCTGGAGACGCGGGAGGACGACGCGGGCAACGCGATGGCCAAGCGGGCGATCGAGAACGAGTCCGACCTGGTCCTGGTCGCGGGCGGCGACGGCACGGTCCGGGTGGTCTGCGCCGCGCTGGCCTACACCGGGATCCCGGTCGGCGTCATTCCGGCCGGCACCGGCAACCTGCTGGCCCGGAACCTGCACATCCCGCTCGACGTGGACGACGCGCTGGAGCGGATCCTGGACGGCCGGGACCGGCGGATCGACCTGGTCAAGGTGCACGGCGACGGGCTGGACACGGACCGCTTCGCGGTGATGGCCGGGCTCGGGCTGGACGCCGCGATCATCACCGGCGCCCCGCCGATCCTGAAGGCGCAGATCGGCTGGACGGCGTACCTGGTGTCGGCGGCCAAGAACATCAACCACCCGTCGGTGAAGGTGCAGATCACGCTGGACGACCAGGAACCGGTCGAGCGCCGGGTGCGGACGGTGGTGATCGGCAACGTCGGGATGCTGCAGGCGAACATCCCGCTGCTGCCGGACGCGCGGCCGGACGACGGGCTGATCGACGTGGTGGTGATCGCGCCGCGCCGGGTGACGCAGTGGCCGCTGGTGTTCTGGCGGGTGATGACGAGGACCAAGCGCACCGAGATGTACCTCGAGCGCTTCACCGGGCGGAAGGTGGAGATCCGCGCCGCGGTCGACGTCCAGCGGCAGCTCGACGGCGATGGGATCGGGCCGGGCAGAGATCTCACCGCCGAGGTGGAACCAGGCTCACTGGTCGTCCGGGTTCCCAAGCGCCGGTGACGCCTCCTTGCGGAGGTTCTCGATCGCCTCTTCTTCCTCGGGGGAGAGCTTGGCGTCGCTCTCGAAGGCCTTGATCTCCTTGGCGTACGACCGGGCGTCGTTGCGGCCGTTGATCGACGTCAGCACCACGCCGTCGCCGTTGTCGTCCAGCAGCGCCATCGACCAGGACAACCGGCCGCTCATTTCGCCGTACGCGTCGTACCGGACCACCGCGAGGTGCTGCAGCGTCTCCCGGAGCTCGCCGCGCGCCTCCTCGAGCTCCCTGCTCAGCCGGTGGAGCTCGGCCTTCACCGTGCCGGGCTTGGCCTCCGGCTGAGACGCCGGAGCAGGCTGGACCTGCTGCTGCGGCTGGGGCCCGGCGGGCGTCTTGGCGCCGGCCTTGGGCGTGCCGGACTGTGCCCTCAGCGCCTGGATGGCGAACACGAGGGCGAGCACCGCCACGAACAGAGCGGCGATACCAATAGCACCGGCTAACGTCGAAGACACGGACGGCAGCCTAATGGTTGCGTGCTCAGGTGGCTGCGCAGCGTGCCCAGCCGGCGCCCGTGCAGTGGACCGAAGCGGTGAATCCGGCTCGGCCCACGTAGATTCGCGGGGTGACTCATTTGCCTGACCAGAATCCCAATGGCGGCCCGCTGCCCGGGGTGCACGACCTGGGCTACGCACGACTCGACACAGACCGCCTGGAGCGCACCGGAGACGCCGAGGTCGTCTACGGCGCCGGGAAGACCCCCGAGCAGGTCGTCGAGTTGCTGCGCACCCTGCACGAGACGCACCCGAACCACGCCGTCCTCGCCACTCGCCTGGCTCCCGAGGCGCAGGAGGCCGTCCGCGTCGCGCTCCCCTCGGCTGTAGTCGACCCAGTGGGCCGTACTGCGGTCCTCGGCGCAGCCCCCGTACTGCGGGGCACGGTGGCCGTCGTCGCGGCTGGTACTTCGGACGCTCCGGTGGCGGCTGAGGCGGCTACTACCGCTCGGGTGTTCGGCGCTGGGGTCGACGTGATCACCGATGTGGGGGTGGCCGGGCTGCACCGGGTGATGAGTGTGCGCGAGCGGCTGGCCGCGGCGGACTGCCTGATCGTGGTGGCGGGGATGGAAGGCGCGCTGCCGAGTGTGGTGGGCGGGCTGGTCGGGGTGCCGCTGGTCGCAGTACCGACTTCTGTTGGGTATGGCGCCTCGTTCGGCGGGGTGGCCGCGCTGCTGGGGATGCTGAACTCGTGTGCGCCGGGGGTGACCGTGGTGAACATCGACAACGGGTTCGGGGCGGGTGTGTTCGCGGCGCGGGTGGCGCGGCGGGCGGCGCCGGCGGAGGTGAAGGAGCAGTGAGAATCGCCTGGATCGACTGCTCAGCCGGTGCGTCGGGGGACATGCTGCTCGGTGCTTTTCTGTCGGCTGGTGCTGACCTGGAGCTGGTCAACGCCGCGGTCGCCGCCGTCGATCCGTCCCTGTCGGTCACTGTCGAACAGACGAGCCGCCATCAGATAGCCGCCACGAAGGCGTCGGTCCGCGTCAGCGGCGAGCTTCACCCCGAGAACTTCCCAGACGACCTCGGGCACGGGCACGGCGACGTCGGGCATGGGCACGGCGGCGAGGCTTCTGGTGGGCATACGCGGACGTGGGCTGAGGTTCGGCGGCTGATCGAGAGGGCGGGGCTGGCTGATGCCGTGCGGGCGCGGGCGCTGGATACGTTTGCTCGGTTGGCTCGGGCTGAGGCTGCGGCGCACGGGGTTGAGCCGGATGACGTGCACTTTCACGAGGTCGGGGCGCTGGACGCGATCGCGGACATCGTGGGCGTGGCCGCGGCGTCGGTGGCGCTGGAGCTGGACCGGGTCGTCGTGTCGACGATCTCGCTCGGTGGTGGACGCCAGGTGCGCGGGCAGCACGGTGGAATTCCGGTGCCTGGTCCCGCGGTACTGGCTCTGCTGGCCGAGGCGGACGCACCCGTCGTCGGCGGCACCGCGCCGTACGAGATGACGACGCCGACCGGCGCGGCGCTGCTCGCCTCGCTGGCGGACGAGTTCGGGCTGCTGCCGCCGATGCGGATCCAGCAGACCGGCATCGGCGCCGGCGGGCGCGACCCGCTCGAGGTGCCGAACATCGTCCGGGTCGTGGTCGGCGACTCGATCGAGCGGCCGTCGTCCGAGCTTGTCTACGAGACCAACGTGGACGACCTCGACCCACGGATCTGGCCGCAGGTCCTGGCCCGGCTGATGGAGGCCGGCGCGGCCGACGCGTGGCTCACCCCGATCCTGATGAAGAAGGGCCGGCCCGCGCACACCCTGTCGGTCCTGGTCGGCGGCGCGAACGCCGAGGAGGTCCGCTCGGTGATCCTGGCCGAGACGTCCGCGATCGGCCTGCGGGAGTCCTCCATCCGCAAACACGCCGCGGACCGCGAGTTCGCCAGTGTCGAGGTGGAGGGCCAGCGAATCCACGTCAAGATCGCCCGGTACGGCGGTCAGGTGGTCAACGTGCAACCCGAGTACGACGACGTCGCCGCGGCGGCCGCCGCGCTCAAGAAGCCGGTGAAGACCATCCTCGCCAAGGCCGTCGCCGCCGGCCACGACCTCTGGAGCTGACGAGCGCGAAGCTCAGCCGCGGCCGGAGTACGGCGGGGCGAAGAAGACGAGCAGGGCCAGGTCCTCGGTGATGTCGGTGAAGCGGTGTGCTTCCTCGGCTGGAACGAACAGCACATCACCGGGGCCGACCTGCTCGGTCCCGGTCGGCGTGACGATCGTCGCCCGGCCGGTCGTGACCACGTAGATCTCGTCCTCGTGGTGCGGCGCCTGGTCGTCGATGCCGCCCGCGGGGATCGAGTACGTCCCCACCGAGAGCGACTCGGTCCGCAACTGCTCCGCGAAGTGGTTCGGCGCCACCCGCTCGAACACACCCGCCCCTGCCAGCTTCTGCATCCGCCAGACACTAGCGGCTGAGCCGTCGACGAGGCGCCTAGTGCGTGGCGGCCTTCTCCGTCGCGGACTTGGCCTTGCGTTTCGGCCAGTCGTACGGCCACCACTGCGCGCCACCACGGCGGGCCCAGACGATCAGGCCGATCAGGACGGCGAGCTCGATCGCGGGGCAGATCGTGTCGCGGAGCCGGGCGCTGAACCACTCCAGCGAGTCCGACAGGAACGGCGCCACCTGGCGGGCGTTGGGATCTCGGCCGGGCACGTAGGCGATCGCGAGCATGGTGGTCCGGATGACCATCCACTTGTCCACCTTCGACGCGGCCACCGCCGCCAGCGCGACCCAGGCGATCACGTCGTACCAAGGCAGCGAGTACATCGCCGTGACCAGCCAGGCGATCGCGTAGATCGCGGTGTACCGGATCGCGTCCGGGGTCCGGTCCTCGGGACTCGTCCGCGGCACCAGGGACTTCGGGAACACCTGGGAGAGCAGGATCGCGACGACGATCAGGCCGACCCAGGCGGCGATCGCGAG
Source organism: Kribbella sancticallisti (assembly GCF_039530625.1). Classification (NCBI taxonomy): domain Bacteria; kingdom Bacillati; phylum Actinomycetota; class Actinomycetes; order Propionibacteriales; family Kribbellaceae; genus Kribbella; species Kribbella sancticallisti. Next base: position 26,334 of record NZ_BAAAOS010000011.1, on the reverse strand, counting down.
CACGGTCCGGACCAGCCCGTTCGGCAGGAACAGGGTGAAGAAGCTGAGCAGGACCTTGTGCGGCGTGCCGGTGGAGATGAACGAACTGTTCGACCGGGCCTGCTGGAGCGCCTCCAGCCCGACCACTGCGTACAGGCCGACCATCGCGATCGCGCCGCCGAGGCAGAGCTTCAGCATCGCGCGGCGATCCGCCCGCAGCGCCCAGAGCATCGCGATGCCGACCAGGCCGATCGACAGCTTCGTGCCGCCCGCGGCGCCGATCATCAGACCGGCCAGGAAGATGTGCCGCCGCATCAGTACCAGCGCCATGATCGCGAACATCACCGCGATCGCGTCGTTGTGCGCCCCGGCGAGCACGGTCCACAGGATCAGCGGGTTGGCCAGGCCGAGCATGATCACCCGGCGGCGGCTGACCAGGTTCGGGCCGACCAGCTTCATCAGCAGCAGGCCGGAGACGACCAGGCTGACCGCGACCGACAGTTGCAGCATCCAGACGGTGCGCTGCATCGAGTCGCCGCCGACCCAGGACGAGAACCACTGGATCCAGGTGGCGATCGGGCCGTACACGCTCTTCGCGCCCTGCCAGGGCCGCTCGGTCGCCGCGATCACCGGGTCGTAGCCGAGCCGGATGGTGTCCGCCGGCGCCGTCGTGTACGGGTTGCCGCCGAGCGACATGATCCGCCCGTACGCCGCGTAGATCAGTACGTCGCCCGAGGCCATCGGCGGGACCAGCGTGATCGCCGCCGTCGTACCGATGCCGAGGGCAACGAGTCTGTTGATCCGCGGCGCCCAGCCGTTCTTCAGCGCCTTGGTGGCCAGATAGACGCCGTACCCGCCGAGCAGGATCCCTACGTAGATCATCATCGTGACGAGCCAGTCGTTCGGCTTCGCGTCGAACCAGTACGACGGGAGCCAGGCGTGCCGGTTCGTCAGCGTGAGCACGACCACCGACGGGCCGAGCAGGCCGGCGGCGACGATCAGGATCGTGGAGGCCAGGTAGAGCCCGACCGCGCGCTTCCCGTCCCGCTCCCCGCGCGCGGTGTCGACGACCTCGGTGGCTTCGTCCTCAGTGCTCATCGAGCGTTCTTCCGCGACGGTAAGGCGCTGCGCGCCGCGAGTGCGCGGCGGACGTGCAGGAACTGGCGGCCGCGGTGCACCTGGCCGCGCCAGTCCGTGCCGGTCGCGCGGTGCCGGACGTCGATCGGCACCTCGAGGATGCGGAAACCCTTGCGGCCGAGGTCGATGCTCAACGCCGTCTCGACGCCGAACCCACTGGCCAGCGGCAGCGCCGCCTCGAAGGCGACTCGGGTCAGGCAGCGCTGACCTGACAACGGCTGCTCAGGCGCCCAGCCGGTCGCCTCCTCAATCCCCGAGCGGGCCAGCCGGACCACGAACCCGTGACCGCCGGCCTTGCTTCCGTCGGCGCGCACCTGGGCCGGCAGCGTCCCGATCGTCATGTCGGCCCGGCCCGCCAGCACCGGCTCGATCAACGGCTCGGCGCCGGTGGCGGTATCGGTCAGGTCGGCATCGAGGAACAGCAGGTGCCGCGCCCGGGCGCCGTCCCGCTCTGCGACCGCAGCCGCCCCGGTCTCCATCGCGGCGGCCTTGCCCCGGTTCTTCGCATGCCGTACGACGACCGCTCCCGCCCGCTCGGCGGCTTCGGCGGTGCCGTCGGTGGAGCCGTCGTCGACGACCACCACCAGGTCCACGCCCGCGATCTTGTGCACCGCGTCGACGGTCGCCGCGATCCGCTCGGCCTCGTCCTTGGCCGGGATCACGCACGCGACTGATCCCTGCGCGGGCTCGACGGGAGGCAGATCAGTACCGGACACAGCACCGGAGCCTAGTTGTTCCGCAGCCGATCCCCAGCCTCCGCACCCAGCGGCTGTGGATATCTCGTCCTTTCGGACGAAGCCCGGTTCTGGACCCGGCCGCCACCGCCGCGATCCGGCCGACTTGGACCTGACGCGGAATTGTCGGACAATCAGACAGAATTGCGGCAAGCCCAGCGTCAGAAGCACGGCTGCCGTAGCTTGGAACGACCGGATCCGGACGAGAGGCAGGCAGATGACTGAGGCGTATGGCGTCGACAGCGAGGTCGGGCCGCTGCGGACGGTGATGCTGCACCGCCCTGGCAACGAACTGCGGCGCCTCACCCCGCGGAACAACGACAAACTGCTCTTCGACGGCATCCCGTGGGTCGGCCGGGCGCAGGACGAGCACGATGCCTTTGCCCAGGCCCTGCGGGACCGCGATGTCGAGGTGCTCTACCTGGGCGAGCTCCTCAGCGAGGCACTCGGTGATCCGGAAGCCCGCGCCGTCGCCGTCGACGGAGCCACCGAGGATCTGCGCCTCGGCGACTCGCTGCGCGCCTACCTGCGAACCGCCCTGACGGCGCTCGACCCGGAGCAACTGGCCGAGGCGTTGATGGCCGGCGTCCGGAACGACGAAGTACGGGCCGGTGGGCTGGTCACGTCCTTGCTCGCCCATGAGGACTTCCTGATCGACCCGCTGCCGAACCTGTTGTTCACGCGGGACTCGAGCGTGTGGATCCGCGACTCGGTGGCGGTGACGTCGCTGGCGATGCCGGCCCGGGTCCGGGAGACCCAACTGACGGATCTGATCTACAGGTACCACCCGCGGTTCGCCGGTGCGGGCAAGGTCTACGACCACACCCTGGAGCACGTCGAGGGCGGCGACGTGCTCGCGCTCGGGCCCGGAGTACTGGCCGTCGGTGTCGGTGAGCGGACCACCCCGGCCGGGGTCGAGCGGTTGGCGCGGCGGGTGTTCGCGCAGGATCTGGCGCACACGGTGCTCGCCGTACCGATCGCGCAGCAGCGGGCGACGATGCACCTCGACACCGTCTGCACGATGGTCGACGTCGACGCCGTCCTGATGTATCCGAACATGGCCGAGGAGATGCGGGCACTGGCCGTCACCACCGACGGCGAGGAGTTGCACATCGCGGACTCCGAGCCGTTCCTGGTCGCCGCGGCGAAGGCGCTCGGCATCGACACCCTGCGCCGGATCGACACCGGGCTCGACCCGGTCACCGCGGAGCGCGAGCAGTGGGACGACGGCAACAACACGCTGGCGCTGGCTCCGCGGGTCTGCATCGCCTACGAGCGGACCGTCGAGACGAACGCTCAGCTGGAGGAGTCCGGCATCGAGGTGATCCGGATCTCCGGCTCGGAGCTCGGTTCGGGCCGCGGCGGCCCCCGCTGCATGTCCTGCCCGGTACTGCGCGAACCGGTCGCGATCGGGTAGCTGACAACGAAAGTAAGACGTCCGACACGCGGAGTGAAATCGGGGGTTGTCGTCGGGCCTGGTTGTGAGTACTCTTCATGCCTAGGCCCAGGCCCTGTTGCTCCCCCGTCAGCAGGACTTGGGCCGTCCACGTTGCAAAGGGCCCGCACTCCACCGAGTGCGGGCCCTTTGTCATGTCCTAACGGATCGTCAGTTGACGGCTCGCCAGACCGGCGCGGGCGGCCCGCTCCTCGGTGGTCAGCGCGGCCTCGGTCGCCAGCGCCTTGTCGAGCGCGGCGGCGAACTCCGCGGCGGGCTTCTCCAGGTCAGCGGCCTCCGCGTCGGCCGGCAGCTCCCAGACCGGGGCCAGGACGCCGAGCGCCCGGAAGGACCCGATCAGGCGGCTTCCGTCGGTCAGCGAGGACGACCCGGCGGCGTGCAGCCGGGCGAGCGCGTCGAGCAGGGTGTCCTCGGCGTGCGGCATCACCCAGCGCAGGTACCGGCGGTCGCCGATCTGCGTCCAGTACGCCGCCTCGACCGACTCCAGCCGGACCGTCGGGGCAGCGGCGGCATTCGCCCGCTCCAGCCCGGCCGCGACCTCCCCGGTCGGGTCGTCGACGTTCTCGCCGATCCAGTAGTCGAAGCCCTCGTGCACCTTGACGGTGATCGGCTTCGAGGTGTCGATCAGGCCCTGCAGCCGCGGGCCGTCCTTCAGCAGGTCGCCCAGCTGGATCGGGTTGCCCGGCTCGGTCGCCAGCGCCGCGGTGATCGCGTGCGCGACGTCGCGGCTCGGGTCGCCGGACGAGGCGTGCGTCTGCAGGCCGATCCAGATCGTCTCGTCGTCGCGGACCAGGCCCGGCATCGCCATCGGCAGCAGGGTGACCAGGTTGACCGTCTTGCCCTTGTGCTCGCCGGTCAGCGCGACCTCGGCGGTACCGGCCGGGACGATCTCGCGGAACGCGATCAGATCACACTCGGCGGGCAGCCCATCGAACGGCCGGATCACGAAGGTGTCGGCGGCCTGCGCCTGCTCCCGGCCGTGGCACTGCTTGAACCGCTTTCCCGAGCCACACGGGCAGGGTTCGCGCGGGCTGACGTCGACCAGGTCGGCCGGGTCCAGCGTGACGGTCGTGGTGTTCTTGGCGCGGTTGCGCGACTTCTTTCCCATACCCCGCAGTCTGGCAGCACCCCACCACCGACGACCAACTCAGCGCCGGACCCAGGGACTCAGCGCGGTACGAGGGCGTAGACCGTGCGCCGGCCGTGGGCGGTGCGGACGCCCCACTCCGCGGTGAGCATGTCGACGATCGCCAGCCCGCGGCCGCCGATCGACTCCGGGTGCGCGTCGGTGATCCGCTGCGGCTCGGTGTCGCCGCAGCCGTCCACCACCTCGACGTGGATGCCTGCCTTGTCGACCCACCAGGCCGCCCGCACCTCACCGCCCGGCAGCGGGGGCGCGTACCGGATCGCGTTGGACAGCAACTCCGAGAGGACGAGTTGCGCGTCGTCACACGCGTGCTCAGCGACCCGGTGCCGCTTCAGATAGCCGGCCAGACGGCGGCGGGCATCTGCTACCGCAGATACTTCGTGCGGCAGTACGACGTCCACAACACTCACGTCGGCGGGCAAGGTCGCAGAGGACAAGCAGGGTCTCCTCAGTCATTGGAACAGCCACTTCCACATCTGCCCCGGATCCGCCCGTTGAAAACACCCTCAGGTATTCCGTTACATAGCGACGCGGAAGATCACACGTTTAACCAAGAAACCGTGACAAAAGCGACGGAATTGAACGTACAAATGACCCGGTGCATTCGTCTCGTTACGCAGAACCACAAAGGTGAGACGGAGGACACAAACTCTCCGCAACCGGTGCTCAGGGCTGGCGGCGGGGCCGGCGCAGGGGGTGCCGGTGCGACCTCGCGCCCGCGGCGGGGACCGGGATCGGGGTGGGAGTCGGGTCCGCGAGGGTCTTGATGGCCAGTTCGGGGCGGTCGCTGATGATCGCGTCCACGCCGATGTCGCGGCAGTGCCGGACGTCCTGCTCGGTGTTCACCGTCCAGACGTGCACCTGGTGGCCGTGCTTGTGGGCGCGATCCACGTACTCCGGATGCGCGGTGACGATCTCCAGGCTCGGGCCGGCGTACGAGACGCCGGTGGGCAGCGAGCCGTCGCGGAAGCGCAGCGGGACCCGGTCCATCAGCAGCACGGTCCGCAGCCCGGGAGCCAGCGTCCGCATCCGCCGCAGCGACAGCCAGGAGAAGCTCATCACCCGGACCGGCGACTCGGAGCCCACCTTCGGGTGGGCCCAGCCGAACCTGTCCAGCATCTCGATCAACCGGCGCTCGACCAGCCCGGCGTACCGGGTCGGGTGCTTGGTCTCGATCGCGAGCTCCAGCGGCCTGCCTGCGTCCCGGACCGTGGCCAGCAGGTTCTCCAGCGTGAGCACCTTGGTCAGGTCGGGGTCAGGCAGGTCCGCCTCGTCGTCGAGGTCGGCCCACGGGTTCTTCCAGGAGCCCCAGTCGAAGCTGTCGAGCTCGTCCAGCCGCATCGTGGAGAGCACGCCGCGGCCGCTCGAGGTCCGGTCGATCCGCCGGTCGTGCACGCAGACCAGGTGACCGTCCGCTGTCAGCCGGATGTCGCACTCGAGTCCGTCCGCGCCGGCCTCGACCGCCCGGCGATACGCCGCCAGCGTGTGCTCGGGACTGATCTCACTGGCGCCGCGGTGGGCCACCACGCTTGGGCGTTTCGCCATATGCACAACTCTGGCATGGTCAACGGTGACTTCCTCACGCAGGCACGCCGCCGACTCGGAAAACGATTGCAGTTCAATTCGCGCCGACAGCCGTCGTGAGCCTTTCCGGGGATGGCCGCGCCAGGCCGTAGTGCTCGCGAAGGGTGGTGCCGGTGTAATCGGTCCGGAACAGCCCACGCTGCCGCAGGATCGGTACGACGTGGTCCGCGAACGCCTCCAGCCCCGACGGCAGCACCGCGGGCATGACGTTGAACCCGTCAGCCGCGCCCGCCTCGAACCACTCGACGATCGCGTCCGCCACCTGTTCCGGCGTACCGCTGAAGGTTCGATGCCCACGGCCACCACCCAGCCGGCCGATCAACTCCCGCACAGTCAACTTCTCCCGCCGGGCCAGCGTGACGATCAACGTGTAGCGGCTCTTCGCACCCTCGATCTCGTCCTCGTCCGGCAGGTCGGCCGGCAGTTGCCGGTCGAGCGGCAGGTCCTCCGGTCGCACCCGCAGCGTCTTGGCCAACTGCTGCCGCGCGTACTCCGGCTTGATCAACTCGTCCAACTCCTGCTCCAGCCGCAACGCCTCCTCGACCGTCCCGCCGATCACCGGCACGATCCCGGGCAGGATCTTGATCGTCTCCGGGTCCCGGCCGAGCGCGGCCGTCCGCGCCTTCAGATCGGCGTAGAACGCCTGCGCGTCCGCCAACGTCTGCTGCGCGGTGAACACGGCCTCCGCATAGCGAGCCGCCAGGCCCTTGCCGTCCTCCGAGGAGCCCGCCTGCACGATCAGCGGATGCCCTTGCGGTGATCGCGGCAGGTTCAGCGGCCCTCGGACCTGGAAGTGCCGCCCGACGTGATCGATCGGTTGGACCCTGGCGCTGTCGCCCCACACCCCGGCCTCCTTGTCCGCCACCGTGGCGTCGTCCTCCCACGAGTCCCACAGCGCGTAGGCGACCTCCAGGAACTCCGCGGCCCGGTCGTACCGCTCCGCGTGCGCGGGCTGGTCCGCCAGGTTGAAGTTCTTCGCCGCGTCCGGTCCGGCCGTGGTCACCACGTTCCAGCCGGCCCGGCCGCCGCTCACGTGGTCCACGCTGGCGAACCGGCGGGCCAGGTTGAACGGATCGTTGTACGTCGTGGAGGCGGTCGCGATCAACCCGATCCTCGACGTGGCGGCGGCGATCGCCGTCAGCAGCACGGTCGGTTCGAGCGATCCGGCCGGGCGCCGACCGACGTCGCCGATGAGCACCGGCGAGTCGGCGAAGAACACCGAGTCGAACTTCCCGCGCTCCGCGATCCGGGCCAGGTTCTGGTAATGCGCGACGTCCGTGTTCGCCACCGGGTTGCTCTCCGGCAGCCGCCAGGAGGCCTCGTGATGCCCGGTGCTCATCAGGAACGCGTTCAGGTGCAATTGACGGCTCACAGCGTTACTCCCAACGCGTCGAGAAGCTTGGCACGGACAGCGGCGAACCCAGGGTCGGCGGGGCTGCGCGGCTCGGCCAGTTCGATCCGCTCCTCGGCCACGACCCGGCCCTCGTCGAGCACGATCACCCGGTCGGCGAGCACGATCGACTCGTCCACGTCATGAGTGACCAGCAGTACTGCGGGCTGGTGGGCCGCGCAGAGTTTGCGCAGCAGGACGTGCATCTTCAGCCGAGTCAACGCGTCCAGCGCCCCGAACGGCTCGTCCGCGAGCAACAACTCCGGCTCCCGGACCAGCGACCGAGCCAAGGCCACCCGCTGCTGCTCACCACCGGACAACTCGTTCGGCCAGGCTTTCTCGCGCCCGGTCAGACCCACCTCTTCCAGGCTCTGCCGGCCACGCTCGTCGGCACCACGCAAACCCAGTACTACGTTCTCCAGCACCCGGGCCCACGGCAACAACCGCGAATCCTGGAACACCACGGACACCTTCGCCGGTACTGCGATGTCCCCGGTGCCGGTGACGTCGTAGTCGAGCCCTGCGAGTGCTCGCAGCAGCGTGCTCTTGCCGGACCCACTTTTTCCCAGCAGGGCGACGAATTCGCCAGGCCTGATGCTGAGGTCGAGATCGTCCAGCACCGCGCGTTCGTCGTACTTCCTGGTCAGTCCGCGGACCTCGACTGCCTTCTCACGGACTAGTCCGCCAGTGTGCGTCGCCATGTCAGCGCCCTCCTCTGGATCAGGCGGACGGCTCCGTCGGAGAGCAGGCCGAGCGCGCCGTACAGGACCAGGCCGACGATGATGATGTCGGTCTGTCCGTAGGTGCGGGCCAGTTCCATCATGTAGCCGATACCGCTGGTGGAGTTGATCTGCTCGACCACCACGAGCGCCAGCCACGCACCCGTCACCGCGAAGCGCAGGCCGAGCAGAAAGCCGGGCAGCGCACCCGGCAGGACCACCCGGCGGATGAACTCCCACCGCGACAGCCCGACGGTCTCGGCGAGCTCGACGTACCGGCTGTCGATGGTGCGCAGGCCGTTGTGGGTGTGGATGTAGATCGGCACGAAGACGCCGAGGGTGATGGTGGTGATCTTCATCGACTCGCCGATGCCGAGCCACAGGATCAGCAGCGGCAGCAGCGCGAGCGAGGGGATCGCGCGCTTGATCTGGATCGGGCCGTCCAGGATCGCCTCGCCGATCCGGCTCAGCCCGGACAGCAGCGCCAGCACGGTGCCCAGCAGGATGCCGAGGCCCAGCCCGGCGAAGGCTCGCTGGGCCGAGGTCAGCAGGTTCGACTGGAGCCGTCCGTCCGCGACCAGGTCGCCGGTCGTAGTGACGACGGTCCAGGGCGCGGACAGCACTCGGGGATCGAGCCAGCCGGTGGCCGAGCCGATGCTCCAGAGGACGAGCAGCAGGACCGGGCCGAGGGCGGCGCCGAACTTGATCGGATTGCCTGGCCCGAGCCGGCGCCGGCGGCGTCCGGGCCGGGCGACGATGGACTGGTCCCGCTCGGCGCGGACGCCGGGCAGGGTGGCCAACTGGGTCATTTCGCGGCCCCCTTGATCGCATCGGCGGCAACGGTCTGGAATCGCAGGTCGTAGAGGTCCGCGGCCTGGATCTCCTTGTTCTTGGTCTCCTTGGCGAGCAGTTCGATCGTTTCCTGCTGCCGCTTGATCGCCTCGCTCCAGTCGGCGCTGATGTCCGGGTGGCCGGCGTTGTCGACGAGCCACTGACCGTCGGCGGCGCTGAGGCCCTGGTCCTTCACGTAGTAGCCCTCGATCCACTCCTTCGGGTGCTTGTCGATCCATTCCTGGGCGACTCCCCAGGCGGCGACGTACGCCCGGATCGCGGCGGCCTTGCCCGCGTCCTCCAGCGACTCGGTCGGCCCGTAGAGATGGCCGGCGTCGTCCCGGATGCCGTGCTGGATCGTGGTGGCGCCGTCCTTGCCGTACTTCGTCAGGTACCGCTTGATCTGGACACCGCCGATCGGGGCGACCTCGACCTGCTTGGCGGCAAGCGCGTTCGCATAGACGTCGCCGGTGCTCGGCAGTTCGACGAACTCGACGTCGTCCTTGGTCAGCCCGGCCTTCTTCAGCACCTTGAGCACCAGCGCGCCCTGGGCCTGGCCCGGGCTGTAGGCGATCTTCCTGCCGCGCAGGTCCGCGAGCGTCTTGACCTGTACGCCGGGTGCGATGCCGAGTTGGTAGATCGGGTGGTCGATCGCGTCCTGGCGGAACTTGGACGCGACGATCTTGACCTTCAGGCCGGTCCAGGTGGCGTGGATCGGCGGAACCTCCGCGACCGAGCCGAGGTCGAGCGCCTTGGCCCGGAACGCCTCGGTGGTCTGCGGCCCGCCGCTCAGGTTGGCGAACTGGACGAACTTCGACACCTTGCCGAGCTGCCCCGACAGCTGGAGTGCCTTCTGGGTGGTCGGATCGCCGACGACGATCTTGGTGCCGTCCGGTACTTCGGTCGGCAGCGCCGCGTCGGGCGCGAGCTTCGCGCCGGCACCGGCCGCGGCGTCACCACCGCAGCCGGACAGCAGGGTCAGCGCCGAGACGGCGGCGGCTAGTACCAGGAACTTGTTCTTGGGCATGAGCTTCTTCCAGACAAGGGATTCAGGCGGGCCGGTCGGTGGTCGCGTAGCGGCCGTCGTGGTAGAGCAACGGCTCGTGCTCGCGGCGCTCGGCGTGGGTGGCGAGCCGGGCCACGACGATGTGGTGGTCGGCCACGGCGAAGCGGTGCTCGACGAGCGCCCGCAGGTAACTCGGGGCGTCGTCCAGCACCGGTTCGCCGGTGCGCAGGCGGGACCAGCGGGTCGGGTCGGCGAACCGGTCGACGCCTCTGGCGGCGAACCGCCCGGCGAGGTCGTGCTGGCCGGCGTCGAGGAAGTTGATCACCAGGCTGTCGGCCTGGTGCACGGTCGGCCAACTGGACGAGGTGGCACCGATCGAGAACGACACCAGCGGCGGCAGCAGGCTCACCGAGACCAGGGAGGTCGCGGTGAACCCGACCGGGCCGTGACCGGCATCCGCGGTGATCACCACGACGCCGGCCGCGTGCCGGCGGAACACCGACCGGAAGATGTCGGCGTCGACAGTGCGCTCGTCGACTCGATCGGGCACGACGCTCAGGCCGGAGCGGCTGATGCGGGCAGGGTTGAACGCAGGAACGGACATGTCTCTCCCTCAGGACGGGACAGGAACGACCGGCAGCGGACAGGCAGAAGCACCGCGACCGGACGGGTGGGTAGGCAGCCGGCGTCAGATCCGCCGGTACGCGCGCGGCCGGGAAACCGGCCGGGACTTCAGGTGGTCAGCGACAGGTACCGCCGGCGGTGCGCATCTGGTCGATGACGCGGCGGCGGGTGAACAGACGGCTGATCAGCACCCCATGACTGTCTCATCAAAGTCGACTGGACAACTAGACAATCTCGGCATTCGGAACAGCAGGCCGAAACTGATCAGGTGCCGGAACGACACGCGGCGGTGCACCCTCACACCACCGACGGTGCGTGCGTTCTACTGGCGTGATGGTTTCGGAGAGGGTGTCGCTGCCGCCGTTCCAGGCGCTCGTGGACGAGCACTGGCGGGACGTCGTGCGGCTTGCCCGGGCACTGGCCGGGCCGGTCGACGGCGACGACGTCGCGCAGCGCGCCTGGGAGAAGGCGTTCGCCGCGTACCCGAAACTCACCTCGGCCCGAAACCTGCGCAGCTGGCTGCTCACCATCACCGCCCGCTGCGCGACCGACCTGCACCGGGCGCGGAAACCACAAAGCCCGCTGAACGAAGACCTGCCGATCGCGATGGACGGCCCGGACGCCACCGACTGGCCCGATCCGGACCTCTGGCGGGCCGTGAACGCCCTACCCGAACGGCAACGCTTTGCCGTCACGCTGAAATACGTCGGCGACCTGGACCACCATGGCGTGGCCGCCGCTCTGGACACCACGCCTGCCGCATCCCGCCGACTGGTCAGCGATGCGCTCGCGACCTTGCGCAGCAAACTCGGAGTTGACGATGACTGACCTGGAGAACCGGCTCGCCCGGTTGACCCTCACCCCAGTGAACCGCGACGACGGACGGCCCCCGGTCCTGCCGGACGCCGACGTCGCCTACACCCTGCACGACACCGCGATCGGCACCCTGCTGCTCGCCACCGCGGCCGGCCGGGTGGTGGCCAGCTCCTTCGGCGACGAGGAGACGATGACGAACCGGCTGGCCCGCGCGATCTCCCCCCGCGTACTGCGCCAGCCCGGCGCCCTGGACGACGTACGCCGCCAACTGGACGAGTACCTCGACGGCCGGCGGCACGCGTTCGACCTGGAGGTGGACCTCGTCCTCGCGACCCCCTTCCAGCGGATCGTGCTCAGCGATCTGCCGAGCCACACCAGCTACGGCCGTACGACGACGTACGGGCAGCTGGCGGGCGAGATCGATCGGCCGAAGGCGGCCCGGGCGGTCGGTACCGCGCTGGGCGCGAACCCGCTCTGCGTCGTACTGCCCTGCCACCGGGTGATCGGTGCGAGCGGAGCGCTCACCGGCTACGCGGGCGGGCTCGACGCGAAGCGTTTTCTGCTGAATCTTGAATCGAAAAGCTGAGTTTTCCTTCGGTCACCCGAAAGCATTTACACTGGCCGGACAAAGGAGCAGGTCCCCATTGTGGAGTGGGGACCTGCTTTTTGTTTCGCCTTGCAGACAAGGGGTTTCGGCTCGCCGGCGACGACGCGACCTACCATTCGGCAGGAAATTCCGGTGAATGGTTCCCGGTGGAATCTGACGCGTCAGCTTTAGCCCACCTCTGGGGCGAGCCGGCGGTGCGTGAGGTGCGGATCGGCCGACGGAGAGAAAGGCATACTGAGGAAGTAGTCGGTCGTCCCGACTAGGTTGTTCGGATGACTTCTCCTCTGCTGTTCCTCAGTGGCGCCGGAGCGGTTCACGGTTGTCGCGCACTCCATCGGTGGGGTGATCGCCGGCCAGTTGGTTGCCCAGGCCCCCGATCGGGTCGACGGCATCCTCGCGATCGCCGCGTCGATTCCCCAGCCCGGCCAGTCCTTCCTGAGCGCGCTGCCGTTCCCGCAGAAGCTGATCGTCCGCGCCGCCGTCCGTCTGGCCGGCACGAAGCCACCGGAGAAAGCCATCCGCGCTGGTTTGGCCGCGGGTCTCGAGGAGTCGCTGGTGGAACGCATCGTGCGTGAGTTCAAGCCCGAGTCGGCCGAGCTCTACCGCGACACCGTTGCCCCACGCACCTTCCCGGCCCACCGCGGCTACCTCACCACCACAGCAGACAAGGAGTTCCCGCCCGCGCTTCAACAGACCTACGCCAAGAACCTCGACCCCACCTGGACCCACTCACTCCCCACCGGCCACCTGCCCATGCTCTCCACCCCGGCAGACCTCAGCCTGGCCATCAAGCAGTTCGTGGAGGGCTGACCGCCACCTCCACAACCACTGCTTCCATCCGCTCTGCGGGCGGCGGGTCAGGTGCAAGCGCCTGCGAGCCGATGGAAGCTACCTGCAGCCGACGTCGGCGGGTCAGCGGCGGCACGCAGTACCGGCTGTTATCCGTTGGTGGGTTGGCGGATCTCCAGGATCAACCGGCGGCGGCCGCCCCACTCGCGCTTGTAGACCTTGTAGTCCTCGATGCCGGCCGCGGCGCACAGGCGGCCGTAGCTGGCTTCGTCGTGGATGAAGTGGACGCTGCTGCTGCCGAACTGCTCGGTCGTGACGATCCGGTGCTCCGGACCCTGCCGCAGGCCGTTGGCGATCTCCGACGCCGTCGCCGGACCCCAGATCGGGCCCTCGATCACCGCGAGGCCGCCCGGCTTGAGCACCCGGGAGATCTCCCAGATCGTCGACATCTGCTCGTCCTCGGCGAACAACTCGTGGAACGCCGTCCACAGGCAGATCACCGCGTCGAACGAGTCCGACTTGTAGGGCAGATCCGTCATCGACCCGATCGCCCAGTCGATCGACAGACCTTCCTCGCGGGCCTTGGCCTGGCCCGCCTCGATCAGGTTCGGCGAGATGTCGAGAGCGCGGACGACCTTGCCGGAACGCCGCAGTGGCAGGCTGATCCGGCCGTAACCACAGCACAGGTCGAGTACGGACTCCCGGCCCTCCAGGAGTTCCTCGACGGCCTCGACGGTGGCGGCATCACGTTCGGGCGTGGTGCGACTGGCTAGCCCCTCGACCCCGAGTTCTTCGTACTCGGCCCGGCTGCGCAGTGCAGAGTTCAGCATTGCGCAAGTATCCCGGCACTGCTGGGTCACTGTCAGTATCGGGTCCCAGATCGAGACCTTCGGAAGTCGGCGAACGGCGTTGGTGTTGTTCAGGCGGTCTGGCGAGAGCGACCCAGCCGGCCGAACAGGATCGCGGCCAGCATCGAGACGATGATCGAGGTGTAGGTGGCGCCGAGCCAGGTCGGTACCGGGTGGTTGTTGAAGACGGCGGCCTGGACGTCGAGCCAGAAGGGGGACCAGCCGTTGACCGTGCCGGGGTTCACCAACTGGTAGGCGACGAAGCCGAAGACCCAGGCCAGGGTGGGCTGCCAGCGGAAGCGGGCGGTGTCGGAGACGTCCCAGCGCATCTTGCTGACCACGAAGAAGTCGGCGATCGCGACCGCGAACAGCGGGATGAAGACCGAGCCGATCAGGTAGAGGAACTGGGTGTAGTTGCCCAGGTCCACCAACAGCGCCAGCACCGTGGCGACCACGCCGATCACTACCGAGATCCACCGGCGGTCGATGTGGCCGACCAGGTTGTGGGCGGCCATCGTGGTCGAGTAGACGTTCGCGTACGCCTCGTCGACCTCGTCCACCAGCAGCACGAACAACGCGATCGCGCCCGCGGGCAGGGTGACCAGGGCGGTGATCACGTCGGTGCTGTTGGTCTGCAGAGTGGCGACGGCGATCACGCCGAGTGCGTAGTACAGGATCGCGGCCAGGCCGTAGCCGAGGGCCGAGCCCGCGAAGGCGGCCTTGTTCGTCCGCGAGTGGCGGGTGTAGTCGGCGGCGAGCGGCGCGAACGAGACGACGCCGGCCGCGGCCAGGTCGACGCCCGGCCAGAAGCCGAACACCCCGTCCTGCGGCAGGTCGTGCACCGGCTTGCTGAGCACCTGGACGAACAGGTAGACCGAGGCGATCAGCACCAGCCAGACCATGAACTTGCGGAGCAGTTTCACGCTGCCCAGCGGCCGTACGGCCATTGCTGTGGCGATGAAGCCGGCGATCAGCACGAACAGCCAGCGGTAGCGCTCGCTCGTCACCGCGACAGCGGCCTGGGAGATGACGATGATCTCCATCGTGGCCCAGCCGACGTTCTGCGCGATGTTCAGCACGGTCGGCGCCACCGAGCCGCGGCGGCCGAACAGGCCGCGCAGGCTGACCATCGCCGGAGCCCCGGTGTGCGAGCCGAAGACCGCCGCGCCGCCGAGGACGAGCGCGCCGATCCCGCAGCCGACGACGACCGCGATCAGGCCCTTCACCAGCGAGCCGGTGTACGCCGCGACGAGCGCGCCGGTCACCGGGCCGAACAGCGAGATACCGAGGTTCCCCCAGAGGGTGAACTGGTCGAGGAAGCCCAGCGTGCGTGGCGTGTCCGTAGTCAGGACAAGCGGCGCCTCGGCGCTGGACTCGTGGTTCTTGCGGACAGCAGTCGTGGTCATGTCGACCTGCTCCCTACGCCGGCATTACCCGGTCAGGTTCAGGCGGTCGGCGACCCGGCTGCCGGTGCAGCTCGTCGCCCTCTCAGCCCGCCATGTCGGCGCGAGCTCCCGCGGAGGTTGTTACTGCGTCAACGATAACCCGTTAGTGCTCGTTGTATACACCGGCTGCGCGATTGATGAACGTCACAAGTTCCGGGCCGTTGGTGAGGGGCGGCATGTGCGATCCGGTCGGGAACGTCCAGCACTCGCCACCCGCGAGGTCAGCCAGCCGCCGCGCCCAGTACGGCGGGCACAGCCGGTCGTGCCGGCAGCGCACGACCACGGTCGGCGTCTCGAGACCCCGGATCGCCGCGGCCAGGTCGTACCGCCTGGCGACCTCCATCGCTCGGGCCATCGACACGAAGCCGGTACGGAAGTACTGCGGGGCCAGCACCGGTATGAGCCGCGGCGACTCGAACACCGCTGACCGCACCCACCGGGCAGCAAGCCTGGGCCAGGTCGAGGTTTCGACCTCCCCAGTCGGGCCGACCAGTACAAGCCCTTCTGCCAAGTCGGGCCGGGCAAGAGCTGCCGCAACGACGATCTGGCAGCTTGCCGAATGACCTACCAGCACGGACGGCTCCTGCAGCCGAGCGATCACCCGCTGGGCCAGGGCTTCAGTCCGTAGGTCGTCACCTCGCCGAACGCGCTCGCCGAACCCAGGCAAGGTCACTACCTCGTACTGCGCCTCCAGCAGCGCCACTGTCGGCGCATAGGCCTCTGGTCCAAGGCCGAGACCGGGAACCAGTACTACAGGCAAGGTCACTCCCAGGGCGGCCGGTTCGGAGGCGCTTGAACGACCGGGTTCGACACGTCCGGCTTGAGCTCGCGGTACCCGAGAGCAAACCCCGCAGCCAGGATGAGCAGTCCGGTGCCACCCCACCCGTACGCCGTGGGCAAGCGGTCCAGGGAGTCGTCGATGGCGCCCATCCCCGTGGTGAGCACCATGATCATCCAGATGAGCAGCGGCACCAACGACACGGCGACCAGGCCGAGTCCGCCGAGCTCGATCGGGTCCGGCTGGATTCCTGCCTTGCGGCGAGCCAGTACGTCGCGCAGCCACATCACCAGCGCAGCAGCACCGACCAGGAGGATCAGTAGCTGGCCGATTGTGTCGATGACGTCTGTGCGCAGCGGGTGGTTCAGGGGCGAGCCGGGAGCCTGGGAGATCTCGCGGAGGGACACCCTCTGGACGGAGATGACCAGGAGTCCGTAGACCCCGGCGATGATCGTGGCGAGCAGTACAACTCGGGCTGCGCGAGGGTCGCGGGGTGCGAGGTCCCCGTCCCGTCCGTACGTCGGGAGTTCGTGCTGCTGCGGGTGTGCTGGCTGACCGTAGGGGTTGCCCGGGCGGTAGGCGGGTGGCTGGTTGTAGCCGTGCTGATCGCCGTACGGGCCGGGTGCGCCTGGCATGCCGGGTGTTCCGGGTGGGCCGGGTGGGCCGGGGTAGGCGTCGGGCTGGGGTGGGGCGGGGTACGCGCCGGGCTGCGCGGGGTCGACGTACGGGCTGCCGCCGTAGGTGTTGCCGCCGTACGGCGCGGGCTTGGCGTAGTGCTCGTCGTCGCGGGGCTCTTCCGGCTCGTCGCCCCGGCCATAGGTGGGGAACTGAGGTGACGACATCGCTGCTCCCTCCCGCTCGGTCTGTAGGCCCAGGCTCTCACGAGCCGCGCGGGATCAGGTGGCTTTGATCGTCGGCCAGGCGTTGGGGAGGCAGCCGCCGAGGCCCTTGGTCTGCTGCATCATCACCGGCGCCGGCGTCTTCGCCTTGTCGCAGGTGGAGTGGCCGTGGCCGAGGAAGTGGCCGACCTCGTGGTTCACCAGGTAGCTGCGGTAGAGGTCGACCTTGCCGGCGTACGCGGGGACGGCGTACATCCAGCGCTTGGCATTGAGGACCACCCGGTCGTCGACCCGGCAGGAGACCTCGCCGCCGGTGTCGAGCGGCAGGCAGAGCTTGTCGGTGAGCGTCGGCGTGGCGAGGATGACGCGCAGATCGGCGTCGGGCTTGTCGGTCCGTTCGAAGCTGGCCGGGTGGATCGCCTGCCAGCCGCGCGCGTCGGTCAGCGTCTTGTGGATGGCCGCCGCGACGACGGCTCCGTTGAAGGACAGCCCGTCCTCGATCTCGACCCGGTAGGTGAGCTTGTCCCGCACACCGGTCGCCTTCGCGGACCCCGCGACCACCTCCAGGCGGCCGGTCGAGACGGTCACGTTCGGCTTGGAGCCCTTCGGCTGCCTGGTCAGGGTCGGTGCCGGCCGCAACGGCGTGTTGAAGGTCGCCGTCGGCGTCGGAACCTGGGTCGGCTCCACCACGGGCGCCTGCGCGACATCCTTCACGGCCACCGCGTTCCCGCTGAACTGCGCCGCGAGATTCGACTGCTGGGTGGCATCCGGATGCACCACCATCACAGTCCCGAGCACCGCCAACGCGGTCACCGAGAGCCACTGCGCCTTGTAAGACTTCCGCCGGCTGTGCCGCCCAGCTTTGGCCCGGCGCGCACGCGTCCCCGCACGCTGCCGATCCCGCCCGGTGGTCATGACGATTCACCCTAGCGACTCACCGGTAATTCCCGAAAGCCCACCCACCCCATCTTCACGTTCGGCGGTGTTCGGACGCCGGCTGGGGCAGTTCGACCGGAGGAGGCGCGGGTGTCTCGGGGCGGCGCTTGACGCCGAACAGCAATCGGGCGTCCGGACCAACCAGCCAGGTCATCGAGGCCGTGGTGACCTCGAACAGCCCGTCTTCTCGGTGGACGATCTCCGCGGAGCCGAACCGGCTCACTTCGGCTCTGATCGCTCGATCCAGTTCGTCATCGGCCACATCCCGCATCGTCGCCAGCCGCGCGTACGATCTCCGCACCCTGGCCGTCAAGTAGATCTGATCAGGGTCCAGCACAGTGGAGAACTCGCTGAGCTCGATCGGCGGTCCGCTCGGCTGCGGATCACCGGAGGCTCCCCGGCCCTCCCAGTGCCTTCGGATTCGGGATCGGACACCAGCCTGCACCTGGGCCCAGGTTCGCTCCCGGTGCACCGTCGAATACCCGACTACCGTGCCTCGATCAGGCGACAAGGTCACGGAATATCCATCTCGCGCCAGCCTCAGGTAACCGGAGTCTGAGATGCGCCTCGCGGACTTGAGCAGAAGGTCCTCGAGCATGGACCGAAGTTGCGCTTCTGCTTCACGGCTACCTCCGCCGTGGTGCGAGCAGAAACTCTGCAGCGCACGGTCGGAGATGTGAACGTGACCGACGTCCTCGACGCTGATGTCCCCGAGCGGAATCGCCTCGGACTCACTCACCTGACGAGCGGTCCCGCTCGGCGGCGCGGCCGTCAGTGGGGACGAAGCGCTCTCCGCTCGGACGAATCCATCGCAGTCGGGCTCATGACACCAGCCGTCCACATAGTCGGTTGGATTCGAGCAGCGGGAGCCGTCCAGCCGGAAACGCAGGCAAGTCATCACAGACGGCATCATGACTCAGAGTGGTCGCAATCTCGATACCTCGCGCACCCCCTGCCGCACGAACTGAAGGGCGTAGGACTAAGCGGTGCGGGTGCGGAGGAACTTGCCGAAGTGGGGGACGGTGAAGGCGACGGTGCCGCGTTCGGCGGAGAAGACCAGGCCTTTTTTGATCAGGCCGTCTCGGGCTGGGGAGAGGGATTGGGGTTTGCGGTTCAAGGTGGTGGCTACTTCGGCGGTGGGGACGGAGCCGTCGTCGGCGGCGATGCCCAGCTCGGCCATGGCTCGCATGTACTCGCGTTCGGCAGGGGTGGCGCGTTCGTAGCGGGAGCCGAAGAAGCCGACGGTGAGTTCGGCGGAGGCTTCGGGGGCGGCGACTGCCACGTCCTTGATGGTGATCGGGCTGGTCGGGGCGTGGTCCCAGGTGGCGTGGGCGAAGGCCTGGACGAAGTACGGGTAGCCGTCGGTCTGGGCGTAGAGCTCGTCGAGGGCCTCCTCCTCGAACTGCACGCCCTCGGTCTCGGCCGGCACCATCAGAGCCCGGTCGCACGCCTCGCGCGCCAGGCGATCCACCCGCACGTAGCGGAACAAGCGCTCGGAGTACGACTTGCTGGCAGACAGTACTGCGGGCAGATGCGGCAGCCCGGCGCCCACCACGACCAGCGGCGCGCTCTGCTGGGAGATCTCGTGGCACGCGGCGCACAGCGCGGAGAGGTCGTCCGCGGAGATGTCCTGCATCTCGTCGATGAACAGGCCGACCCCGACCGACAGATCGCCGGCCAGGTCCGCCGCGTCCGCGAACAGCTCGATCAGGTCCATCTCGAGGTCGCCCGAGTCGGCGCGGCCCTTGGCGGCGACCACGTCGACCGGTGGGTGCCAGCGGATCCCCTTGCGGTCGTTCTGCGCGGTCCGCAGCGCGAAGGCCTTCAGTACTGCGCTGAACTGGTCCACCCGTTCGTCGTCCCGGTGCCGGTGGCCGAGCTCGCGCATCGCGGTGTGCATCGCCTGCGCGATCGGCAACCGGATGCTCTGGTCCGGGCGGGCCTCGATCTTGCCGGTTCCCCAAGCGCGCTTGATCGCCTGACTGCGCAGCGTGTTCAGCAGCACGGTCTTGCCGACGCCGCGAAGCCCCGACAGCACCAGACTCCGCTCGGGCCGCCCTGCGGCGACGCGTTCGAGCACGACCTCGAACTGCCGCACCTCGGTGTCGCGACCGGCCAGCTCGGGCGGGCGCTGACCGGCGCCGGGCGCATAGGGATTCCGAATCGGATCCATGCATTTCACTCTATGAGCGTGTCTAGCGTTTTCCTTAGATTTCGCTAGCGAGCCCGATCGCGTGTCGCTGTTCTGTCAGTTTCCTACCACGTCTAGCAAAAACGCTAGATATCACTAGACACGGTTAGCCACCCCTAGCGCCCTGCTGGGCACTATGGTCTGCGCATGGCCGGGGTTGAGCTGCGGGAGTGGACCGTGCAGGCCGCTGCGCAGTACGAGCGGACGCACCAGCAGTACGTCGGTGGCGCCCGGAAGCTGGAAGCTCTGATCAACGAGCTGATCGGCGAGGAAGAGGGCATCAACTACCTCAGCGCGACGGCCCGGGCCAAGGATCCGGAGTCGTTCCTGGCGAAGGCGTCGAAACCGCATCCGGACGACCCGAGCAAGCCGAAGTACGACGATCCGCTGAACCAGATCACCGACCTGGTCGCGGCCCGGATCATCACCTTCCTGGTCGAGGCGGTGGACCGGGTCTGCGAGGTGATCGAGTCCGAGTTCGAGATCGTCGAGCACACCGACATGGGCGCGCACACGCGGGCGCAGGGCGCCTTCGGCTATGCCAGCAAGCACTACCTGGTCCGGTTGAACGCGCACCGCCGCGAGTTGCCGGAGTACGCCGTACTGAAGAACCTGACGATGGAGATCCAGGTCCGTACCGCGGTCCAGCACGCCTGGGCCGAGTTCGAGCACGACATCCGCTACAAGCTGGACATCCCGCCGGACCGCAAGCCCGAGTTCGACCGGCGCTTCCTGCTGGCGGCGGCGCTGATGGAACTCGCGGACAACGAGTTCGCCGAGATCGACAAGCTGTACCGCGAACTGGCCGCGGCCGAGCCGGACGCGGAGCCGATGGACCTGACCGCGGCGACGCTGACGTCCTACCTGACCAGGCGCTATCCCGACGCGCCGCACGCGAAGACGAACCACTACGCGTGGATCCTCGGCATCCTCGCGCAGCTCGGCGTCACCACCGAGGAGCAGTTGACCGAGTTGCTCCGCGGCATCGACAGCCAGGCCGTGCAGGCGGCGATGACGCACCGCTTCCCGGCCGGAACCGTCCGTCGGCTCGACGACGACCTGCTCGCGGCAAAGGGCCTGGAGTACGTCGATCTGTTCCCGGAGGAGGAGCGCCGGCAGAAGATTCTGCGCGGACGCCTGAAGGCGCTCATCCGCGCGGGGTTGCGAGAAGATTGATGTCAGGCCTGCGAGACCGGCACCGGTGACTCGAGTTCGGCCGCGACCTTGGCCGCCGTACCGCGGGCCCAGCGGCCGGTGGTGATCAGCCCCAGCAGGAGCACCAACCCACCACAGCCGGCGATGATGAACCAGCCGAGCCTCGCAGCGGAGACAAACCCGGTTTCGAGTGGTTCGACCAGCCGCGCGGTCAGCACGGTGCCCACGATCGCGACACCCAGGGACGCGCCGACCTGGCGGCTGGTGGAGGCGATCGCGGCCGCCACGCCTGCCTGGGAGCGCGGCATCCCGGACACGGCCGCGTTGGTGATCGGCGAGTTCAGCATCCCGAAGCCGATGCCGAAGATCAGATAGCCGACGAGCAGCACCGGGGTCGCAGTACTGCCGCTGAGTTGCGACAGCACCAACCCACTGGTCCCGAGCATGACGCCTGCGACGACGAGCGGAAGCCGTGGTCCGCGGTTGCCGACGAGCCAGCCGGACAGCGGCGCGAACACCACCGTCATCGCTGCCATCGGCAACGTCAGCAACCCGGCATGCAGCGCCGAGTAGCCCCGAACCTCTTGTAGATATAGGGAATTCAGGAACAGGAACCCGGACAGCGCGGCGAAGCCGCAGACCGCGATCAAGGTCGCTCCGGAGAAGGGCGCACTGCGGAAGAACCTTGGCTCGAGCAGCGGCTGTTCCCGCCGCCGCTCGTAGAAGACGAGGAAAAGAAGGGCCAGGACGACCGCGACGAAGCAGCCGACGATCAGCGGCGAACCCCAGCCGGCTTCACGGCCCTCGATGATCCCGAAGGTCAGCCCGACCAGGAACACCATCACCAGCGCCTGCCCGACCGGGTCGATCCGGCGCGCGACCGCGGCCCGCGACTCGGGCACGAAGAACACCGTCAGCAGCACCGCCAGCACGACCACCGGCACGTTGATCCAGAAGATGTACCGCCAGCCCGCGGAGTCGACCAGCGCCCCGCCGACCACCGGGCCGACCGACATGCTCAGGCCGACCACGCCACCCCAGACGCCGATCGCCTGGGCGCGTTCGCGTGGATCGGTGAAGGTGTTGGTGATGATCGACATCGCCACCGGGTTGAGCATCGAGCCGCCGATCGCCTGCAGCATCCGGAACCCGATCAGCATGTCCACCGTCGGCGCGAACCCGCACAACAGCGAGCCGATCCCGAACAGCACCAGCCCGGCCTGGAAGGTCCGGCGGCGGCCGATCCGGTCCGCGGTCGAGCCGGACAGCATCAGCAGGCTGGCGATCACCAGCGTGTAGGCGTCGATGGTCCACTGCAGCTTGGACACCGAGGCGTCCAGGTCGGCGCGGATGGCCGGCAGGGCCAGGTTCACGATGGTCGAGTCGAGGCCGACGATGAACAGGCTGAAGCAGCAGATCGCCAGCACCAGCAACCGCCGCCGGCGACTCAACTCCGCCACCCGTCAGCCTCCCGCCACCCGGCCCGGCCGCCTCGGCCAGACTCGTTGAAGACTGTACAACCGCTCGCCGCGACACCGGTCGGCCAACGGTCCACGGACTGAGAGATAGCCGGCTCCACAGAGTGATAAACGGTTTGACGGGCCCCTCGCGGGCGAGCCTAGGCTTGTTCCATTCGCCTGGTCAGGTGTCTCGAAGCCCCTCAACTCCTTTTTGGGACGTCATGTCGCTGCGCCTCATTCCGTTCGCCGACCCAGGTGTGCCAGACACCCGGTCCGGCCTCCGACTCATTCTCTGGCTCGAACACCAGCAACTGCGCGGCCAGATCATCGCGCTGTTCTGGGGCCTGCTGTACTTCGGCGGCATCGCGGCCGCACCGGTCGCGGTCGGGCTCGCGGTCCAGGCTGTCATCGACAAGTCGTACCCCAAGCTGATCATGGCCGGCCTGCTCCTGCTCGTCATGGGCGCGACCAAGGCCGCCGCGGACTCCTATTTCCACAAGGCCGTGGTGACGAACTGGATCAGTACCGCGTCGCGCATCCAGCAGTTGCTGTCGCGGAAGGCGACCGAGCTCGGTTCGCTGCTGACCCGGCGGATCGCCGCGGGCGAGGTGGTTGCCGTGAGCAGCGGCGACGTCGAGAAGATCGGCTGGTTCGTCGAGGTCCTCGGCCGGTTCGCGGCCGCGCTGCTGACCTGCTTCGCGGTCGTCATCGGGCTGCTCTTCTACGAGCCGCAGCTCGGCCTGGTGGTGCTGATCGCGGTGCCGATCCTGGCCTTCTCGATCGTGCCCCTGATGGGACCGGCCGAGCGCCGGGCCGATCTCCAGCGCGCCAAGGGCGGCCGGGCCACCGAGCTGGCCGCGGACACGGTCGCCGGTCTGCGCGTCCTGCGCGGCATCGGCGGCGAGCAACTCTTCCTCGACCGCTACCGCGCCGCCTCGCAGGAGTACCGGGCCAGCGCGGTCCGCAGTGCGCGGATGTGGTCGCTGATCGCGGCGATCCAGGTGCTGCTCTTCGGGCTGTTCCTGGTGGTGATCGTCTGGCTGGGGATCAACCTCGTCACGGCCGGCCGGATCAGCGTCGGCGAGCTCGTCACGACGTACGGGTTCATCACCTTCATGCTGGTGCCGCTGCACACGTTCGAGGAGACAGCCAGCGCCTTCATCTTCTCGAAGGTGTCCGCGCGCCGGGCGGCTCGCGTGCTCTCGCTGCAGCGGATGGACGACAGCAAGGGCACCTCGGACGCACAGGTCCCCGACGGCGACTTGTTCGACCCGCTGACCGGTCTCGAGGTGGCGGCCGGCTCCTTCACCGCGGTGGTCTGCGGCGACCCGGACGCAGGTGGTCAGCTTGCTGATCGTCTGGGCGGCCACAGCCCCGAGGCGGAGCCCGAGGACCCGTCCGTACTGCTTGACGGCGTGCCCCTGGACGACCTGCCGCTGGTGTCGGCGCGGACCGCAGTACTGGTTCAGGACAAGGATCCGGTGCTGCTGTCGGGCACGGTGCGCGACCTGTTCGACGTACCGGCGAGCGGTGCCGTCTCGGTCGAGACAGCACTCGATGCAGCCCAGTGCGCCGACATCCTGGACGTACTGCGCCAGTCGCTGCCCTCGGGTGTCACTGACCCGACCAAGGCAGTACTGACCGAGCGCGGCCGCTCCCTGTCCGGCGGACAGCGCCAGCGGGTCGCTCTGGCCCGCTCCTTGTACGTCGACCCGGCGGTGCTCGTGCTCGACGAGCCCACCAGCGCGGTGGACGCTCACACCGAGGCGCGGATCGCGGACGGCCTGCGGCTGCTCCGGTCCGGGCGGACCACCGTGGTGTTCACCTCGAGCCCGCTGATGCTGGACAGGGCCGAGCAGGTCGTGTTCGTTCCGGACGGGCGAGTAGAAGCAGTCGGCACGCACCACGAGTTGGTGCACGGCAATCCCCGCTATCGCGCGGTAGTGACGCGTGAGCAAGAGCCAACCCTCGAGGAGTCGGCGTGAAGCGCCCTGAGTTCGACCCGGCGGCACCGCAGGAAGCGGCTCGCCTGCCGGTTGCCGGGACTGCCACTGTCCGGGCCTATCTGAAGACCTTGTTCCGGCGTCACCGCCGTGCCTTCGGTTGGCTGACCCTGGTCAACGCGGTGGCGGCGCTGAGCGGCATGGTCGGGCCTTGGCTGCTCGGCAACGTCGTGGAGAAGCTGTCGGTCGGCGAGACGGACGTCGACCTTCCGTACGTCGTGCTCGGCTTCGTCTGTGCTCTGCTCGTCCACACCGTCTTCGTCCGGTTGACCCGGCTGAAGGGCGCGGTGCTGGGCGAGGAGATGCTGGCCGACCTCCGGGAGGACTTCCTGGTCCGTGCGGTCGCGTTGCCGCCCGGCGTACTGGAGCGGGCCGGTACCGGTGACCTGCTGTCCCGGATCACCACGGACGTGGACCGGCTCTCGCACGCCATGCGGGACGCGGTACCGCAGCTGACCATCGCGATCATCTGGGCCAGCCTGCTGATCGGCGCCTTGATCGTCACCGCGCCGGAACTGGTCGTGGCAGTGGTGATCGCCGCGCCGATCCTGATCATCGGCGGCCGCTGGTACTTCCGGCGGGCACCTTCGGCGTACCGGTCGGAGGCCGCTGGCTATGCGGCCGTGGCCTCGGCGCTGGCGGAGACCGTCGACGCCGGCCGGACCGTCGAGTCGCACCGGCTCGGTGACCGCCGGATCAAGCTCGGCGACACCCGGATCGGCCAGTGGGTGGGTTGGGAGCGCTACACGCTCTATCTGCGGATGATCCTGTTCCCGGTGATCAACATGACCCACACGGTCGCGTTGGCCGCGGTACTGGTGATCGGTGGCGGGCTGACCATCGAAGGCTGGATCACCGTCGGCGCACTCACCACGGGTGCTCTCTACATCCAGATGCTCGTCGAGCCGGTCAACATGATGATCCGCTGGTACGACGAACTGCAGGTGGCCCAGGTCTCCCTGGCCCGGCTGGTCGGAGTCCGGGAGATCGAGGAGGAAGCGGCGGCCGCGCAGGACGAGCCGGACGGCCGGACCGTGCTGGCCGACGAGGTCCGCTTCGGGTACTTGGAAGGCCGCGACGTGCTCCACGGCGTCACGCTGACGGTGGAGCCCGGAGCCCGGGTTGCTCTCGTAGGCCCTTCTGGGGCAGGGAAATCCACCCTCGGGCGGCTGCTGGCCGGGATCTACTCGCCACGCGTTGGCGACATCACCCTGGGCGGTGCCGCGCTCGACAAGATGTCTGCCGAGCAGGTGCGGAGCCACGTGGCGCTGGTGAACCAGGAGCACCACGTGTTCGTCGGCAGCGTCCGCGACAACCTGCGGCTGGCTCGTCCAGGTGCAGCTGACGCGGAGCTGTGGACCGCACTACGGGCTGTCGACGCGCACGCCTGGGTGGCAGGGTTCGAGCACGGGCTCGACACCGAGGTCGGGTCGGGTGGAGTCTCGCTGACTCCGGCACAGGCCCAGCAGATCGCACTGGCCCGGCTGGTCCTGGCCGACCCGCACACGCTGGTCCTGGATGAGGCCACCTCGCTGATGGACCCGCGAGCCGCTCGTCACCTGGAGAGGTCGCTGGCCGGAGTACTGGAAGGTCGGACGGTGGTTGCGATCGCGCACCGGCTTCACACCGCCCATGACGCGGACGTCATCGCTGTCGTCGAGGACGGGCGCATCGTCGAACTGGGTGGTCACGACGAACTGGTCGATGCCGAAGGCCCGTACGCCGCGCTCTGGCACTCCTGGCACGGCGACCGCTGACACCGCGAGGGGCAGGCCCCACGGCCTGCCCCTCAACAGGTGGCTAGCTTTCGCGCGGGGAGTCAAGTTTGAAGTTTGGGCAGGTGTGAGTGACGCCGGGCGT